>JAQTXL010000086.1 GCA_028688835.1 Candidatus Nanopelagicales bacterium | reverse complement strand
GTGGAGGTGCCGGGAATCGAACCCGGGTCCGTGCAGGATTCTTCCGTCCTTCTACGTGTGTAGCCGCGCTGTCGCTGTCTTGACCCCAGTGCTTCGTGCGGCACTGCACTGGGCGGTCCAGTCACTGTTTGGTGTTCCTCCAGCGCCCGTGACCGGTGCCTTCGGTGAGTCCCCTAGCGACGTCAGACCCCGATTCGGGGACGCATCGGGCTGACGGCAGATCAATTACTTATGCCGCGAGGGCGTAAGCGTCTGCAGACTGCGTTTTGTTGGCAGTTATTGTTGTTCAAGGATTCTTAACGAGATCACCTTGATTCTCGACACGCTTCTCCGGTCAAAACATCTGTCCGTCGAAACCGTTCACCCCCTGTTGAGTTATGCAGTTGCAGTGAGCCTAGGGCTCGTGCCCATGGTAACCGCGGCGTCAAATGACGCATTCCATGAGCGACCTCACGAGTCCGCGCGCCCCTTGGACGCACGACCGATGGCGCGCGAGGCCTCGCGCTTGGACTCCCGCTCGGCGATCGCCTGACGCTTGTCGTAGGACTTGCGCCCGCGGGCCAGCGCGATCTCGACCTTGGCATAGCCGTCCTTGAAGTACAGGGACAGTGGGATCAGGGTGAGCCCGGACTCCTTGGTGGTCTTGATGATGCGCCGGATCTCGTCCTTGCGCATGAGCAGCTTGCGGGCACGTCGGGGCTCATGGTTGGTCCAGGTGCCGAGGTCGTACTCGGGGATGTGGACGCCCCGGAGCCAGATCTCACCGTCATCGACGCTGGCGAAGCCGTCAGTCAGGGTCGCGCGGCCGGCACGCAGGGACTTGACCTCGGTGCCGGTGAGCACGAGTCCGGCCTCGAACACGTCCTCGATCGAGTAGTCGTGCCGTGCCTTCTTGTTCTGTGCGATGAGCTTGCGCCCTTGCTCACGAGCCATGGGTCTTCTCTCGTGCGGCTTCCAGGACGGCTCGATTCTGTCGCAACCAGGCGACGACGAGCAAGGTGACCGCACTGACAGCGGCGACGATGGCCCAGAGGTAGACATACACGTCGATCGCGGCACCGACGGGCGGTCCGTAGGGCAGGTACGTGCGCAGCAGCGGGAGGGCGAAGAGCACGGCGCCGGTCCAGGTCAGCAGCGTCACCTCGGCGCGACGGCGGTTCGTGAAGACCATCGAGGCGACGAGCAGCGCTGCACCGGACAGCACGATGACCAGCGAGAGCATGAGCAGCGCGAACACGCGCGTGGAGAACGATCGCGTGAGGTCGAGCTCGCCGGCAGCGTTGGCCACCATGCCGTCGGAGAAGTTGGCGATCGTGTCCCAGCCGCTGACGCCGCCGTCGGACTGCAGCCCGACGGGCACGGTCCTGACGGCTCCTGCACCCTGAATGCTCGTCGGGCTGACGGTCTCGGCCGTCACGAAGAACAGCCCCTGGTAGTTGTCGAATGGGTAGAGCGCCTGCTCGCCATCGAGCCCGATCACCGTCTCGAACCGGCCGAGCAGCTCTCCGGCGGAGTACTTGACCTCCTGGGTGCCCAGCGAGCTGACCAGCAGGACACGCATGGGGTTGATCAGCGCCTGATCTGCATCGACGATTCCGGCGCCCTGGGCCTCGAGGCTCACGTTCAGGGTCACCCGGTCGGTCTGCGGCACGACGTCGACCGGTTCGATGGTGACGACCAGCCCAGTCGCGTCCGTGCGGCCGATCCCGCCGTAGGTGAGGCTGCCGCCCTCGGCGTTGTAGAAGTGCACGACCAGCGCGTAGAGCACAGCGATGACGGCACCGCAGACCACGAGCACCCAGCGACCACGCCTGGTCAGCGGGCGTGGCTGCGGGATCAGCTGAGGGGTCGGCTCTGCATTCGACACGGTGCGGCGCTCAGACTCGCAGGTACTTGCGCAGCGTGAAGAACGCCGCGAGACCGGCGAGCAGGATGCCGGTGATGAGCAGCACTGGGGCGATGGCCACCACCGCGTCCCACCCGACGAAGGAGGTGAACTGGAAGGACGGTGCGACGATCGAGTCGACCAGGACCGCCTTGGTGAGCACCAGCGCGCCGATTGCGAGCAGTGCCCCCGCGCCGGCCGCAAATGCGGCTTCGAGGAGGAAGGGCAGCTGGATGTAGAAGTTCGACGCTCCGACCAGCCGCATGATGCTGGTCTCACGACGCCTGCTGAAGGCGGCCACGCGCATGGTGTTGACGATGAGCAGCACCGTGACCACGAGCATGGTCACCGCGATGGCCAGAGCGATCGCCTGCAGACCGCCCAGGAGCTTGAAGAACTTGTCGAGGATCTGCCGCTGGTCGTTGACCTGCTCCACACCCGGGCGGCCGGCGAAGGCCGAGGCCACGACTTCGTACTTGGTCGGATCACTGAGCTTGACCCGGTAGGACTCCGGCAGCGCGCTCTCGCGCACGTTGTCGGCGATCGGCGAGTTCTTGAACTGCTCCTGGAAGTGCTGGTAGGCCTCGGCCTGCGACTCGTAGTAGATGGTGTCGACCAGCGGCTTCATGGACTCGAGGTCCTTCTGGATCTGGTTGCGCTGCGCCTTGGTCACCGCACCGCCCGAGCACGAAGGGGTGTCGCTGCCGGCGCTGCACAGGAAGATCGAGACCTCGACCTTGTCGTACCAGAAGTCCTTCATCGTCGACACCTGCGCGCGCAGCAGCAGTGCGCCGCCGAAGAGCCCGAGCGAGACGGCCACCGTGATGATCACGGCCAGTGTCATGGTCAGGTTGCGCTTGAGGCCATGCCCGACCTCGCGGGCGACGAATTGCGCGCGCATTACTGGGCGTACCCGTAGACGCCGCGGGACTGGTCGCGCACCAGGTGCCCGCCCTCGAGCTCGATCACACGACGGCGCATCTGGTCGACGATGTTGCTGTCGTGCGTGGACATGACGACGGTGGTGCCGAGCCGGTTGAGTCGGTCGAGGAGCTGCATGATGCCGACGGAGGTGCCGGGGTCGAGGTTGCCCGTGGGCTCATCGGCGATGAGGAGCATCGGCCGGTTGACGAAGGCGCGCGCGATGGCCACGCGCTGCTGCTCGCCGCCGGAGAGCTCGTCGGGACGACGGTCCTCCTTGCCCTCAAGGCCCACGACCTCGAGCACCTCGGGCACGACCTTGTTGATGTGGGCCTTGGGCTTGCCGATGACCTCGAGCGCGAAGGCGACGTTCTCGGCCACGGTCTTGTTCGGGAGCAGGCGGAAGTCCTGGAACACGGTGCCGATCTCGCGGCGGAAGTACGGGATCTTCCAGTTCGACAGGTGGCCGAGCTCCTTGCCGGCGACCCAGACCGCGCCCTTCGTGGGGCGCTCCTCGCGCAGGATCAGCCGCAGGAAGGTCGACTTGCCCGAGCCTGAGGGTCCGACCAGGAAGACGAACTCGCCCTTCTCGATCTCCACGGAGACGTCGTCAAGGGCGGGACTCTGCTGATTGGGATACAGCTTGGTCACGTGGTCGAAGAGAATCACCTAGCGAGTGTACGCGCCAGGGCTCAGGAGGCCACGGATCCTTGCTGCTTGCGCCACCGGATACCGGACTCCACGAAGGCGTCGATCTCACCGTCGAGCACCGCAGCGGTGTTGCCGGTCTCGGTCTCGGTGCGCAGATCCTTGACCATCTGGTACGGATGCAGCACGTACGAGCGCATCTGGTTGCCCCACGATCCGGAGTTGTCGCCCTTGAGGGCGTCCATGCGGGCCCGCTCCTCCTGGCGCTGGCGCTCGAGGAGCTTGGCCTGGAGCACAGCCATCGCGGTGGCGCGGTTCTGCAGTTGCGAGCGCTCGTTCTGGCAGCTCACGACGATGCCCGATGGGATGTGGGTGATGCGCACTGCGGAGTCGGTGGTGTTGACGCCCTGACCGCCCGGTCCACTGGATCGGTAGACGTCGACGCGGATGTCGTCCTCAGGGATGTCGGGCGCCTCGGCCTGCTCGACGACCGGGATGACCTCGACCCCGGCGAATGAGGTCTGCCGGCGGCCCTGGTTGTCGAAGGGCGAGATGCGCACCAGTCGGTGGGTGCCCTGCTCGACCGAGAGCGTGCCGTAGGCGTAGGGCGCCTTGACCGCGAAGGTCGCCGACTTGATGCCGGCCTCCTCGGCGTACGACGTCTCGTAGACCTCATAGGGCCAGCCGTGGCGCTCGCAGTAGCGGGTGTACATGCGCAGCAGCATCTCGGCCCAGTCGGCGGCGTCCACCCCACCGGCCTCGGCACGGATCGTCACGAGCGCCTCGCGGGCGTCGTACTCACCCGACAGCAGCGTGCGCACCTCGAGCTCGCCGATCGCAGCCCCCAGGGACTCGAGTTCGGCCATGGCCTCCTCGGTCGAGGCGGTGTCGCCCTCGGCCTCGGCAAGTTCGAGCAGGATCGGCACGTCCTCGAGGCGACTGCGCAGGGCCTCGACGCGTCGCAGCTCGCCCTGCTGGAAGGACAGCTTGGACGTGACGGCCTGGGCCTTGACCTGGTCGTCCCACAGGTCAGGCGCCGAGGCCTGGGCCTCGAGGTCGGTGATGCTGGCGCGCATCGAGGGCAGGTCGAGCACGGTCTCGATGCTGGAGAGGGTGTTCGCCAGCTCGGCAAGGCGCTCGGCAGCGTCGATGGATGTCACGGGGAGCAAGAGTACGCGGTGGGTCAGTAGCAGGTGACTGACGTGACCTCGAGGTCGTCGACCGACCGGTTGTAGGTCCAGAACTGGAGCCGAGCCTTCTGGCCCTCGCGCAGCGAGCTGACGGAGTCGATCGTGTCATCGACCACGGTGCCGTTGTCGATGAGGTTCGCCTTCACGAAGACGCCGTCGGGGCAGCCTTCGCGCGTCACGATGTCGAGAGTCCAGTACCAGCACTTGGGCCCGACCCCGCAGGGATCCTTGCCGCCCTTGATCCACTTGCCGGCCACGTCGGCCGTGAACTCGCTGAAGTCATCGGGGTGCCACGGCGGGCCCAGCTCATCCTCGGCCGGCATGCGCGTCGGCGTGGCAGCGGCCGTCGGAGCGTCCGTGAGCAGCTGGAGTGGGGCTGAAGGCTGCGGCGCTGCTGACTGGGTGCTGCATCCGGCCAGCACGACTCCAGCACTGAGGATCACTGCAGCGCCGAGTGCTCGTCCGGTCATCGCGCTCCCTCCCTGGCAATGGCGGCACAGCGCCCACCGACCGACCCCAACGTAGCGCCGAGGTGCGGTCGGACGCTCGTCACGACGCACTGGTGCGCTGCCCGCTGCTGCGGCGCGAGCGGGGTCAGCCCGCTCCCTGCAGGACGGGGCGATAATCCAGGCGGGCCGTCGACGAGGCCCGCGCCGCACCAGCTCCGAGCCAGGGCAGGAACGGCAGTCGCAACGGCGCACTCAGGTCGACACGGACCGACACTCCGTCGGTGTGCACGCCATCGAGGCGCACGCCCGCAACTCCTGCACCAGCTTCGGCGGCCGCCAGGCTCTCCTCGACCCTCTGCTGCACGGACGCCGCATCGAGCCTCGTGCCGGCACCTGCCCCAGTGGCGTAGTACGACGCGAGGTCGATGGACTGCACCCCTGACAGGGCGGCCGCGTCTGCGAGCGAGTACAGCTGACGCCGCTGCGCGAAGGCGCTGGTCGCATCGACCACCACCGCAACGGCAACGAGGCACACGCCGAGGATGCCGAGGCCGAGCAGGATCACGCTGCCGCGCTCACCGGAGTGGAGCGGCGAGTGCAGCATCACGTCTCAAGGCCCGAGCGATAGGTGTCCACCGAGAATGACTGCTGGGCTGTGATCGGAACGCTCGGCAGCCAGTCGCTCAGGAAGCCCGGCATCCATGGCAGGTCGACATCCCAGGCCAGCCGCACCTGCACGTGCGTCGATGGCGCGAGGCAGCGGCCAGCGCAGGTGATGGTCAAGGCGCCTGCGGGTGCACTGAAGCCCTGATCGTTGAGCGCGACCTCCGAGGCCAGCTGCGCGGACCGACGCCCGCTGCTCTCGTCGTCCGCGATCATGAAGGCACGTCCCGCCTGACGCACGGCCTGCGTGGAGGCGAGCGCAGCGGCCTGGACGCCGACGATGGTCAGCGCCGCAGCGAGCACCGGGACGAGCAGCAGCACTGCGACGACCAGGAACTCGATGACCGCCGTGCCGTCATCACTGCCGCCACGCCTCATCACACCGACTCCTGGACAGCGTGCCCAGTGACGCTGAGGACTCGGGGGCCGAGCATGCCGAGCAGTGGCAGGCGCGCGTCGATCGTCACCTCGATCATGCGAGACCCACGGAGCACCACCTGCGAGACGCGTACATCGGCGACCGCGTCAGCAGCGAGGTTGCCCTCGAGCACGTCCCTCGCCCGACGTTCGCCCATCATGGGGTCGACACCGATGAGCGCAGCCACCCGTGCTCCTTCGCCGGCTGCAGCGGTCAGCGTGCTGCGCACATGCAGCGCAAGGACGAGCTGGAGGACAGCGAGCCCGACCAGGGCCAGCAGCGGCGCAACCAGCACGAACTCGATGACCGCACTTCCGCGGTCATCGGCTGCAGGCCTCAATGGGGCGCGCACGGTCTAGTTCCGCACCGACACCGACGACAGTGCCCGATCGAAGACCGAGGTGAGGGCATCGTCGGCGATCAGCCAGATGGCGGTGACCAGCCCAGCCGTCATGACGGCGACCAGGACCCACCCCGGGACATCACCTCGCTCGCGATCCTGTGGGATCAGGAGCTGCTGCCGGTTGCGCAGCCTCGCCCATCGACGACTCGCCCAGGCACGCGCGGTCTGGATCATGGTCACCACTCCTCTCGGGTTCATCGAACGATCAGCTCGAGTCCGTGGACGCCAGGGAAGATGGCGATCAGCACGACGGTGGGCAGGATGAGGAAGACCACAGGCACGAGCATCCCGACCTCCTTGCGACCTGCGAGCTCGAGCAGCACGCGCCGCTGGTCTGCCCGCGCGTCGGACGCCTGGGCACGCAGGACGTCGGCGACCGGAGTCCCGCGCTCCAGCGACACGACCAGTCCCTCGACGAAGCGATCGACCTCGGAGGATCCGGTGCGTGAGGCGAGCGCTCGCAGGGCCGTGGCGATCGGCATGCCCCCGCGGATTTCGGACAGGCAGGCACGGACCTCATCGGCGAGCGGCCCGACACAGGTGTCGGCAACACGAGCGAGCGCCGCGACAGGCGGCTCGCCTGCGGCGACGGCGAAGGCCAGGAGATCAGCCACGAACGGCAGCTGGCGGGTGATGCGCCGCCTGCGCGCCCGTGTCTGCTGCCCGAGGAGACGGTCGATGACCAGAACACCGCCGAGTGCTCCGACGCCGGGCAGGACCAGGGCGATGAGTGCTGGAGCGCCCTGGGTGACGCAGCCGACGGCGACGAGGACGCCGACGCTGGCCCCTGCACCCGCGGCCATCGCCTGCTCGAGACGGTACGCGCTGGGGCTTGTGGTGCGTCCGGCGCTGGCGAGCCTGGCGTCGAGCGTGGGCCGGTCGCCGCGCTCGGCAAGCAGGGAGGCACCCAGCGCGGCGAGCACCTGCGTGGTCGTCGGCTCATGTCGACGCCGCAGCTGCCCCTGCGCCGACGCCGGAATGTAGGGAGTGATGCGCGTGAGCAGGTCTGGCCTGCGCAGGTGCCGCACGCGTGTGAGGCTCACGAGTAGTCCGACGGCCACCAGCATGCCGAGCAGCGCCCCGATCGTCGACCGACTCATGCGGCGATCACCCGCTCCTCCTCCGGGAGGCGTCCGATCCACAGCATCACCCGGTACGCGAGCAGCGAGGCCAGGGCAGCCACGATCAGGATCACCGCTCCAGCCGACGTGCGATAGGCGTCGAGAGCCTGGGGCCGCGTGGACAGCAGTGCGAGGGTCACCCAGGGCGCGGCGATGGCGAGTCGCGCGGCATTGACGGTCCAGCTCTGCCGTCCCTCGAGCTCGCCGCGCACGCGTGCGTCATCGCGGACCAGTGCGTTCACGGTGCGCAGCACGGCAGCAAGATCCGCACCTCCCACCTCTCGCGCGATCCGCAGCGCCGCGATGACGCGGTCAGCGACCGGGTCGGCCAGGTGCTCGCCGAGGAGGCGCATTGCGGAGTCGAATGAACCGGCGGCGCGGTAGTCGACAGCGAACTCAGCAAAGGCCGGTCGCAGCGCCGTCGGACCGTCGATGGCGAGCGCGCAGAGCGACTCGGGCAGTGACATGCCGGCACGCACGGCCGACACCAGGCTGTCGATGGCATCGGGCCACTGCTGGCGCAGGGCACGGCGTCGGAGGTGGATGCGCCTGCGGATCAGCAGGATCGGCACAGCGCAGCCAGCGATCACAGCCAGCGCTGCGGCGATGGGCAGGGCCGTGAGCGCGATCACCACGGCGCCGGAGATCACGCCTGAGGCAAGGCAGATGCCGATGAGGCGCACTCCGGTGAGGCGGGCGATGCCGGAACGGCGCGCCAGTCGATCCACCGCCCATCCGCCTCCAGCGGCTCGACGCTGCTGCCCGAAGGAGCCGTCGGCGATCACGACGAGCAGGACACCGGTCGCGACCATCAGGCCGACGATGGCCCCCATCAGGCGGCTCGACCAGGCTCATGGGCGCCACCCGCGCCCAGCAGATGGGCAAGGTCGAACCCGGCACGCCGGAACCGATCCGGATGCGGGGGGAACCCACTGCCGCGCACGAGTCCCTGCCCTGCGTCGGTGTAGAGGTCGGCGATCTCGATGACTCCGTGCTCCACACGCCCGCTGACACCGGCGATCGCGGCAATGCTGCGCGAACCGTCCGCCCGAGTCTCGACGTGGATCACCAGGTCGATGCACCCGGCCACCGTGGGCACCACGAAGTCGCCGGGGATGTTCGCACCGGCCAGCAGGGGCAGCGTGCACAGCTTGCT
>JAQTXL010000008.1 GCA_028688835.1 Candidatus Nanopelagicales bacterium | reverse complement strand
TGCCGCCGAGCGAGATCACGGCGACCTCGGAGGTGCCGCCGCCGATGTCGACGACCATGTTGCCCGTGGGCTCATGGACGGGCAGGCCGGCGCCGATCGCGGCGGCCATGGGCTCCTCGATGATGAACACCTTGCGGGCGCCTGCCGCGTAGCCGGCGTCCTTGACCGCGCGCTGCTCGACGCCCGTGATGCCTGAGGGCACGCAGATGATGAGGCGGGGCTTGGCCAGGTGGCGGCGACGGTGCACCTTCTGGATGAAGTAGCGCAGCATGCGCTCAGTGGTGTCGAAGTCGGCGATCACGCCGTCCTTGAGCGGACGGATGGCCACGATGTTGCCGGGGGTGCGCCCGATCATGCGCTTGGCCTCGGAGCCCACGGCCAGGATGCCGCCGGTGTTGTTGTTGATGGCCACCACCGAGGGCTCGTTCAGCACGATCCCGCGCCCACGCACATAGACCAGCGTATTGGCCGTGCCTAGGTCGACGGCCATGTCGCGGCCGACGAACGAGGACGATGCAGTAGCCATAGGGGAAGTGGCCCTTCGTGAGCGGAAGACCCATCTTACGGCCCCCCACGGTCAGGCGGTGACCTCGATGCGCTGGGCCCTGGCGATCTCGAGCGCGCGCAGGCGCGTCTCGAGCCGGGCGGCCTGGTCGGGCGTGGCCTCCAGGGCGAAGGCGCTGGTGGTCGCCGCGCCCAGATCCGCGCGGTAGTCGTGGCCCAGGCTCTGGAAGTCCCCGGGCTTCACATTCGTCGCGAACAGGACATCGACGAGCACCTGCGCCCACGTGATGCCCGGCAGCCACTGCATCGACTCGGGGATGTTGCGCCCACGCGGCTCGCCGGGGGCCAGCCAGGCCGGGCGCTCGGTGATGAGCTCGGGGCGGAAGCGCACGACCGGGTCGCCGTCGTGCTCGAGGAACCACACCCGCGGCCGGGTCGTGAGGTCGGCCGGGATCTGCTCGGGACGGTCGATGGTGATCGACGAGGCCGCGCAGCGGGCATGGAAGTCGTCGGCGGTCGCGCCGCCGGGCGTGCCCACCCACAGGGCCTGGTCGATGCCGTAGGCGTCGAGGTCGGCCAGGCCAGCCGGGATGGCCTCCTCCTGGACGCGGGCTCCCAGGCTCTCGCCGTAGAGCAGCAGGCGTGGTCGTGCGGGCCGGTCGCGCAGCTCGGCGGCGATGGCGTCGAGCAGCTCGCGCTGGGTCTGCGACGCCTCGGCCACCTTGCCCAGTGACAGGAACGAGGGCAGCAGTCCGTAGCCCACGGCCACCGCGGCGCAGTCGCCCCGGGTCAGGATCTCCAGGACGTCGACCGGCGTGGTGTTGGCGTACCCGGTGCCGGCCGGCGCCTGGATGAGCAGGTGCGAGCGGTCGAAGGCCCCGGTGCGGCGCAGCTCGTGCATCGCCAGCTGCACGCGCTCGGCGATGGTGGCAGCGGCGTCGACGCCGATGAAGACGCGCACGGGCTCGGCGATGCGGGCCTGGCCGAGCACGAACTGGACGTCGTCGTCGCTCGTGACGGAACCGACGAAGCGCGCGCCCTCACGCCCCAGCGTCGCCAGCGGCACCGCGGAGGCGGCCGAGCCGGTGACGAGCGGTGACTGCGGGGCTGCGGAGAAGCCGGCGTCGAGCGTGCGGCTGCCCTGCTGCATGCCGCCGAGCACCCGGCCCGCGGCGACGCGACCGGCCGCGCCGGCGACGACGAAGATGCCGGCGGTGGCCAGCAGGGCGGTCGGCACCCGCTGCGGACGCCGCGCCGCGGCGATGAGGAGGTCGGTCGTCAGCCCCGCTGCCGTACCGGTGAGCCCGCCGAGCACGCCCGGGAAGGCGTCGCGCACCTTCGTCGGCCAGGGCACCAGCGTGGCCCCGCGCGCCTTCAGGCCGACGGCGCCGCCCACAGCGGTGCCCAGGCCCAGGCCCAGCACGGTGGGGCGCATGGGCTACAGGCCCGGGAAGAAGAGCGCGATCTCGCGCGCGGCCGACTCCGGGGAGTCCGAGCCGTGCGTGACGTTCATCTGCATCTCCGTGGCCAGGTCGCCGCGGATCGTGCCGGGCGCTGCGCTGGCCGGGTTGGTCGCACCCATCATCGAGCGCCACGACACGATCGCCGCCTCGCCCTCGATGACGGCGGCGACGAGCGGGCCGCTGGTGATGAAGGTGACCAGGCTGTCGAAGAAGGGCTTGCCGCGGTGCTCGCCGTAGTGCTCCTCGGCGACGGCGGCGGTCAGGGTGCGCAGCTCGAGGGCGACGACCCTGAACCCCTTGCGCTCGATGCGACCGAGCACCTCGCCGACCAGGCCGCGCTCGACGCCATCGGGCTTGACCAGGACCAGGGTGCGCTCAGACATGTTGCTCCTTCATGAATCGTGGGACGTTCAGACTACCGGGGGCGCCTGCGCCGCCCGCTCGGCCTTGATCGCGTCGATGCGCAGCCCCTGCCAGATCGACACGAACCACAGCGCCGCGAAGATCCCGCCGACGATGAACATGGCCGGGACGAAGAAGCCGATGGCCAGGACGACGACCTGCAGCACCCAGCCGACCGTGATGCCCCAGGGCCGGCGCAGCAGGCCGACGGTCAGCAGGAGGAGCAGCGCGATGCCGAAGCCGAGCCACACGGCCAGGGCCGTGTTCTCGACCGAGCCGTTGGTGGTGGCGATGGGGATGGCCAGGAGGACGACGATCGCCTCCAGGCTCAGCACCGCCGAGCACAGGACCTTCACAGGTGCCTCCGGCCGGACTGCAGGAGGTCCTTGGCCTCGCCGACGAGCACGATCGAGCCGGTGACGAGCACACCCCCGCCGCCGTAGACGGCATCGGCCTCCGCCAGGGTCACCGCCTCGTCGATGGCCTGCGCGAGCGAGCCGGCGATGAGCACGCGGTCCTCGCCGAAGACCTCGACGGCGATCGTCTGCAGGGCCTCGGCGCTCAGGGCTCGTGGCGACGCCGGTGCGGTGACGATCACGGTGGACAGGATCGGCTCGAGGGCGATGAGGAACTGGAGCGGGTCCTTGTCGGCGAGCACGCCGATGATGCCGACGAGCGTCGCGAACTCGAAGGAGTCCTCGAGGGCATGGGCCAGGGCCCGGGCTCCCGCGGGGTTGTGGGCGGCGTCGACCACGACGGTGGGCGTGCGGCGCACGATCTCCAGTCGCCCCGGCGAGGTGACCTGGTCGAAGCCGGCCCGGATGACGTCGTCGTCGACGGGCGGGCGGCCAGCGCCCATGAAGGCCTCGACCGCGCACAGGGCCACGGCCGCATTGCGGGCCTGGTGCTCGCCGAACAGCGGCAGGAAGACCTCGTCGATGCGCCCGCCGATGCCCTGCAGGCTCAGCATCTGGCCGCCGACGGCGATCTGGCGGTCCATGAGCCCGAAGTCGACGCCCTCGCGGAAGGCGATCGCCCCGACCTCGGCCACGCGGGCCGAGAGCACTGCGGCCGCGTCCTCGTCCTGGCCGGCCAGCACCGCGTAGGAGTCGGGCTTGATGATGCCGGCCTTCTCGGCGGCGATCTGCGCGATGGTGTCGCCGAGGTAGTGCTGGTGGTCGAGGTCGATCGGCGTGATGACCGCCACCTGCCCGTGCGCGACGTTGGTGGCGTCCCAGGAACCGCCCATGCCGACCTCGATGACGGCGACATCGACCGGCGCGTCGGCGAAGGTCGCGAAGGCCAGCGCCGTCATGACCTCGAAGAAGGACAGGCGCGGACCGCCGTCGGCCTGGGAGTTGGCGTCGACGAGGTCGATGTACGGGGAGACGTCGGCCCAGACGCGCAGGAAGCGCTCGGCGTCGACCGGCTCGCCGTCGAGGCAGATCCGCTCGCGCGGGTCGATGAGGTGCGGCGACGTGAACAGGCCGGTGCGAAGCCCGTAGGACCGCAGCAGGATCTCGATCATCCGCGCCGTCGAGGTCTTGCCGTTGGTGCCGGTGACGTGGATGACCGGCGCCGAGGCCTGCGGGTCGCCCAGCAGGGTCGTCAGGGACGCGATGCGCGCCAGCGACGGCTCGAGCTGGCTCTCGGGCCACCGGGCGAGCAGGTCCTGCCACACCTCGGCGAGGGCGGCATGCTGCTCTGCAGGGGAAGGGGCCACGGTGCAGCAGTCTAGGGAGGTGCGGGCCGCAATACGATTGGCGACCATGACCGGCACCCGCGTTCCAGAGAAGCCCACCCTCGACGGCATCGAGGACCGCTGGGCGGGCAGCTGGGACCAGCAGGGCACCTACACCTTCGATCGCTCCAAGACGCGTGAGCAGGTCTTCTCGATCGACACGCCCCCGCCGACCGTGAGCGGCTCGCTCCACGTCGGGCACGTCTTCTCGTACACCCACACCGACTGCATGGCCCGCTACAAGCGCATGCGCGGCTTCGAGGTCTTCTACCCGATGGGCTGGGACGACAACGGCCTGCCCACCGAGCGCCGCGTGCAGAACTTCTACGGCGTCCGCTGCGACCCGAGCCTGCCGTACGACCCCGACTTCACTCCCCCGGCGCAGCCCGACGCCAAGCAGCAGGTCGCCATCAGCCGGCGCAACTTCATCCAGCTCTGCGAGCAGCTCACGGTCGAGGACGAGGTCGTCTTCGAGCACCTGTGGCGCCGCCTCGGGCTGTCGATCGACTGGTCGCAGACCTACCAGACCATCGACAGCAACGCCCAGATGGCCAGCCAGCTCGCGTTCCTGCGCAACCTCAAGCGCGGTGAGGCCTACCAGGCCGAGGCGCCCACGCTCTGGGACGTCACCTTCCGCACCGCCGTCGCGCAGGCCGAGCTCGAGGACCGCGAGCGCCCGGGCGCCTACCACCGCATCGGGTTCCCCACCACGGCCGACCCCGCGACGCAGGTGTTCATCGAGACCACGCGCCCCGAGCTGCTCGCGGCCTGCGTGGCGCTCGTGGCGCATCCCGATGACCCGCGCTACCAGCCCCTGTTCGGCACCACCGTGACCACGCCGGTCTTCGACGTCGAGGTGCCGGTGCTGGCCCATACGCTCGCCGATCCCGAGAAGGGGTCCGGCATCGCGATGATCTGCACCTTCGGCGACCTCACCGACGTCATCTGGTGGCGCGAGCTGCAGCTGCCGACGCGGCCGATCATCGGCTGGGACGGTCGCATCCTGGCCGAGGTCCCCGAGTGGATCACCAGCACGACAGCGCAGGCGGCCTACGAGCACATCGCCGGCGCGACCAGCCACACCGCCAAGGAGCGCGTGGTCACGCTGCTGCGCGAGGGCGAGCACCTCGTCGGCGAGCCGCGCGAGATCACGCACCCGGTCAAGTTCTTCGAGAAGGGCGACAAGCCGCTCGAGATCGTCACCACACGCCAGTGGTACATCACCAACGGCGGACGCGACCCGCAGCTGCGCGAGCGCCTGGTGCAGCGCGGCAGCGAGCTCGCCTGGCATCCGGCCCACATGAAGGTGCGCTACGAGAACTGGGTCGAGGGCCTCAACGGCGACTGGCTCATCAGCCGCCAGCGGTTCTTCGGCGTGCCCATCCCCCTGTGGTACCGCCTCGACGCAGACGGCAACCCGCGCTACGACGAGGTGCTGCTGCCGCAGGAGTCCGACCTGCCGATCGATCCGAGCACCGATGCCCCCGAGGGCTTCACCGAGTCGCAGCGCAATGCGCCAGGCGGCTTCATGGGCGACCCCGACGTCATGGACACCTGGGCGACCTCGAGCCTGACCCCGCAGATCGCCGGCGGCTGGGAGCGCGACCCCGACCTGTGGGCCCGCGTCTCGCCGATGGACGTGCGACCGCAGGCGCACGAGATCATCCGCACCTGGCTGTTCAGCACCGTGGTGCGCAGCCACCTCGAGGACGACCGGCTGCCGTTCAAGCACGCGGCGATCTCGGGCTGGATCCTGGACCCCGACCGCAAGAAGATGAGCAAGTCCAAGGGCAATGTCGTCACGCCGATGAGCCTGCTCGACGAGTACAGCGCCGATGCCGTGCGCTACTGGGCCGCGTCCGGCCGCCCGGGCACCGACACCGCCTTCGACGTCGGCCAGATGAAGATCGGCCGTCGGCTCGCGATCAAGATCCTCAATGCGAGCAAGTTCGTGCTCGGCCTCGATGCGCGCATCGACGACTCGGCGATCACGGCCCCCGTCGATCGCGCCCTGCTCGCAAGCCTGGCGCGCGTCGTGCAGCAGGCCACCGATGCCTTCGAGGACTACAACTACGCACGTGCGCTCGAGCTGACCGAGTCCTTCTTCTGGAACTTCACCGACGACTACGTCGAGCTCGTGAAGCTGCGTGCCTACAGCGAGACCGACCTCGCCGGGGCGGCCTCGGCGAAGGCAGCGCTGGCGACGACGCTCGACGCGCTGCTCAAGCTCTTCGCCCCGTTCCTGCCCTTCGTCACCGAGGAGGTCTGGAGCTGGTGGCAGGAGGGCACGATCCATCGCTCGTCCTGGCCCGATGCGCAGCAGCTCGCAGCCCTGGCCGGCGACGGCGATGTGGCGCTCATCGGCGATGTCGCCGAGGCGCTGAGCCAGATCCGCAAGTCGAAGTCGGACGCCAAGGTGAGCATGCGCGCGGCCATCGAGTCAGCGACCATAAGCGCCACCGACGCCCAGTCCGCGCGGCTGCGCAGCGCTGAAGCCGATCTGCGCGCCGCGGGCTCCATCGCCGAGCTCGCCTTCGCCCCAGGCGAGGTCCTCGCGGTGGCCGTGACACTCGCGCCAGTGCCGCAGGCGTAGCCGCTGCTCAGTCGTCGAAGTCGGAAAGCTCGCGCAGCAGGCTGATCTGGACTGCGGGAGCCCGGTGATCGGCTGGCGCTGCCGCCGGCTCCGGCGCACTCGCCGCCAGGCCCTCGATCTCGCGGAGCTCGGGCGCATACAGCCACACGAGGTCGATGCCCGACACGTCGGCGTGGTCGCCTTCGTCGTCGAGCACCTGGAGCTCGGGCGCGATCTCCGACAGGCGCGAGGCCGACGAGGCTGCGGCCGCGAACCACTCGGGCGTGCGGGCCGTGGCCATGAGCAGCCGCTGCTCCGGCGTCAGCTCGGGCATCTCCTCGAGCGACACGGGCTGCTGCAGTGCGAAGAACGCGTAGGTCGCGTCACGGAACTCGGTCATGGACTCCCCTGTCAGGCTCGCGCGTCGTCGACTCAGCGCCGGAACGACATGCGGCGGCGCTCGGTCTCGGGGTCGAAGGTCCGGGCCCCGGCTGGTGCGCTGGGCTCAGGGTCGGCCACGGCCTCGGGGGCCGGCTCCCAGGGCGCGAGCAGGGCGTCGGGCAGGCAGCTCACCGCGAGCTCGTGGTAGGCCGGCCCGATCAGCGGGTGATCGAGCAGCTCGTGCATGCGGTTGAGGTTGGTGGCCGTGAGCACGTCGCGCGTCGCCAGAGGGATGACCCCGACCACGGGCATGCCCAGGCCAGCGGCCAGCACCTGCTCGTGCTCCATGCCGACGTTCGTGGCCGACTGGTTGACGATGATGCCGAGCTTCTCGCGAGGGATGCCGAGCCCGGACTCGTCGATCGGCGCCGTGATCTCGCGCAGGGCGCGCGCCATGCCCTGCACCGCTGTCGAGGCGAGATTGGTGACGAACAGGATCTCATCGGCCTCGACCAGCGCGACCTTGGAGATGAGCGGCTCGAGGTACTGCACGCTCGTGTCCATCACGATCACGTCGAACATGCGCTGCAGGCTGCGCACGATCGCACGGTAGAAGTCGGGGCCGACGGTGTCGGCCGTGCGCGGCCGGATCGGCGCGAGCAGGCAGTCGATGCCGAGGTTGTCGGCGCGCACGAGGCTGCGCCGGATGCGCTCCTCGTCCCAGACCGGCTGCACCCTGATGTTGAGCGCGGTCGGCATGAAGCGGCCGATGAGCGAGGCGACCTGGCCGTCGCGGGTGTCCAGGTCGACGACGCAGACCGACAGCGGGCGCCCCGCACGCGCGCTCGCGCGGGCGATCGAGGCCGCCAGCATGATCGAGGCGGTCGACTTGCCCGAGCCGCCCTTGCTCGACGTCACGGTGATGGTCGCCTGCCCGGGGCGACGGGGTCGGTCGAGGAGCTCGCGTGAGGCCGACGGCGGCAGCTCGTCGACTGCAGCGGGAACGGCAGCAGGCGCGCCAGGCGAGCCGACCGGCGGCAGGTCGGGCAGCAGCCGGATCCGCGGCGGCGAATCGACGGGTGCGGGCGCAGCGGCCATCGGGCCCAGGATGACGTCGATGCCCGGTGGCAGCTCGGCCGGGAAGCGCACGAGGTCGCGCGTGTGCTCGGCGATCGCATCGAGCACGGCCCGCCCGCCCAGGGAGAGCTCGAGCACCGGCACGTCGAGGGCCACCGGATCGATGCCCTGCGCGCGGCCGACGGCAGCGACCTGCGCCAGGAGTGCCGCCTGCGCCCCAGCCTGGCTCGAGGCGATGAACACGCGAGCGCCCGCCTGCACCATGGTCACGATCGCGGCGGCCGTCTGCTCGACCTCGGCGGCGCGCAGGCCGGCGTCGACGGCAGCGCTGTCGGAGAACACCAGGATCCGGGCACGCGCGCTGAGCGTGCCCGACGAGAGCCCGGCCCACATCTGCGCGACCGTCGCCTGGGCCGGCTCGACCCACCAGGGAGCGCCCGAGGCGACGAGCAGTGTGTGGACCGCGCGATCGCCGACGACGATGACGCCGGGGCCCGAGACCTGTGCGGTGTCGCTCATGATGCGCCCCCGTTCGGCAGGGAGGTGGGCAGGTCCGCGGCACCGGGCGTGCGGCCGGCCGGCCCGAACAGGATGAAGTCCTGGGCGGCTGGCGCTTTGTCAGGACCGGGGGCATCGGCCGAGGGCACCGCGCTCACTGCTGCGAACTCGTCGCGGTGCTGCACGGGCTCCCCCGAGAAGATGCGGATGCCGTCCATGAGCGACGGTGCGACCTGGCGATGCCCGGCGTCGTCGAGGTCGGAGAGGTAGCCGACCTCGTCGTCATCGAGCGGCGAGTGCTCGAGGCGATCGATCATCCCGGCCTGGTCGACCCGGCTGAAGATCGACGGACGGTCGTAGGGGCGCTCAGCCATGCAGCTCACCGCCCTCGGAGGCCGAGCTGCCGGACTCGTGCGCCTCCTGCGCATCGTCGGCGTCGGCGTGGTCGATCGAGACCAGCCAGCTCTCGGCGTCGTGGCGCAGGTTGAGCGAGGTGATCGGCACATCGGCCGGGATCCACGGGTGGCGATGCCAGGCGATGGACCAGGACACGTGCGCCTGCTCCTGCAGGAGCTCGACGGCGGCCTCGTGGAGCGGATCGTCGGTGACCACGCGGCCATGGGTCGTGAGCCTGATGGCCCGCGCGCGGCCCTTGGGCTGGTCGATGTCGATCTCGACCGCATGGAAGGCGTAGTCGCCGCGCTCGTCGGCGATCCCCACTGGTGACACTGCGCTCACGGCGCCTGTGCCGGCGCGCAGGATGTACGACCGGCCCTCGTCGTCATCGACGATCCAGCTCAGCATGCCGGCCGCCCGCCGCAGGTGACGCGCATCAGCTGATCCCGCTCACGCGCGTGTACATGGTCCACAGCGGCACTCCGGCCAGGACGCAGACGAGCGCACCGGCGAGCAGGAAGGGCCCGAACGCGATGCGTGTGCGTCGCTCCACCCGATGACCGGCGATGAGGGCGAGCCCGACGCACGCACCGAGCACGAAGGCCGCGAGCAGCCCGATGACCGCCGAGCCCACGCTGATCCAGCCCAGGGTGGCACCGAGCACCGGCGCGAGCTTCACGTCACCCAGTCCCATGCCACGTCCCCCCGTCACGAGCCAGAGCCCTCCGATGACCGCGAGCCAGATCGCGGCTCCCGCGAGGGCGCCGATCCAGTGCCCGGTGCCGGACACTGCCTGGCTGACGAGCAGCCCGACCACGGTGACGCCGATCAGCGGCAGGACGAGCGCATCAGGGAGCCGATGATAGTGGCCATCGATGACGGCGAGGGCGAGTCCGGCGCTCGCGAGGACGAGCAGCAGCGGCAGCAGCCCGGATGCGTCGGAGGTCGTCAGCGCCCAGGCGGCGAGCACCATCCACAGCACGCTCGTGCCGAGCTCGACGATCGGGTAGCGGGCGCTGATCGGCGCGCTGCAGTCGCGGCATCGACCACGAAGGATCAGCCAGGAGGCCACGGGCACGTTGTCGCGCCAGCGGATGGCCGAGCCGCAGGCCGGGCAGGCCGACGCCGGTGCGAGCACCGACTGACCGAGCGGGACGCGCGCGATGACGACATTGAGGAACGAGCCGACGAGCAGTCCCATCAGCCCGAGGGCCAGCACGACCAGGATCAGCACGCGCGGTTCAGTGGACATGGACGTCATGCCTCTCCAGCGCCTGCTGCAGCCGAGCACGGATCACCGAGGCCTGCTCCTCCGCATCGGCCAGCTCGCGACGCAGCAGCTCGATCTCGCCGTCGATGTCGACCGCCGGATGCAGCACGACCGTGCCGTCGATGACCAGCGCTGTCAGCGCCTGCGCATCGAGGTCGACCACGGCACACTGCGCTGTGGGCTCGTCGGGAGCATCGGGCTCCCCCAGCTCCAGTGCCGGCGCGTGGGCAGGCTCATCGACCGTCACCGGACGCCCGAAGGCCTCGGGGACGTCGAGCCCGCGGCTCGGCTCGCCCACGCCTTCACTGACGGACGCGTGCCCTCCGGCGACGAGTGCGCAGGCCAGGTGCACGGCCTCGGCCCGGGTGAACCCGCAGGCGGCTGCGGCCTGATCGACGGTGCGGACGCCGTCCAGCGCCCCCAGCATCGCGGTGAGCTCGGGCGCGCAGGCGTCATCGGGCAGTGCCCGGCCCGTGGCGGCCACGATGCAGTCCGAGGGATCGGCGTCTGCGGTCACCACCTGCCAGCCGGCGGCCTGGCGCTCGCGGCGCAGGCTGACCATCTCGACGAGCGCGTCCACACCGATGGGCATGGTGCAGAAGTCCCCGGTGACGATGTCGGGCTCGAAGTACGTCACCGCGAAGTCGACCGCGAGCACGGCGCCGGCGGCGGCCAGCACCAGCTCCTGGTGCAGGCGCCCGAGATCGGCGACGTCGAGGCGGCCGGTCGACACCGCGACACGACCGAAGTCCGGGTGCTCCCTGGGGATCGTCATGGCGATCGCTGCGCAGGCATCCTCATCGAGCAGGGCACTGGAGCACAGTCGCAGGGCGATCGGGAAGTCGTAGTGCTCGAGGGCCACGGCGTAGACCGCGCCGGCCAGGACGAACACGCGGGCATTGCTGCCGGAGGGGCCATGGCTCACCGTCAGGCACCCGGATGCCTGCGTGTCGCGCAGGCGCTCGAGCGCGACGGCGACCGGCACCGCAAGCGCGGCGTCGCTGGTGGGCCGTCGCCGGCCGATCCGAATGCGCATGATCCCTCCTCACAGGAGGTATCGGACCAGTCAGCCGGTGATGAACGGCACCGCAGCACCTTCGTGCACGGGGCAGCGCTCGGGGGTCACATGGTCCACCGTGCCCACCATGAAGCCGGGCCGGCCCGTGCACCCCGGCCCGGGCTCCTCGCGGTACAGCCGGCCGACGCCCGAGTACGTGCTGTGCCGGGCCAGCTGCGTAGCGCGGGTGGCCGCCTCGGAGCGATTGGTGATCCGCACCACGTGCTCGGGCACGATCTCCATGCGCCCGTCAGGCGTGCTCAGGGTCCACCGGTAGCGGTCGACGCTGAAGTCCCCGGCCACGGTGCGCTCGCTGCCGTCGGGCATGAGCACGGTGACCGAGCATCGCGAGCCGCGGTACTCCCGCACGTCGACCTCCTCGCCGCTGGCCAGGGCGAAGGTCCAGGCGTGCGGCCCGGCGTACCCCCGATAGCCCAGCTGGGGGTCGTAGCACTTGCCCACATGCTCGCGGATGCGCCGCTCAGCGTCGTCGAACTCGCGCGAGCGCCCCTCGACCAGCAGCCGCGGGATGCCCTGGTTGCTGCGGATGAGGTCGGCCAGCTCCCACGTGTACGAGCGCACATTGCGCTGGCCGTCCTGCAGGCCGTCGGCCTCGAGCTCGAGGCCGCGGATCGTCGCGGCGAAGTGCTCGGTGACCCAGTGCCACATGAGCACGCCGGGGCTGTCCGTGAACAGCCACGGGATGACGTCCTCGTCCATGGATCAGGTGAGCTCTGCCGGATCGAGCACGGCGAGCACGCGGCTGAGGGCCGCGGCCGCAGTGCGCGGCAGCACATCGAGCTCGCGCGCGATCTGCGCGCGGCCCAGGCCCTCCCAGAACGCCAGGTAGGCGGCGCTCAGGGCCAGCGGGTCATGCCGGCGACGCGCACCCTTGCGCACGTCGACGACCGCCGACACGAGCGCGCGCGTCACGGCAGCACTGCGCGCATAGGTCTCAGCAGCGACCTCGGGCGCAGCGGAGCCACCGTGCATCGCTGCGTCACGTCCGCCATGGTCCTCGGCGAGCTCGAGCTCGTCGTAGTTGCGCATCCCCGACAGTGTCGCGATCGCGTCCTCGCGGCGACGCAGCTCAGTGACGGTCACACCGAGGGCTGCGGCCCTGGTGGCCTCGGTCGGGGCGCCGCCTGTCGTGGCCATGGACTGCTCATGCGCACGGTGCAGCGCGATCCGGTCGCTCACCACAGTGCGCCCGTATGCGGACCGCGCCGCGTCCTGCGGCCAGGTGCGCAGCTTGCCGTACATGAACGCCGTCAGGTTCAGGGTTCCGTTGCGACCCGATCGCCCGGTGTCGAACCGGTCGGCGTGGTCGTGCACGAACAGGTACATGAGCGAGTAGACATCGTCGTCATCGATGCCCTCCACCTCGGTCACCAGCTTGCGGCGGATGGCGTACGACCGGCTGTAGAGCCATGCGGTGCAGGCGCCCAGCAGCTCGGCCAGAAGCCCATCGGGTACAGAGTCGAGGTCGCGGAAGGGAACACCGGACTCCACGCGGGCATTGACCATCTCGACCCCGTGCTCGGCCGACCAGGCGCGGATGCGATCGCGGTACTCGTGCCCGCGACCCTCAGGCACCCAGACGCGCGACTGGCCATCACTCCACTGCCGGGTGCGCGCCTCGTGTCCAAGCGCAGCGACGAGCGCGGCCATGTCGATCGGCTCGACGGTCTCCCAGTGCACGCGATCGCAGGTCATCGCCGGCGCGAGGTCGAGGATCTCGCGCTCGTGCAGCCCGCGCACCATGAGATCGGGAACCTTGCGGCCCAGCCGCTGGTTGGCCGTCATGATCACTTCCGCATCGGGCACGAGCTCGGCACCGGTCATGATGAGCGCACCGCCAGTGCAGGCGCCTCGGCAGCCGCGCAGGTCCGCACCGGCAGGTCGCGCACGAGGATCCCGCGGGCACGCATCGCCTCGGAGGAGTCGGGGTGCGGGATCTCCACCAGGCACGGCTCGTGGGCAGCGAGCCTGTCGACGATGGACGCGATGAGGGCCACCGCCGCGCATGACCGCTCGGCGGCAACCTTGATGTCGTCGAGGGATCCCAGGTCGATCGTGATCGTCAGGTGCATGCGGGTCTGCGTGAAGTCCAGTCCGGCCAGCCGCACGGGGATCGCTGGGCTCTCGGCGAGGAGGGCGGCCAGTGCAGTGGCGGCGTCATGCGCCACCCGCAGCACCGGCGCCAGTCGCAGTCCGATCTCCAGGGACCGCTCGATGCCCGCGAACTCATCACCCAGGGCCGCCAGGGGAAGGGCCACGGGTGTGCTTTGTCCGGTCATTTGACTGGTCACGGCCCGAGCATGACAGGACATGTCCACTCACACAACTGATTCCTGTGTCGTCGGCGTGAATTCTTCGCCCCGGCCGCAATGTGCCGGAAATGTCCGCAGGGGCCGCCAGTCGCGATGACTGGCGGCCCCTGCGCTGCGTGCTGCGGGTGGTGCTACGCGACCGTCGCCGTCGGCGAGGCGCCGAAGGTCGGGCAGGTCGTGACGGTTGCCGGCACTGGGTTGATGAGCCCGCCGCCGGCGGAGTCGTAGTAGGTCAGGCTCGAGGTCGTGGCCTCGGAGTTGCAGCCCGTGATGGTGAACGAGGCACCGGTGGCAGCCACCGTGACGACGATCGCATTGCCAGCCGAGATCTTGGCGTTGTCGACGGTCACCAGGTCGGTGCCGCTGGCCGGGTAGCTGCCGGCCTGCGTGTAGGCGGTCTCCATCAGCGTGGCCACGTTGCGCACATCTGACTCGACCGAGGCCGTGCGTGCGGAGTTGCGCTGGTTGAGGAAGATCGGGATGGCGATGGCGGCGAGGATGCCGATGATGATGACGACGACGAGCAGCTCGATCAGGGTGAAACCTGAATCGCGTTCGTCTCGCATCCGTGTCAGGCGAGTGAGCATGTCTTGACTCCTGATCGAACGACCCCGTGTCGTCGGGGTACCGACCCAGGGTGGGTCGACATCAGGGGTTTCGGACCGATCCTGGGCGAAGTGCACGTCACTGCTTGACGAGTTCGAAGATGTTGAAGATCGGCAGGTACATCGCGACGATCATGCCGCCGACCAGACCGCCGAGCAGCATGATCATGATCGGCTCGATGAGCGCCATGAGCTGCTCGGTGGTCGCCTCGACCTCGGCGTCGTAGAAGTCGGCGATCTTCGCGAGCATCTCGTCGAGGGCGCCCGTGTCCTCGCCGACCGCGATCATCTGCACCACCATGTCGGGGAACACCGGATGCTCGCTCAGCGGTCGGGCCATGCCCGAGCCCTGGCGCACGCTCTCCTGCACAGCAGTCACGGCGCGCACGATGACGACGTTCCCCGAGGTCCCGCCGACGATGTCGAGGGCGGTCAGGATCGGCACGCCTGCGCGCAGCAGCGCCGAGAAGTTGCGCGTGAAGCGTGCGATGGCGATCTTGTGGAAGAGCTGGCCGAACACCGGCAGCCTGAACTTCATCGGGTCCACGAAGGCTCGCACCGCGGGCGCATTGCGCATGCGTCGGTACCAGATGATCGCGGCGGCAGTGAGCACGATGGCGGGCACCAGGAAGAGCGGATTGCGCACGACATCCGAGATGCTGACCAGGATCTGCGTCGGCGTCGGCAGCTGCCCGCCGAGCGAGGCGAACATCTCCGAGAACACCGGGACGACGAAGATCAGCATCGCCGTCGTCACGACGATCGCGATCACGCCGACGGCGATCGGGTAGGTGAGGGCGGCCTTGATCTTGCCCCGGAGCCGCACATCGGCCTCGATGGACTCGGCGATCTGCAGCATCGTCTCGTCGAGGAAGCCACCGACCTCTCCCGCACGGATCATGTTCACCATCAGCGGCGGGAACTCCGGGTAGAGCACGAGTGACTCCGACAGGGCCGAGCCGCGCTCGACATCGTCGCGCACCTGTGCGATCAGCTCCCCCAGGCGCACGCTCTCGGTCTGGTCGCCCAGGATCGCCAGGCAGCGCAGGATCGGCAGGCCGGCACTGAGCATCGTCGCGAACTGGCGCGTCATGATCGCCAGGTCCTTGGGCTTGACCCGCGGCTTGACCAGGTGGATCTCCTTGTTCCATCCCGTGTTCTGGATCTCCACGGAGATGGGCGTGAGCCCGAGCTGGCGCACGCGCGCGACCGCCTCCGCCTCGCTCGAGCCCTTGATGTGCTGCTCGATCAGGCGTCCCTTGCGCGAGCGTGCCCGGATGAAGTACTCAGTCTGCGTCATCAGCGCTCCGTCCCAGCAGCTGCGCGAGCTCGTCCGGGTCCGAGCAGTGCTCACGCGCCTCGTCGTAGGCGACCCGGCCGCTGGCGACGAGCTCGGCGAGGCGCTGATTGAGCGTGTGCATGCCGTGGCGCGAACCGGTCTGGAGGGCCGATGGGATCGACTGCAGCTTGCCCTCGCGCACCAGGTTGCGGATCGCCGGTGTGGCGATGAGCACCTCGGTCGCAGCGATGCGCCCGCTGCCGTCACTGGTGCGGCACAGGGTCTGGCAGACGACAGCCTCCAGCGATGACGCCAGCTGCGTGCGGATCTGCGCCTGCTGCTCGGCCGGGAACACATCGATGATGCGGTCGATCGTGCTGGCCGCCGAGCTCGTGTGCAGGGTCGCGAACACGAGGTGCCCGGTCTCTGCTGCGGTCAGTGCGATCGCGATGGTCTCCAGGTCGCGCATCTCGCCGACGAGCATGACGTCGGGATCCTGCCGCAGTGCGTGCCGCAGCGCCGCGGCGAAGGACCGCGTGTCCGTGCCGACCTCGCGCTGGTTGACCACGCATCCCTTGTGCGGGTGCACGAACTCGATCGGGTCCTCGATCGTGATGATGTGCCCCTTGCGTGTGCGGTTCACGCGATCCACCAGGGCTGCAAGCGTCGTCGACTTGCCCGAGCCGGTCGGCCCGGTCACGAGCACGAGCCCGCGCGGAAGCGCGGTGAGTGCCGCGAGCGATGGCGGCATGCTCAGCTCCTCGAGGCTGCGGATCTCCCACGGGATCGAGCGCAGCACTGCGCCGATGGAGCCCTGCTGCTGCAGCAGGTTGACGCGGAACCTCGCCGCACCGGGCAGCTCGTAGGCGAGGTCGAGCTCCTTGGTCTCCTCGAACGCCTGCTTCTGGCGATCACTGAGGATCGCGTACATGGCCTCGCGGATGTCCTTGGGCGTCAGGGGCGCATGCCCGGGCAGCGCCTCGAGATCGCCGTTGACGCGGATCATGGGCGGGGCGTTGACGCTCAGGTGCAGATCCGAGGCCCCACGCTCCAGCAGCACGAGCAGGATGTCGTCGAGCTGGATGCCGATGCCCTGCGAGGCCGACGCGTCAGGCTCGAGGATCCGGATGCCCACATCAGCGACCGGCGGCGGCGCCTGCGGAGCGTCGATGCGCGACGTGATCGCCTCGACCGGGAGCAGCCCGGGCAGCAGGTGCGGGCCCGACGGCGCGTGCACGTCGACCACCCCGATCGCACCGTTCGCGGTCGGGAGCCCGGGCATGCGGGGCAGCACGAAGCCGTCGTCGTCCATCAGCTGCACTCCACTCGTCGTCCGGTCGTCACGCGATCACCCGAAGCACCTCGCTGATGGTGGTCAGGCCCTGCGAGACCTTGAGCCAGCCGTCCTGCCGCAGCGTCCGCATGCCGGCATCGATCGCGACGCGTCGCACCTCGTCCGAGGATGCGCGACTGAACGCCAGCCGCCCGATCTCCTCGCTCATGGGCATGACCTCGTGCAGGCCCATGCGCCCCTGGTACCCGGTGTGCGCGCAGCTGGAGCAGCCGACCGGCTCGAAGAAGGTCGGCTGCACCCCCGCGGGGTACTCGAAGCCGACCGCAGCGAGCTCGGCCGCCGACTTGCCCACCGGGCGCCGGCACGACAGGCACAGTCGGCGGGCCAGCCGCTGGCTCGTCGTGCAGGCCAGGGCTGAGCTCACCAGGAACGGCTCGATGCCCATCTCGATGAGCCGAGTGATGACGCTCGGCGCGTTGTTCGTGTGCAGGGTCGTGAGCACGAGGTGGCCCGTGAGCGCGGACTCCACGGCGATCTGTGCGGTCTCGTAGTCGCGGATCTCACCGATGAGGATCACATCGGGATCCGCACGCAGGATCGAGCGCAGCGCCGAGGCGAACGTGAGTCCGGCCTTGGCGTGGGTCTGCACCTGGTTGATGCCGGGGATGCGGTACTCGACCGGGTCCTCCACAGTGACGATGTTGATCTCGGGGCGAGCGACGGTGTTGAGCGTCGCGTACAGCGTGGTCGACTTGCCCGAGCCCGTGGGCCCGCTCACGATGAGCATCCCATTGGGCCGCTCATAGGCGTTGCGCCAATGGTCGAGGTTCTCCGGCGAGAAGCCCAGGTGCGCGAGGGTCATCTGCGCCGATGAGTTGTCCAGGATGCGCATGACGATCTTCTCGCCCCACACGGTCGGCAGGCAGCTCACGCGCAGGTCGATCTTCTGCCCGCTCCAGATCAGTGAGAGCCGGCCGTCCTGCGGCACCCTGCGCTCGGCGATGTCCATGTCCGCCATGATCTTCAGGCGGCTGATGAGCGCCGACTGCATCTCCTTGGGCGCGGGCGCCTGCTCCTTGAGCACCCCGTCGATGCGGAAGCGGATCCTGATGTGGTCCTCGCTGGGCTCGACATGGATGTCCGACGCCTTGTCGGAGATGGCCTGCTTGAGCAGCAGGTTGACGTAGCGCACCAGCGGGGCGTCGGTGGTCGCCACGACCGGCGCCTGGATGTCGATCACCTGCTCCTCGTCGAGCATGCCGCGCACGAGCTCGCCCAGCTCGGACTCGGCCCGGTAGAGCTGGTTGATGCGGATCGCGATCTCGGACCGCATCGCGCAGGCGAAGCGCACCGGATGCCGCGTGATGGCCTCCAGGTCCTCGCTCACCTGCCAGTTGGCCGCAGTCTGCGAGTCGCCGACGACGACGAGCACGTCGTGATCGAGGGCGACGGGGATGACCTGGTACTTGCGCGCCTGGTCGCCGGTGATCATCGCCGCTGCAGCCGGGTCCACCGTCAGCGCGAGGATGTCCACGAACTCCAGGCCGGCAGCCTGCACGGTCGCGCGCACCACGTCCTTGCGGGTGACGCTGCCCTGCTGCACCAGGATGTTGAGCACTGGCTCCTGGGTGAGCGCGGCCTGCGCCTGGGCCTGGGCTTGCTGCTGGGCGCTGATGAGCCCGTTCGTCACCAGGAGGTCGGCGATCGCGCCGGGAGCGCTAGCCACGGAAGCCGGCCCTGCGCAGCGCGACCAGGAGGTCGGACTGGCGCGTGGTCACGGTCTGCGCCTCGCTGAGCGTGATGTCTCCTGCGAGCACCAGCCGCACGAGGTCCTGCTCACTCGTGCGCATGCCGTAGTGCTCGCCCTCGGCCAGGATCTCGTGGAGCTGGTCGGTCCGCTCCGCGTCGGTGATCGCATCGCGGATGCGCGCGGTCGAGACCGCGATCTCGCAGGTGAGCACGCGACCGTCAGCACGGGCACCGGCCACCAGGTGCTGGCAGATGATCCCGCGCAGGGACTCGGCCAGCGTCGCCCGGATCTGGCGGTGCTCGTCCGCGGGGAACATGTCGACGATCCGGTGCACGACCTCGATCACCGAGCTGGCATGCATGCTCGCCAGCACGAGGTGCCCGGTCTGTGCCGCCTGCAGTGCCGTGCGCAGCGTCTCGCGATCGCGGATCTCGCCGATGACCATGACGTCCGGGTCCTGACGCAGGCCGGCGCGCAGGGCCCTGGCGAACTCGAGGGTGTCGGTGTGCAGCTCGCGCTGGCTGATCGTCGCCCGCCTGTTCGCGTGCAGGAACTCGATCGGGTCCTCGATCGTGAGGATGTGGCAGTACCGCTCGTCGTTGATCGCATCGATCATGGCCGCAAGGGTCGTCGACTTGCCCGAGCCGGTCGGGCCGCACACGAGCACGATGCCGCTCGGCGTCAGGGCGAGGGATCGTGCGATCGCCGGGACGCCCAGCGCCTCCAGGCTCGGCACGCTCTCCCGCACGTGCCGCAGCACCATCGCGTCGGACCCGCGCATCCGGTAGGCGTTGACCCGGAACCTGCCCACGAACGGCTCGGTCACCGCGAAGTCGCGCTCGTGGTCGCGCGCATACTCGGCACGGTCCTCCTCCTGCGTCATCGCCTCGAGGACCAGCGCCGTGGCGTCGTCGGCGGTGAGCGGCGGGAGGTCGAGCGGGAGGAGGCGACCCTCGACGCGCAGCAGCGGCGGCGCACCAGCGCGCACGTGGACGTCCGAGGCTCCATGCGCGACGGCAGCCTCGAGCACCTGACGCAGCAGCGTCGCCTCGGCCGGCGCGAGCACCGGGCAGTCGGACCCGGACTGCCCCAGGGCGTCATGCGACGCCACGGTCATCGGGGCTGCGGGCAGGGCCATACCGGTGGTTTCGGCTCATCCGGGCCGAACGGGCACCGCTCGCGCGCGATCGGGCCGATACCCAGCCTGAGCAGGAGTCACGCACCGAGCAGCGAAGGAGCAGGCATGGGCAGGTCCCGCGGCACCCTCGTCGGGCTGGACATCGGCACGACCGGCGTGCGCGCCGTCGAGCTGCGCACCGACGGTCGCACCGGCCAGACCACGGTGCACCGCGCTGCGGCGGTCCCCTTGCCGCACGGCGCCATGCGGGGCGGGCGAGTCATCGACGCCAAGGTCGTGGCCCGCGCCCTCAGGCAGCTGTGGAAGGCCGGGCGCTTCAGTTCGCGTCATGTGGCCTTCGCCATCACCGACGCCAACCTGCTCACGCGCCAGCTCGAGCTGCCGTGGATGGCGCCGGCGGACTTCGCCTCGGCCCTGCGCTACCAGGTGCAGGAGTCCCTGCCCATCGACATGGCCGCGGCGCAGCTCGACTACCACCTGCTCGACGAGATCACGCGG
Source organism: Candidatus Nanopelagicales bacterium (assembly GCA_028688835.1). Classification (GTDB taxonomy): domain Bacteria; phylum Actinomycetota; class Actinomycetes; order S36-B12; family S36-B12; genus UBA11398. The sequence continues at coordinate 20,132 of JAQTXL010000008.1, read as the reverse complement.
CTCGACGCCAAGGGCCACCTCGTCGACGAGAACCGCATCCTGGTCGTGGCCACCGAGCGGTCGCAGGCCCTGGAGCTGGCGGGGGTCGTTCGCAGTGCCGGCCTGGTGCCCGTGGTCGCCGACATCGCGCCCTTCGCGCACATCCGAGCCGCCTGCGGGGGCGTGCTGCCGACCGATCAGGAGCCCCGAGCGATCGTGGACATCGGTGCTGAGCAGGTCACGGTCACGGTGCACGCCGGCGGCCAGCCGCGGTTCATCCGCACCCTCAACCCGCTCGGCGGGCTGCAGGCCACCAGCGCCATCGCCGATGCCCTCGACCTCGATCGCGAGGCGGCCGAGCTGCTCAAGCGCGAGACCGGCCTCAACGGCCCGGCTCCGGCCCTGGTGCCCGTCGCCGAGTCGAGCGTCTTCCAGGCCGTCGCGGGCACCGTGACGATCGGGCTGGCGCCGAGCACGGCAACCGCTCTGGGCGAGCTCAACATGTGGGCCACCGGCATCGTCGCCGAGATCCGCAACTCGCTCGACTATTACATGTCCGCGAGCAGCGATGCGCGCATCACGACCATCACCGTGGTCGGCGGTGCGATCGCGCTCACCGGCCTGCGGGAGCGGATGGCGACCGAGCTTGGCTATCCGGTGACCGTCAGCCCCGCGTTCCTGGGCCTGGAGGCGCACAGCCGGGCCCAGCGGGCAGTGGAGGCCCCACTGGCGATGGCGATCGGCCTGGCCATGGCGAGGCGACCATGAGCACCGCGACCGATGCGCGCACCGTCTTCGGGCTGCGGCTGTCACGTCGTGACCAGCCCGGCATCGACGACGATGTCGAGCGCGAGGAGTTCGTCCCGACCCTGCCCCAGGTCGATCTCCTGCCGCAGCAGGTCCGCGAGTCCATGGCCATCGCCAGGATCCGCCGCATCGCCGCACTCGCGGCGGTGCTCCTGCTGGTGATCGCCGGGATGCTGTGGTTCGTGCAGGAGCCCGCCATCCAGTCCTCCGAGCAGTCACTGGCCACCGCCCAGGCCATCAATGCCAAGGAGCAGCTGCAGGTGCAGGCCCTGTCGCCGATCGCCCAGATGGTGGCGCAGATCAAGGGCCAGGAGCAGCTCGTGACCTCGACGCTCACCACCCAGCCGCGGGCGTCGACGCTGTACGGCCACCTGCTGTTGGCGGCGCGCTCCACGGGTGCACCCACCATGCGCTTCTCGACGCTGTCGGCCACCTACCTCGGGGCCCCGGCCGCCGGCGGCAGTGTCACGGCCTGCCCCAACCCCGATCCGTTCGCCGAGCAGGTCGCGATCGGCTGCATCACCTTCAGCGCGACCGCCGGCGCCCGCGACCAGGTCTCGCGCCTGCTCGTGGCGCTCTCACGCGATCCGCTGTTCGTCGGGCCGTACGTGAACTCCTCGATGCTCGCGGCCCAGGGAGCCGGCGGCGCTCCCGCCTCCGTGTCGTTCACCGGGACGGTCGGCATCACGCCTGCCGGCCTGGCGACCAAGCTGACCGACCAGCAGGTGCGCACGCTGCTGGCACCGGCGACGCCGACACCTGCGCCCACGACAGCACCGGGAGGCTCATCATGAGGATGAGCAGGAAGTCGCTCGTGGGGCTGGCCGCGGTCACGGGACTGCTCGCCATGGCGGCCGCACTGTGGCTGGTGCTGCTGCAGCCGCGCATCGCCACTGCTGCGTCCGTCAAGCAGCAGTCCGTGCAGGTGGAGCAGGCCAACCTCGCGCTGCTGAAGCGGCATCGCGAGATCCTCGACCTGGCCGCGCAGGCCCCGGCGATGGCGCGCGAGGCGCAGCGCCTGTTCTCGCGCATGCCCGAGACCGCCCAGCTGCCCCAGGTGCTGCAGCAGATCAACGCCGCGGCGCGCGCCTCGGGCATCTCGACCCGCAACATCCAGCTCATCAGCACGTCGATCCCCACGAGCGTGACCGCACCCGAGGCCAACGGCTCCGCGCCGGCTCCCGGCGGGGCCAAGGGCCCGGGCAAGGCGGTCGCCGGTGCCGCGGCCGCGGCCACCACGATCGGCGTGAACCTCGCGACCATGACGCTCGAGGTCACGGTCAACGGCACGTCGTGGCAGCGCGCGGCCTTCCTGGGCCGACTGCAGTCCCTGGATCGAGGCTTCCTCATCACGGCGCACAACGCCGTCAGCGACGGCACGAACAAGGACACGGGCATGCTGACGGTCAACGGCACGATGTTCGTGCTCGAGTCCAAGCTGCCCGACCTGGTCGCCAACGCCCAGTCGATCATCGCCCGGGCCCAGCAGGAGGCCGCGCTCACGCCTCCGAAGGAGTGAGTCCGACGTCGGCCAGGCCGGCCAGCAGCCGCACGCAGTCGGGCTCGCCGAGGCCGGCGCACATGGCCTCGCGGATCACGGCGACCGCAGGCAGCAGCTCGGCCGGCAGGCCGGGCACGTCGGCCATGGCGCAGCGGACGAGCTCCCAGCGCAGTTCGACGGTCAGGAGCGCTCGGTCGCCCACGGCCAGCGCAGAGTCGACCAGGTAGGCCTCGAGCGCCCTGAAATCACTGGCGTAGGCCTGCTCGATGGCCAGCCGCGACTCCCCACGAGCACCGACGGACAGCGCCGACACCATGAGCGCGTCGGACTCGTGGTGACGCGCGGCCGCGAAGTCCTCGGGCTTGGCGCCCTCGAGACGGTCGTGCCCGCAGGTGCTGAGCTCGTGCGCCGTCGGCGCGCGCAGGCCCGCGAGGTAGGTGACGTCGGGGAAGCGCCCGGTGATGTCGACCGCGGCGCCCAGGGGAAGGGCGTTGAACAGCTGCTCGCGGATGCGCAGCTGGAGGTCGGCCGCACTCGCATCGCCTGCATGGTCGACCTCGACGCCTCCGAGGGCGCGCACCAGGGCCTCGGCCTCGGTGAAGTACACGCGGATCGGCGCCCGGCGGGCGATCACGACGCGCTCGAACAGGCTCGTCTGGATGAGCGAGATGTCGGCCCCCCAGGCGAAGACCAGGGCCTGCAGGGCCCGACCCTCCTGCGCCTCGCGGCGCGAGGCCCGCTCGTGGATCCGTGCATGCCGCAGGCACTGCGCATAGACCGCCTCAGCCGAGAGCTGGCGGGACTTCAGCATGCGAGTCCTCCCGATGTCGGCCCCCATCATGGCAGCAGTGCCCGGCCCGCCGAATCGGTCCGAAACATCCATGGGGACGACAACGCGACTCGTGTCTGCTGCGTGGAGGGTGGGTCATGGCTGATGTGCGCCGTCGCCCAGACCCGCGCCCCGAGGGCGACGGCGGGTTCACCCTGGTCGAGGTCATGGCCGCACTGGTCGTGTTCGCCGGCCTGGCCACCGTCGTGTTCTCGATCCTCGTGCAGTCCCTCACCACGACCCACGAGAACTCGCAGCGCGTGATCGCCGCCAACATCGCGCAGTCGTGGCTGGAGCACCTGCGGCTCGTGGGAACGACCGGCATCACCCCCGGGCTCACCACGACCAGCCCCACGGGAGCCAACGCCGACTTCACCATCGCCACCACCGCGAGCTGGGTGGGCCTGGGCCAGACGACGAGCGCCTGCGCGAGCGCGCAGCCGGGCCAGTCGTACATGCGCGTGCACGTCGAGGTCACCGGACCCAGGCTGAGCTCGCCCAGCACCACGGACACCGTCATCGAGCCCGACGCCGCGCCGTCGACCTCGGGCACCGGCGCAGCAGCCATCGCGATCACCGACCAGCTGGGCGCACCCGTGGCCGGGATCGTGGTGACCGGGCTGGACTCCGCGCACCCGTCGAACTCCTTCGCGTACACGACCGGCGCCGACGGCTGCCTGTACGTGCCGCAGCTGCTGCCGACGGGATCGCTCGTCGTGTCGCTGGGCGATCCCGGGACACCGCACTACGTCGCCCCGACCCCCACGGGCACGAGCCGCACCGTGGCTATCACCGCGGACACCCTCGCGCGTCCGACGTTCCTGTACGCACCGGAGGCCCGCATCGCCTTCGACGGGGACCTCAGTGACTACCCCCTTGCCAGCGGCATCCCGGTGACGTGGGCGCTCAACCAGACCGGCAGCACCTCCCAGACGGCGCTCGTCGGCACCCAGGTGACCGGGCTCTGGCCGGAGACCTCGGGCTTCAATGCCTGGGCGGGCGACTGCGCCGACGCCGATCCGCAGGCCTATGCCGCGCTCCCCCAGTCCTTCGCGCTCATCGCAGGAGGCGTCACGGATGCCCGGCTCGACGTGCGGCCGGTCAAGCTGCGCGGGCTCCCCGCCGGGGTGCACGTGCTCGCCCGCCACCTGGACGCCGGCGCCGGCTGCACGACCGCGAGCGTCGACCTCGGCGTCACGAGCAGCCTGGGCATCCTGCGTGTCGGGATGCCCAACGGCGACTGGTCGTTCACCGCAGGCGGGCAGACGGTGCAGACCGCGACGCCGCTGGTCCCCCCGGCCGCCGGCGTGACCGAGACCCCGACCGTCGTCAGCTTCACCCTGGCCGACCTCGATGCGCCGACGGCCTCCCCCACCGCCTCGCCCACCGCCTCGCCGACGACGTCGACCAGCCCGTCTCCCGCGCCCACCGCGTCGGTGACGCCATGAGCCGCGACCCGCGCGCGTCCGACGAAGGCTTCGGACTGATCGAGCTCGTGGTCGCCATCGGCGTCTTCGGCGCCCTCATGGTGATCGTCGGCACGGCCACCCTGGCGGGCTTCAACGCCGTGCGCGAGACCACGACGCGATCGCAGGCGCAGCAGGACTCCCAGGACGCGATGATCTGGATCACGCGCCTTGCGCGCTACATCGACACGCCAGAGGGCGTCGCCAGCCCGGTCGTGTCGGCATCGGCCAGCACGCTGACGGCGTACTCGTACTCAGGCACCGGTGCCAAGAACGACGCTCCCTACAAGTTCACGATCGGCATCGGATCACGCGCCGATGGCCGACGCTACGTGTACTCGGACATCTGGGCGCCCACGAAGACCGCATCGGGCTGGACGTGGTCGGCATCGGCCACGCGTCGCACCATGTTCGAGATCCGCACCACGAGCGGCACACCCCTGGGGATCGCGTACTACGCCTGCGACCCCACGACGAGCTGCACTGCCACGCGGCACGCAGTGACGCCGCCGGTGACCCCCGGAGCACTCGCGATCACTGCGCCCGAGGTCCTGGAGTCCATCGAGGTCAGCGTCGGGGATCCCGCAGCGCCGGCCAGTGTCGTCACGCAGGGCGTGAAGCTGGTGAACTCCGCATGACCACGACCCCCGAGCCGATGGACCTGCACGGAGCACCCGCCGATCGCGGCGCGGCGATGATCGCGATCATCCTGTGGGGCCTGGTCATGATGGGACTGGTGCTCGTCGTCTCGCAGACGGTGATCAACCAGATCCGGCCCTCGCTCGACAGCCAGCACGCCTACTCGGCGCTGGAGGCAGCCGAGGCCGGCCTCGCCGACATCCAGGCCCGGCTCCAGGTCGGCACCATCGCCGCTCTCGTCGCCGACACCGACAACGCGGCGTTGCGCGGCTGGACCGCGGTACCCGGCGGCGTGTCCGAGGGCTCATTCACGTATGCCGTGGACGCCACGCGATCGGGCTCCGTGGGCGAGATCCGCGCCTACGTCACCGGTCGGTCCGGCGACCAGGCACGCACCATCCAGGCTGTGCTCACCAAGCGCTCGACCCTGGACTACACGTACATGAGCGACATCGAGACCTCCTCGCCCGACCTGCCCGGCGCCTACTCGACCGCGGCGAACAGCGGCGGCACCGGCAGGACCGGCCAGGAGCTCGCGCGCCTGCTGTGCACGCGCCGCTGGTACGAGCCCGGCCCGGTCTCCGTCAACAGCTCAGGTGTCATCAGCAACGGCAACCAGCGCAACCAGAAGTTCTGCCAGTGGGCCGGCATCTACAGCTTCGAGCGGCTCAACGGCCGCTTCCACACCAACGACATCTGGCGCCTCGAGGGAGCGGACCTGTCGGCCACCCTCGCACCCGGCACGATCACCTCGGCCTGCCGCACGACCAACGAGGGCCTGGCCGCCGGCGAGGTCGGCTGCCCCACGAGCCGCCGCTACATCCTCACGAGCGTCAGCGGCGGCGCGAGCACGTGGTCGGGGAGCACCGCCTACCAGGGTGACGCCTACCGGCCCGCCTCCGGCACCGACCTCACCAATCGCAACCCCGGCTATGACTCGGTGCTCGACCTGCCCGCCAGCCCCGCACTGCTGAAGCAGCGCGCGAGCGAGTCGGGCTGCATCTACACCGGGCCAACGCGCATCAGGTTCTCCGAGGAGTCCGGCGAGGGCTACATGTACGTCACCAGCCCTGACACGACGCAGACGGGACCCGGGTGCGACGGCTCGGACGGCACCACCCTGCGAAGCGCCGCGGGCAGCCAGGTCACCAAGCGGGTTCCGCTGAGCGGCTTCACCGACCTGGTGATCTACGTGCAGAACGTGCGGCGCTCCACCGAGGTCGACGACCCGGACAACGCCTACGACGTCAGCAACCAGTGGGTGAGCGGCACCGAGCCCACCTGCACGCTCAAGGGGACGCGCAAGTACCCGTACGTCATCCCGAACGACGTCACCGATCGCAGCCTGTTCAACTCCGGGTCGACCAACAAGGGCTTCCCCTCCGAGCTCGCCGACGTCGCCTCACCCTGGTACGGGTCGAGCTGCGCCAACGGCGACCTGTACGTGCAGGGCTCCTACAAGGGCCAGGTCATGCTCAGCACCGAAAACAACATCGTGCTCACCGGCAGCCTGCAGGACTCGAACCTGCAGAGCCCGGCTGCGGCAACGACCGACCCGCTCTACGGCAAGCCGAACCCTGCCTCGCAGAGCGTCATGGGCCTGGCCGCGGGGAAGTTCGCCTACGCCTACCGGCCCCTCACCGCAGCGTCGACGCCCGCCTGGGTCGGCGACTGGAAGACGAGCAATGCCAGCCATGTCATCTACGACTTCGCCCTGCTCTCGATCCAGGAGTGCTTCGGTGCGCAGAGCCACGACAAGGGCCCAGGCAACGGGAGCATCCACCTCTGGGGCTCGCTCGCCCAGAAGTACCGATGCCCGGTGGGCGTGGGCAGCTCGAGCGGCTACCAGAAGAAGTACTCGTATGACACGCGTCTGGCCACGCGCACGCCTCCGTACATGCTCAAGCTCTCCAATGAGCCCTGGGGCAACGGGCGCCAGTCCGAGCTCTACGTCCAGCAGCAGCCGGCCGGAGCCTCGGTCACGCTCGCACTGCTCGACCCCGACGACACCAGCGTGTCGGTGCGCAGCGTCCAGCTCGCGTCCTCACCGCTCGGCGGTACGGCGTCGATGACCACCGCTGGCACCAGCGCGACGGTCACCTCGGACCGCGCAGGCCTGGTCATCGTCACCTACCAGGTCGTGCACACCGACTTCGTCGAGGTGCGCCGCAAGGTCGTGGAGTTCGCATGAGAGGGGACCACCGATGAGCCCAGGCCTGCGCCAGCGATCCGATGACGCCGTGCACGTGCTCGGCGCCTGGCTGTATCCCGAGACCCCGTTCCGGCGCCGCAGCTCGGCGGAGCGACGGATCCAGTTCCGCGCCGGTGTCGTCGGCGCCGCGTGCATCGCCTCCTGGTGCGCTGCTGCTGCACTGGGCCTGTGGCAGGTCCTGCCGCACACCGACGACCTGGGCGCGATGGATCCGCGCGGGGGGATGCAGGCCCTGGGCCTTGCGATCGCACTGGTCGTGGTCAGCGTCTTCGCACCGAATGCGATCTTCCGCACCCGCAATGCTGCGCGCACACGAGCGCTGCTCAACAGCCCGTCAGCACCCATCCCGCCGTGGCACGCATCGACCATCACGATCGACGCAGTGCTCGTCGGCGGCATGGTCGCGGGCCTGGCGTTCGAGCCATGGATCATGCTGACGCTGATGTCCCTGGCGATGGTCGTGCGCCTGCTCGCCACGACCCGGCGCCGGCTCACCGCCGACGCCAATGCTCGCTTCCACGTGCTCACCGAGATCGTCACCGCCGGCGCGATCGCGACCTCCGCCTTCGTCATCGTCGCCCCCCTCGCCCCCTCGGCGTCCTACAACCGCTCACCGCTGCCCATGGTCCTGGCCGGAGTCGTGGCCATGCTCGTCGGTGTCGCCTTCAATGCAGTGCAGCGCTGGGTGAGTGCCGTCCGGGTGCCCTGGGGGCTCACCCGGGATCTCACCGACACCCGTCGCCCGCTCGTGGCACTGACCTGCGCCGGGCTGGCCTGGCTGGTCGCGTGGGTCGATGCGGCGCGAGCCGAGTCCCTCGGCGATGCGACGGGCGTCGGCGCCGGCGCGGCGGGGCTCGGCGTGCTGATCGCCGGCTGGCTGGCCCTGTGCTGCGGGTCGATCGTCATGTGGCGTCGGGATGCTGCGCACACGCTGGCCCTGTGGCAGCAGCACCAGGCGCAGATCGTCGTGCGCCTGGCCGACGGCTCGCTGCACCCCGACCTCGCCCGCCGGGCCGCACTGCCGACGGTCGCGCGCATGGCGGTCTCGGTCTTCGGCGCCACCCGGGCCCTGTCCGTCATCGACGACGGGCACGGCAGTGTCGGGAGCACCCTGGTCACCGCCGATCGCTACGACGGATCACCGGCGATCGACGCCGGGGCGCTGGACATCACCCCGCACCTGCACCTGCACCTGCACTGCATCCCCTCGCCGGTGCTGTCGAACTCCACGGGCGTGACCGTCTCCGCATGGCTGTGGCCGGGCTGGTTCGTCACCCGGTCGGCGGCCCTCGTCGAGGAGTTCACGAGCCTGGCCGCCATCACGCTGCTCACGCCGACGGTCGCCGTGGGCGACACTCGGGAACTCTCCTCCTTCGACGCGATGTTCGACCCGGTGCACCGCTGGCCCACGCTCGCCGCCTTCGCCAAGGCGATGGACCGCATGCGCGCCCGCGCGGATGCCAGTCCGCACAGCGACTCGCTGATCGTGGGCGTCTTCGCGATCGACGACTTCGGCGCGCTGTCGGGCGGGCGGTTCGAGCAGGCTGCGGTCGCGCAGGTCGTGCGCCTGGCCCTGGGCCACGAGGCCTTCACGGGACACGATGTCTTCGTGGCCTATGAGGCTCCCGGCCGGATCTGGGTGGCGCTGGCCGGCGGGCCCCTGATCCGCAACGGCATCAGCCTGCTGCGCGGCCTGCAGCAGCGCATCAACGACCACGGCGCCGTGCCGGCCCAGCATGCGGACATCGACGTGCACGTGAGCGTCTCCTTCGGCTATGCAGCGCACCAGGTCGACGACTTCACCCAGGACGGGCTCATGAGCACCGCACTTGCACGCCTGGGGGCCGACACCGACGCGCGCAACCCCTTCGCTGTCGAGTCGCTGCTCACGTACAACATCCGTCCGGAGGACATCATCGGCGAACCGGAGCCGCCGATGACGACCGTCGACATGCTCGCCCAGCTGCGCTCGCGCGCCGACGCCGAGTCACTGCTCCTCGAGGTGCTGCCGGTCGTCGACGCCGACACGCAGCAGGCACGGGCCCTCGTGTGCAGCGTCGGGTGGAACCGGACACTGGGCAACGTCGACCTCAGCAGTGCCGAGGCCTTCGCGATGCTCGTCAACCGCCAGTCCGACCTGGCCGCCGCGGCCACCGACATCACCCTCGACCACATCGTCGCGGTGATGGAGGAGGCCGACGCGTGCGGCATGCACGACATGATGATCATGGCCGCACTGCCCTCGGTGCTGCTCCATCCCGATGCCGGGCACCTGTCACTGCCCAATCTCATGAGCCCGCGCCTGGATCGGCGGCAGTGCTCGCGCACGGTGGTGCTCGTCGACACGATCCCGCTCGGCGCCGGGCAGGCGCTGCGCGTGCTCGCCGACCGAGGGATCAGCATCGCGGTCACGGCTGCTGCGGCCGCCGGCGCGGACGCGGGCGACCTGTTCGGCTGGCAGCGCTGGGCGATCGTGTTCCCGCAGTCACTGCTCCAGGGCGCTGCCGGCCTGGACTCGCTGACCATCCAGCAGACCGTCACGGCGATCGCGAGCACCGGGACTCGGCTCATCGGGCAGGTGGATCGTCATGCGGATGCGCGCGAACTGCACCGGCACGGCATCCGTCTCACCATGGAGCCGGAGCACTCGTGCGCGGACGTGCAGGGCGTGGTTGCAGGGATGAGCAGTCGAGCCTCGGACCTCGGCTGAACCCAGGCTCGCCGGCGATCAGGCGGACTTGTCGCGCCGCTCTTCCTCACGGGGCATGAGCGTGGGGTGCGCCTTCTCGCGCACGACCTCGTCGGTGATGACGACCTTGCCGACGTCGGTGCGGCTCGGCACGTCGTACATGACGTTGAGCAGCACCTCCTCGAGGATCGCCCGGAGCCCACGGGCGCCGGTGCCGCGCGCGAGCGCCTGGTCGGCGATCTCTTCGAGGGCCTCGGGCGTGAACTCGAGATCGACGTCGTCGAGGTCGAAGAGGCGCTGGTACTGCTTGACGAGTGCGTTCTTGGGCTCGGTGAGCACCGCGACCAGTGCCGTGCGGTCGAGCTTGCTCACCGCGGTGAACACGGGAAGCCGGCCGATGAACTCGGGGATCATGCCGAACTTCAGCAGATCCTCGGGGAGCACCTGGTTGTAGATGTCGAGCGGATCGATCTCGACCTGCGGCTGGTCGCCCTCGATGATGTCGAAGGTGAAGCCGAGGGCCTTCTTGCCCATGCGCTGCTCGATGATCTTGTCCAGGCCCGCGAATGCGCCGCCGACGATGAACAGCACGTTGGTCGTGTCGATCTGGATGAACTCCTGGTGCGGGTGCTTGCGACCGCCCTGGGGCGGCACCGACGCTGTGGTGCCCTCGATGATCTTCAGCAGCGCCTGCTGCACGCCCTCGCCGGACACGTCGCGGGTGATCGACGGGTTCTCGCTCTTGCGGGCGACCTTGTCGATCTCGTCGATGTAGATGATGCCGGTCTCGGCCTTCTTGACGTCGTAGTCAGCAGCCTGGATCAGCTTCAGCAGGATGTTCTCGACGTCCTCGCCGACATAGCCGGCCTCGGTGAGCGCGGTGGCATCGGCGATCGCGAAGGGCACGTTGAGCATGCGCGCGAGCGTCTGGGCCAGCAGTGTCTTGCCCGAGCCCGTGGGGCCCAGCAGCAGGATGTTGGACTTGGCCAGCTCGATGGCGTCGTCCTTGGCGCCGTCGCCGCCGGCCTGCACGCGCTTGTAGTGGTTGTAGACCGCGACGGCCAGCGCCTTCTTGGCGACCTCCTGGCCGATGACGTACTGGTCGAGGAACTCGAAGATGTCGCGCGGCTTGGGCAGCTCGCCGAGGCCGAGCTCGACGCTGTCGCTGAACTCCTCCTCGATGATCTCGTTGCACAGCTCGATGCACTCGTCGCAGATGTAGACGCCAGGGCCCGCAATGAGCTTCTTGACCTGCTTCTGGCTCTTCCCGCAGAAGGAGCACTTGAGCAGGTCCCCGCTCTCGCCGATGCGTGCCACGCCTAAGCCTTCCGTATGAGAGTCATGCTGACCTGCCTGACGCTACCCTGCCGAGGCCCTTCACGCAGAAATACCGAATGGCGCGCCGCGTCGCAGGTGGCTGCGACCGCGGATCAGGCCTTGCGAGACGCGATGACCTGGTCGATCAGGCCGTAGTCCTTGGCATCTGCCGCGGTGAGGATCTTGTCGCGATCGATGTCCTTGGCGACCTGCTCGGGCGTGCGGTTGCAGTGGTGGGCCAGCAGGCCCTCCATCTCGGCGCGCATCCGCAGGATCTCGTTGGCCTGGATCTCGATGTCGGAGCCCTGGCCGCCGCCCTCGGTGTAGGGCTGGTGGATCAGGATGCGCGCGTGGGGCAGCGCGAAGCGCTTGCCCGGCGTGCCAGCGGCGAGGATCACCGATGCGGCCGAGGCGGCCTGGCCCAGGCACACGGTCTGGATCTGCGGCTTGACGAACTGCATGGTGTCGTAGATCGCGGTCATCGCGGTGTACGAGCCACCGGGCGAGTTGATGTAGATCTGGATGTCGCGATCAGGGTCCATCGACTCCAGGCACAGCAGCTGGGCCATGACGTCGTCGGCGGAGGCGTCGTCGATCTGCACGCCCAGGAAGATGATGCGCTCCTCGAAGAGCTTGGTGTAGGGGTTGTGCACGCGCTCGCCGTTGGCGTGACGCTCGCGGAACTCCGGGAGGATGTAGCGGCTCTGCGGGTTCAGGACGTTCACTTGGTCTCTCCCTTGGCGCTTGCTGCTGGCGGTGCATCGGCTGCGGAGCTGTAGACGTGGTCGATCAGGCCGTAGGCCTGGGCCTCGACGGGCGTGAACCAGCGGTCGCGATCGGAGTCCTCCTCGATCTGGTCGACGGTCTGGCCGCTGTGGTCGGCGATGAGCTGCGCGAGGCGCTTCTTGAGCAGGAGCATCTGCTCGGCCTGGATCTTGATGTCCGAGGCCGTGCCCCCGATGCCGCCGAGCGGCTGGTGCATCATGATGCGCGTGTTCGGCGTGGCATAGCGCTTGCCCTGGGCGCCGGCGCACAGCAGGAACTGGCCCATCGAGGCCGCCAGGCCCATCGAGATCGTGGCCACGTCGTTGGGGATCAACTGCATGGTGTCGTAGATGACCATGCCTGCCGTGACCGAGCCGCCGGGCGAGTTGATGTAGAGCGTGATGTCCTTGACCGGATCCTCGGCCGCGAGGACCTGCAGCTGCTTGGCGATGCGGTTGGAGTTCTCGTCGCGCACCTCGCCCTCGAGCCACACGATGCGCTCGCGCAGGAGTCGCTCATCGAGCATGTCGCCGAAGCCGGTCATGCCGCCACCCGCCATGTACGGGCCGGTCGGTGCAGAGAAGCTGTGAGTCACGCGAACCTCCTGAAGTGAACTGCTCTGACCCTAACCTGCAGGACGGGCAGGACCTTCCCCAGATGGCACCGTGTTCGCCGCGAGCCAAACACCCGCCGGCGCACACTGCCCGCGCATGACAACGCGGGTGCGACCCGAAGGCCGCACCCGCGTCGAGTCGGGTCGCGCTACTCGGCGTCCTCGCTGAAGTCGCCGACCGGGTTGAGCTCTGCCTCGAGCGCCTCGAGGTCGACCGCGGTGCCGTTGGCATCGACGACGCTGACCTGCTTGACGACGACGGCGAGCGCCTTGCCGCGACGGATGTCCTGCAGCGCCATCGGCACCTGGCCAGCATCGACGAGGGCCTGCGCGAACTGGTCGGGCGCCATGCCGTAGCGCGGGGCGTTCTGCACCAGCCACGCGGAGAGCTCGGTCTCGCCGACGGCGATCTCCTCGGTCTCGGCGATCTTGTCGAGGATGAACTGGCTCTTGAGCGAGGTGCGCGCCTGCTCCTCGACCTCGGTGCGGTGGTCCTCGTCGCCCTCGTGGCCGTCGTGGAAGTGATCCTCGACCTCGGCGGTGATGACGCCCTCGGGCAGCGGGATGTCGATGAGCTCGAGCAGTGCCTCATGCGCCTTCTCGCGCGCCTCGCCGATCTGCTCGATCTTCTTCATGCGCACCAGGCGCGTGTTCAGGTCGCCGCGCAGCTCGTCGACGGTGTCGAACTCGGAGGCCAGTTGGGCGAAGTCGTCATTGAGCTCGGGCAGCTCGCGCTCGCGCACGGCCTGGACCTTGACGTGCACGACGAGCTCGATGCCGGTCCAGTCGCCGTTCTGCGGCGTGAAGGTGAAGGTGACCTCGCCGTCCTTCTTGGCGCCGCGCACAGCCTCGTCGAAGCCGGGCAGCATGCCGTCGGTGCCGAGCTCATAGGACATCGCATTGGCGACGAGGTCGTCGACCGTGTCGCCCTCAGGGGTCTCACCGGCGATGTCGACGAGCAGCACGTCGCCGTCGACCGACTCGCGGTCGACGTCCTTGAGGGAGGCGAAGCGCGTGCGCAGCGAGGTCAGGTGCTCCTCGAGGTCGGCCTCGGTGGGCTCGGCGCTGGCGACCTCGACCGTGATCGAGTCGAAGGCCGGCAGGTCGAACTCCGGACGCACGTCGACCTCGGCGGTGAAGGACAGCAGCTCGCCGTCCTTGACCTCGGTGACCTCGATCTCGGGGCGGGCGACAGGCACGATGTTGTTCTCGCGGAGCGCGTCCTCATAGGCCTTGGGCACGGCGGTGTTGACCGCCTCGTCGACCACGGCGCCGCGGCCGAAGCGCTGCTCGATGACCCGCGCCGGCACCTTGCCCTTGCGGAAGCCGGGCACGGTGACCTGCTTGCCGATGGTGGCGTACGCCTCATCGAAGGCGGGCTTCAGCTCATCGAAGGGGACCTCGATGGCAAGCTTGACTCGGGTGGGCGACAGGGTCTCGACAGTGCTCTTCACGGCAGTTCACTCCTGGTTGGTTGGACACGGGTTCCGTGCCGCAGGCACGGTCCGATGGTCGGGGCGACAGGACTCGAACCTGCGGTCTCCTGCTCCCAAAGCAGGCGCGCTAGCCACTACGCTACGCCCCGCGTTCGGCCGAGGATGCAGTCTAGGGGCACCCCTGCTGATCCCCTAACCGGGGCGCAGCGCTCCGCACAGCGGACGAGCGCTCAGGAGCGCCGATGCACGGCCGGTAGAGTGTCCGGGTCGGTGCGAGCCGGCACGCGGGTGTAGCTCAATGGTAGAGCCCCAGCCTTCCAAGCTGGCCATGCCGGTTCGATCCCGGTCACCCGCTCGTCGCGGCCCCTGCCCCATCGGGCCGCCGTCGCCCACGCAGGGCGACCCTGGCGTCAGGAGGTGCCGTGCCCGACGCACCGCTGCCCGCCGCCGACAGCCTCGTGCCACTCCCGCTCGGCGCCTCGGCCCACTCCTTCGATGCCGGTGTCCGGCTGGGCTTCGGGATCGCGGCCGTCGCCATCGAGGTCGCGCGCCAGGTGCTCGAGCAGGCCCTGGGCCGCCCGACGATCGACGCGCTCACCCGGCAGGTGAGCGCACCCGCCGGGGATGCCGTCATGGGCGCCGCCTGGGCCGGCGCCCAGCTCGGGGTGCGCGTCATCGACCGGTCGATGCAGCTGGCGGCCCCGGTGATCGGCATCATGCTCGAGCCGCCGCTCGTGCCCGCCTCCCTGCAGCCCGCCGCCCTGCTCGACGCCCTGGCCCAGCGCTGGCGCGATGACCGCGGAGCCCTGGCGCGCGCAGCCGTGCAGAGCGGCCAGCAGGCCACCCCTGTGGTGGTGGAGGCCCTGACGAGCATGGTCGACATCGACCGGGCCGTCGAGGTGCTGGTGCGCCAGGTCGATGTCGATGCGCTCGCCGAGCAGGTGCTCGCGCAGATGGACCTCACGCGCGCGGTGCAGACGTCGCTGCGGCACATCGACATCGACGCCCTCGCTGAGGAGCTCGTCAACCAGATCCAGATCGAGTCGATGGTCACCCAGGCCGTGGCCCGCGTCGACATCGTCGACGTGCTGACCCGCGTGCTCGACGAACTGCCCACCGACCGCCTCGTGACCGCGGTGCTCACGCACCTCGACATGGAGTCGATCATCGCCACTGCGCTGGACCAGGTCGACCTCACGGCCCTGGTCGTCCAGCGCGTCGACCTCGGCGCGCTGGTCACCGCAGCCCTCGACCAGGTCGAGCTGACCGAGCTGGTCATCGAGCGGGTCGACCTCGCTGCGCTGGTCACCGCAGCGCTGGACCGCATCGACATCACCGCGATCGTGATGGAACGGGTCGACCTGCCGCTGGTGGCCAACACGGTGATCGAGGAGATCGACCTCGCAGGCACGATCCGCGAGTCCACCGGGTCGGTCGCCACCGAGGCGGTGCACGGCGCCCGCATCTCCAGCGTCGAGGCCGACCGCGCCGTCGCCCGATTGGTCGACCGCATCACCTTCCGGCGCCGCGCGCGCCGGCTCCAGGCCCCGGGCGAGCCCGAGTCGATGAGCGGCGAGGCCGACGAGTGATGGACGCCGAGCTGCCCGACCGCGTGCCGGTGGTCGCCCCGCACGTGCCCGATGCCGCGCGCGAGTTCCAGGGCCTGCGTGCCGGGATCGTCAGTCGCGTCATCGCCAATGCCGTCGATGTCGCGGTGGTGGTGCTCATCGCGTTCAGCGGGTACATCGGCCTGGCAGCCGGAGCCTTCCTGCTCGACCCCCAGGGCTTCACCTTCCCGCCGCTGCACCCCAACCGGATGGTGCTGGTGTGTGGGGCCCTGCTCTTCCTCTACTTCTGGGCCTCCTGGGCCATGACCGGCCGCACAGTCGGCAACCGACTCATGGGCCTGCGTGTCGTGAGCTTCCGCGGCCGGCTCATGCGGTGGTCGGGCGCGTTCCTGCGGGCGCTGTTCTGTGTCGCCCTGCCGATCGGCCTCTTCTGGGCCGTCGTGAGCCGGCAGAACCGGTCGATCCAGGACGTGGTGCTGCGCAGCTCGGTGATCTACGACTGGGGGCGCACCCAGGACCGCCCCGCCCGCGAGCCGGCCCAGCACTGACCGCCGGATCCCCACCGGCGCAAGGGACCAACGACCCCTGTGTCATCCGGGTCCGCGCGGTCGCGTACGATAGTTGCATGCCGCAACCAAGTACCTCGCCCCTCGAGCGCACCCGCGCCTTCCTGGCCGACGCCGCGGGCGACACCCCTGACACCCAGGTTGCCATCAGCCTCATCGAGCTCATCGTCACAGCCAAGCGCCAGGCCCCCGGCCAGCGTCGCGACCAGGCCACGGTGAACGCGATGCTCTCGAAGCTGGCGATCGAGGGGCCCATGCGCTCCTCCGCCCTGTCGCAGTACCTCATGCTCGACCCCTCCACCGTCAGCCGGCACATCTGCTCGATGGTCGACGACCAGCTCGTCACCCGCTCCCCCGACGAGCACGACCGCCGTGCCCAGTGGGTGGCGATCTCGCCGCAGGGCAAGCAGCACCTGCAGGCGCGCATGGTCGAGCGCATCACCCAGTTCCAGCAGGTCATCCACGACTGGCCCGACGATGACCGCGCCGAGTTCGGCCGGCTCCTGGCGCGATTCGTCCGTGACTTCGACCGCACGATCACCGAGACGGAGCAGGCATGAGCAGCACGGCGCGCGACCTGGATCCGGGACTGGCCGCCGATCCCGACGCCGCGCTCATCGCCGAGGGCGCGCCTGCCGAGGACCGCATCACCGGCCGGCGCCTGCGCTGGATCATGGGCTCGCTCATGCTCACGATGTTCCTGGCGGCGATCGACCAGACCATCGTCTCAGTCGCGCTGCCACGCATCACCAGCGAGCTCAACGGCCTGAGCTCGCTGTCGTGGGTGGTCACGGCCTACCTGCTCGCCTCCACCGCCTCGACCCCGATCTGGGGCAAGATCTCCGATCTCTACGGCCGCAAGATCATGCTGCAGATCGCGATCGTGATGTTCCTGGCTGCGTCGTTCCTCGCGGGCGCCTCACAGTCGATGGAATGGCTCATCATCTCGCGGGGGCTCCAGGGCCTGGGCGGCGGCGGCATCATGGTGCTGGCGATGGCCAGTATCGCCGACGTCATCCCACCGCGCGAGCGCGGCCGATACACCGGCCTGTTCACGGCAGTGTTCGCCTTCTCCAGCGTCGCCGGCCCGCTGCTCGGCGGGTTCTTCGTCGAGTCGCTGAACTGGCGCTGGATCTTCTACATCAACCTGCCCTTCGGCATCGCCGCCTTCTTCGTCATCGCTGCGGTGTTCAAGGTGCCGACCAAGCGCGTGCAGCACACCATCGACTACATCGGTGCGGCCCTCATGGTGTCGGGCGTGACCATCCTGCTGCTGGTCGCCGAGTGGGGCGGCTCGCACTACGCCTGGAACTCGACCCCCATCCTGCTCATGATCGCCACGAGCATCCTGCTGCTGTCGACCTTCGTCTGGCACGAGCTGCGGACGCCGGAGCCGCTGGTGCCGATGTCGCTGTTCCGCAACCCGATCTTCGCCGTGTCGAGCAGCATCGGGTTCATCGTCGGCCTGGCCATGTTCGGCGCGATCATCTTCATGCCGGTGTTCCTGCAGATCGTCCAGGGAGCCACGCCCACTGAAGCGGGCCTGCGGATGCTGCCGATGATGGCGGGCATGGCCGGAGCGTCGATCACGGTCGGGCGCCTGACCTCGAGGCTGGGTCGCTACAAGGTGTTCCCGATCTTCGGCACCGCCAGTGCCGCCACCGGCATGCTCATCCTGAGCCGCATCGCCGTCGACACTCCCTACTGGTACCTCGCGATCGGGCTGTTCGTCCTCGGCCTGGGCATGGGGTCCACGATGCAGGTCCTCATGCTCTCGGTGCAGAACTCGGTGCACGTGAAGGACGTCGGTGTCGCCACGAGCGGCAGCACCTTCTTCCGCTCCATCGGCGGCACCTTCGGCACGGCCATCTTCGGCGCGGTGATGACCGGCCAGCTCGTCCGCAACATCGAGGCTGCGCTGCCGCCCGACCAGTCGCAGACCGTCGACGTCGCGCACATCACGAACGCCGTGACGACGATCAGCTCGCTGCCCGCCGCTCTCCACGACATCGTGCTGACCGCCTATGCCAGCGCCATGGGCCACGTCTTCCTCGTCGCCTTCCCCGTGATGGTGATCGGCTTCATCCTCACGTGGTTCCTGCGCGAGGTCAGGCTCTCGCCGCTGGTCGGACACGAGCACGCCGAGGGCATCCTGCCGCTGGACTAGCACTGGGCGAGCCTGCAGCGCGTGCGCCACGAGCGCTGCGAGGATCCACGGATGCCCGACCGTGTGCTCGCAGGGATCGACGGCTACCCGAAGGGCTGGGTCATCGCCGTCGCCTCGGAGCGCGCGATCACCTGGCGCACCTGCGGCGTCCACGACCTCAGGCCCGCGATCGCCGACCTCGATCGCGTGGCCATCGACATCCCGATCGTTCTCGCAGAGCGCGACTGGCGCGCCTGCGATGTCGAGACCAAGGCGGCTCTCGGTCGTGCCGGCTCGCGCACGTTCATGATGCCGCCGCGCGCCGTCGTCGAGCTCGGGCTCGCGGCGCCGAACGAGCTCGTGCAGGAGCGCTGCCGCGCCCTCACGGGCCAGGGCGTGTCACGCCAGGCGATGGCGCTGTCCGAGCGGGTGCTTGCGGTGGACGCACTGCTGCCTGATGTGCGGCTCGCCGAAGTGCATCCCGAGCTCGTGTTCGCCGCCATCGCCGGCAGCGTGCTGGTGTCGAAGAAGTCGGCAGCCGGTGTCGGCGCCCGCATGCAGGCCCTCGACCCGTGGCTGGCGACCTTCGGCACGACATCGGCGCGGCTGCTCGAGCGGTGCCCGGCCGATGTGCCGGCCGACGACGCCCTCGACGCCCTGGCCGCACTGGTGGGCGCGCACCGCATCGAGGGCGGCATCGCCCAGCGATGGCCGGCGCACGGCGACGGGCCCACGATCTGGGCCTGACGCGTCAGTCGACGACTGGCCGCTCCGTGCGTCCGCGCTTGATCTCGACGACACCGGGCACCTGCGCCACGAGGACGAAACCGTCCCAGGTGCGGCCTGCGGCCTCGCCACGCGGGATCGGCGTGAGGATCGGGCCGAAGAACCCGACCGGCTCGCCGTCCAGGCCTTCAATGGCGATCACTGGAGTGCCGACACCGGTGCCCGACATGTCGATGGCGGCCTGGTGGCCTGCTCGCACGGCGTCATCCCACTTCGGATCGTCGGCGGCCTGGGCCAGCGCCGGGTCGAGCCCGAGCTCGGCGAGGGACTCGGTGATGATCACATCGATGTCGGTGACCTTCTCCACGTGCCGACGCGTGCCCATCGCCGAGAACAGCGGCAGCACGATCTGGTCACCCAGCTGCACGCGCGCTGCCGTGAGCACGCGCGCCGGTCGCCACAGCTCGAGGATCCTGCGTCGGTAGTCCTCGGACACATCATTGTTCTCGTTGAGCACGGCCAGCGACATGATGTTCCAGGTCACGTCGATGTCACGCACCTGCTCGACCTCGAGCACCCAGCGCGACGTGATCCAGGCCCAGGGGCACATGGGGTCGATCCAGAACTGCACCTTCATCAGTCGCACCACACCTTCGCCCGACGCTCCTTCTTCAGTTCGTAGAAGCCCGGCGTCGCCGCGAGCAGCAGCAGCCCGTCCCAGAGCCGGCCAGCGGCCTCGCCGCGAGGCGTCGGCGACACGACGGGGCCGAAGAACCCGACCTGCTCGCCATCAGCACCCGGCACGGCGATCACCGGCGTGCCGATGTCGGTGCCGGCGAGTGCCATCGCGGCATCGTGACTGGCGCGCACGGC
>JAQTXL010000085.1 GCA_028688835.1 Candidatus Nanopelagicales bacterium | reverse complement strand
TGGCGTCGAGATAGGCCAGGCGCTGCTGCTCCTTGACCTCGCTGTCGAAGGGACTGCGGATGCGGTGCTCGATGGCCTCGGCGACCATGAGCGAGCTCACTTCGTCAGGCAGGCGATCGACATACGCTGGGGTGTCGACGTCGATGGCCAGTCCGGCGCTGGCGATGCTCGTGGTGCCGAAGGCGGCGAGGTCGCTCAGCGGGCCGCTGACACCGAGCAGCGGGCTGACGCGCAGCTGCACGCCGATGTCGACCGCGAGCAGGTGATCGCGGAACTCCTCGTCGGTGAGGAACCCGGTGACCGTGAACTCCGCGATGCCGGCCTCCTGGGCGCGCCTGGCCAGGGCTTGCGCATCGGCATCGGAGGCAGAGCCGGCGAGATGCAGGCTGACGGGATGGCCCCACTGGCTCAGCCAGGCGGCGGCCTCGACCACAACGTCGGTCAGCTTGGTGCGCAGGTCGACGTAGCCGAAGGTGCCCAGGTGGATCAGTCCATCGGTGAAGCCGAGGCGGGCCCTGGCCTGTGCGCGCAGCTCATCGGTGATGTGCTCGACGTGCGGCACCCGCTGGTTGGCGAACGGCAGCAGTCGCGGCTGCACCCCGGTCTCGTGCGCAATCCGCCCGGCCGCGGTCGGCGAGTGCAGCACGAGCAGGCGCGACTGGCGCGCGATCTCCCAGAAGCCGGCGTTCTGCAGCAGGCGCATGTCGTCGATCTGGTCGTCGAGCGGAGGATCGAGATGGCGACGCTCCTGGCCGCGCGTCATCACCTGCTCGACCCCGCCCTTGCCGCGCAGCGCCATGTAGTACTCGACCATCCGGGTGTCGTGGGCGATGACCACGGCATCGGTGCCGGCCAGCAGCTCGATGAACGGCACATGGAAGTGCGAGTTGCCGACCACGCTCACCAGGACGTCGTGGTCATGCCCATCGGCGATGAGCGCATCGACGCTCGCATGCGCGAGGTCGGCATCGACGACGCCGCCCGAGGTCGTGTAGACGGTCACGTCGGCGAGCTTCGCGAGCTCGCGCACGGTCGCCGCGGAGAAGTCGGCGACCCCTGAGCGCTGCGGCTCCCACGGAGTCGCGACGCCGATGCTCAGTCGCTCGCGAGCAGGGCGCACGGGTGCGGCTGCTGCAGTCGACGTCTCGGGAGCTGCAGCGATGGCACGCTCGACCCTGGCGGCGATGACCGACTCGAGCTCCTCATGCTCGTGATGCTGCAGCGTGCGGCGCTCACGCCTCACAGTCGCGGGATTCGAGCGATGCTCACGGATCGCGCGCGCCATGGCCTTGATGTCACCTGCGGCCGCCAGGTGCGAACCCGCACCGACGAGCTCGCGGTGCGCCGTGATGTCGGAGGCCACTACTGGTGCGCCGGCGCGCAGCGCCTCGATCACCGGGAGCGACAGGCCCTCGTCGAAGGAGGCCACCACGACGAGCGATGCGGATGCGAGCAGGGCGTGCATCTCGTCGTCGCTGATGCGCCCGAGGGTCGTGGCCTCGCCCGGCCGCATCGCCGCGGCGATCGACCAGTGGTGCACGCGGGTGCCCTGGCCGGCCATGCCGAGCACCGAGACCTCGCGCTCCCCGGACTCACCGGCAGTCGCGGCGCCGATCGCGGCGAGCGCGCCGTAGGTGTTCTTGCGTGGCTCGTCGCCAGTCATGACCACGATCGGGCCAGTGCGTCCGCGCGCATCGCTGCCTGCAGCCAGGGCGCCCGCGGGCAGCACATCGGAAGGCCAGGCCACGGACGTCGCCGCCGCGCGCCCTGCCGGGCGGCCGAGCCAGGTGCGCAGCTCGCGCTCGACGACATGCGAGATGCAGACGTAGTCGTCATAGCAGCGCAGGGCGTCGAGGGCGGCGGCGTACTCAGCGCGACCCGCGGCATGGCTCAGGTAGATGGTCGGGTAGTGCGCGGGGATGAAGTCGAAGACGATGGCCACCTTGGTCGCCCCGCCCAGCAGCACCGGCAGGAGCGGATCGGCCGGGGCGGTCATCGGCGATGGCTGCACGAGCAGGCAGTAGTCCGGCGCCTCAGCAGCACTGATGCGGCGCACCTGCCGGCAGGCGCCGACGAGCTCGCTCGGCAGGGCCTCGAGCGCCGTGTCGACCAGGAGGACGAGGCGATCATCGCCGGCTGCCGCGCGCGCACTCTCGAGTGCCGCGCGCGCGAAGCGTCCGATGCCGCGCGCACCGAAGCTGGCGGTCTGCAGGCTGCGCGCATCGAACAGCACGAGCCCGCCCGTGACGGCTGTCGAACTCGCGCCGGCCGACAGCGCGAGCCGCAGGCGCAGGGCGGCGGCCAGCCGTCCGATCTCGTCGTCATGGTTGTCGGTGCGCAGGTCGAGGGTCGCGTCGTCGTCGTACGGACCGGCATCGAGCCATGCCCGTGCTGCGTCAGCATCGGCGGCAGTGAACGTCGCGAGCCCCATGCCCGCAGCCGGCAGCACCGGGCGCCCCTCGGGCCGGATCCATCCGACGACATCGGTCGGCGGGCTGCCGAGATAGGCCCGATCGGTGAGGTGGCCCTGGTTGATCGTCACGTGCTTGAGGTGCCGGCGGCGCACCGCCGAGCGATGCAGCGGGCCGGGCAGGTGCCCGACGCCCTGGCGCAGCCGGAACTGCACGATGCGACCGGCCTTGGCGCCGCGGCGCGCGAGCTTCCAGGCGCGCGACCCCTCGACCTGCGCCAGCGCGCCGCGCAGCTCGCCGATCTGCTGCTCGTACTCGCGGGTGGGCACCTCGTTGCCGATGTCGTGCAGCAGCAGCTCGCGCTGCCAGGCGCGCCGCACGTCGGCACGCGTGCGCCGCAGCTCCAGCGAGGCCCGCTCGAACTCCACCCAGCCGTCGGCACCGGCATCGATCTGGTTGTAGGGCGTCGCGACCGCGTCGATGAGGCCCGCATGCTCGTCGGCGACGTACCAGGCATTGACGCCGTCGAAGGCCGCGAAGGCGTAGCCCTGGCCCATCACCTGCGCCTCCCACCCGGCATGCGAGCGCTGGCTCGTGCCCGGCAGCACCGCCTCGATGCACAGGACCCAGGGCCGATGCCGCCGCAGTTCCAGGCCCGCGAGCACCTCGGCCTCGGCGCCCTCGACATCGATGGACATGAAGTGGATCGCCGTGAGAGCGGCCTCATCGATGATGTCGCTGAGGCGGCGCGTGGGCACCTCGATCGTCGACGTCTCGAATCCGCGCTGCGCGGCGTGCTCGGCCTCCACGGACGCCAGCGTGCCCAGGCCCGTGCCCGGCACCCGGTGGAAGGTGAGCGAGCCCGTCTGCGCGGCCGCGGCGCACTCGACGACGGTGTCGTGCGGCCGCAGGATCCGCAGCTGCTCGGCATGGTCGGGGTCGGCCTCGATGAGCAGGCCGCGCCATCCCTGGTCGTACAGGCTCGCGGTGATGCTCAGGTGGCGCGGCTCATTGGCGCCGACATCGATGTAGCGCAGCTGCGACGGATCGGCGTCCCGGAAGGCGCGCCAGACGCGGATGTCCTCAGCGTTCTGCGCATAGGAGATTCGTCGGACGGCCACGAGGCTTGAGCGTAGGGCTTCGGGCTGGCTCAGTGCTCGTGCCAGAGCGTGCGCGGGTCGTCGACGAGCATGCGGTCGTACTCGACCATCGCTGCCGCCAGCTGCTCGAAGGTCTTGGTGTGCTGCCAGCCCAGTTCACGGTAGGCCCGCGAGCTGTCGCCGCGCAGCAGCGTGGGATCGGTGTGACGCCGGAAGTCCGCGTTCGTGCGCACGACCGACTCCCAGTCGCTGATGCCCGCGGCCTGGAAGGCAAGGGCCAGGAACTCGGTGAGCTCATGGCTCGTGCCGGTGGCGAGCACGTAGTCATGCGGGGTGTCGGCGTCGAGGATCGCGCGCATGCCGCGCACGTAGTCCGGCGCCCAGCCCCAGTCGCGTGCCACATCGAGGTTGCCGAGCTCGAGGTGGTCCTGCAGGCCGGCGGCGATGCGGGCAGCGGCCTGGGTGATGCGGCGGGTCACGAAGCCCTCCCCACGCAAGGGTGACTCGTGGTTGTACAGGATCGCCGCAGTGGCGAACAGTCCCTGCTGGCGCGCGACATCGATGAGCTCGAGCGTCTGGGCCTTGGCGATCGCATACGGGGTGATGGGGCAGCGCGGCGTGCGCTCGTCCTGCGGCGACACCTCCGTGCCCTCGAAGACCGTGCCCGACGCCGCCTGCACGAACCGGGTGGTGTGCGAGGTGCCGCGCGAGCGGCTCGTCAGCGTCTTCATCGCCGCCAGGATGGCCTCGACCGAGCCGACGTTGACGCTGTGCGTGAGCTCGGGGTGCAGGGCAGCCTCGACCAGCGAGCTGATGCCGCCGAAGTTGTAGATCTGCTCCGGCGCGACATCGATGATGAGCTGCTCGAGCCGGTTCGGGTCACCGAGATCGCACTCGACGACCTGCACCTGCGGCGCGTAGCGCACGAGCGCCTCGGTGCTGCTGCCCGGCTTGACCAGGCCGATCACCTCGTGCCCCTCGGCAGTGAGCATCTGCGAGAGCAGGGTGCCGTCCTGCCCGGCGACGCCGGTGATCAGTGCCTTCATGCGTATGCCAGCTGCCTAGGGATCGAGCGCGGATGGAACTAGAACTTGCCTTCTGGTGCACCGTCGAGCCGGGCCAGGTCGGCGTCGACCATGATCGTGGCCAGCTCGGGCGGCAGCACGGTGGCCTGCCAGCCCAGCTTGTGCTTGGCCTTGCTGGCATCGCCGATGAGCTCGTCGACCTCGGTCGGGCGCAGGAACTTCGGGTCGAACTTGACGTAGTCCTCCCAGTTCAGGCCGACGTGCTTGAAGGCGAAGGTGAGGAAGTCGCGGATGGTGTACGCCGTGCCGGTGGCCAGCACGAAGTCATCGGGCTCATCGGCCTGGAGCATGCGCCACATGCCGTCGGTGTACTCGGGCGCGTAGCCCCAGTCGCGGATCGAGTCGAGGTTGCCCATCCAGAGCTCGTCCATGTTGCCCTTGACGATGTTCGCGACCGCGAGGGTGATCTTGCGCGTCACGAAGGTCTCGCCGCGGCGCGGGGACTCGTGGTTGAACAGCTGGCCATTGACCGCGAACATGTCGTAGGCCTCGCGGTAGTTGCGGGTGATCCAGTAGCTGTAGACCTTGGCGGCGCCGTACGGGCTGCGCGGGTAGAACGGGGTGTCCTCGTTCTGCGGCGGCGGGCTGGCACCGAACATCTCGCTCGTGCTGGCCTGGTAGAAGCGGATGCTCGTGTCGTGGCTGCGGATCGCCTCGAGCAGGTTGAGCGTGCTCACCCCGGTGGCCTCGGCGGTGTACAGCGGCTCGTCGAAGCTCACGCGCACATGCGACTGGGCAGCCAGGTTGTACACCTCGTGCGGGCTGATCTCGCGCACCAGCTGGTGCATGCGGGCCGCATCGGTGACATCGCCGTAGTGCAGGTGCAGGTTCTTGCCGGGGACATGCTCGTCGTGGTGCAGGTGATCGATCCGGCCGCGGTTGAAGGAGCTCGAGCGCCGCACGACACCGTGGACCTCGTAGCCCTTCTCGAGCAGCTGACCGGCCATGTAGGAGCCGTCCTGCCCCGTCACGCCAGTGATCAGCGCGCGCTTTGCCTCTGCCAAGACGGCCTCCGACCGAAGAACGGACAGGGTGCACGCCTGTCCCGCGAATAGTGGGCCGAGCCTACCGGCTGGCCCCGGCGAGTCCTGCAGCGAAGCAGGCCTCGGGCGCGCCAGCGCAGGCCTCGGCGACGGGGCGGCGCCGCGCATCCGCGCCCGCGGTGCGGGCCGACCTAGACTCCCGGTGTGAGCGTGGCTGCAGTGGTGCCGACCTACCGGCCTGATCCGGCAGCGCTGCTGGCGCTGGTGACCGCCCTGCAGCATGAGGGCCTGCCGGTCATCGTCACCGATGACGCTTCGCCCGCCACCTTCGATCCGGCCCTGCAGGCGATCATGGACCTCGGCGTCACCGTCGTCCGCCACGATCGCAATGCCGGGATCGCCCGGGGACTCAACGACGGCCTCGCCTTCGCCGAGCAGCACGGGTCCACCTGGCTGCTCACCGTCGATCAGGACACCGTGCTGCCCCCCGGCTACGTCGCCGGCCTCCTGCCCTCGGCCGGCGCGAACGTCGGTGTCGTGGCCGCCGAGCACATCGCCGACGCCAGCGGGCAGATCAGCTACCCCACGCGCGTGCGCGACGGGCACCTCACCACCGAGGAGGTCATCCAGACCGGCTCGCTGTGGTCGGTCGCCCTCATGCGCGAGGCCGGGGGCTTCGACGAGTCCCTGGGCATCGACGCGGTCGACGCCGCGGCCTGCCTGCGCCTGCGCGAGCGCCGCCACCTCGTCGTGCTGGCCCCGGGCACCACCCTCGAGCACCGCCTCGGCACGGCTCGGCAGGTGCGCGTCCTCGGGCGCACGCTGCTGGCCACCGGGCACAGTCCGCACCGCCGGACCACCATGGTCCGCAATCGCCTCCACCTGGCCCCAGCGGAGTTCCGGCAGTCGCCCCTCCACGCCTTCCGGACGCTGCGACGCCTGGCCGTCAACGTCGCGCTCGGGGCGCTCGTCGAGGAGGACCGGCTGGCCAAGGCGGGTGCTGCGCTTCGCGGGCTGCGTCCCAGCAGCAGGCGTTAGTGTTGCCCGACTCACGAAGGGGACGCATGTGAAGGGCATCATCCTGGCCGGCGGCACCGGCAGCCGGCTGTGGCCGATCACCAAGGGCGTGAGCAAGCAGCTCCTGCCGGTGTACGACAAGCCGATGATCCACTACCCCCTGGCCACGCTCATGGGAGCCGGCCTGCGCGAGGTCCTCATCATCACCACGCCCGACGACTCCGCGAGCTTCCAGCGACTCCTCGGTGACGGCTCCGACCTGGGCATGACCATCAGCTACGCCGTGCAGCCCAGCCCCGACGGCCTGGCCCAGGCCTTCCTCATCGGGGCCGACTTCCTCGCAGGAGACCAGGCGGCGCTCGTGCTCGGCGACAACCTCTTCTACGGTCCCGGCCTCGGCGGCAAGCTGTCGGCGCTGACCCAGCAGGTGGGCGCGAACGTCTTCGCCTACGAGGTCGCCAACCCCTCCGAGTACGGCGTCGTCGAGTTCGACGATGCCGGCGTGGCCATCTCCATCGAGGAGAAGCCGACGAACCCGAAGAGCAACTTCGCGGTGCCCGGGCTCTACTTCTACGACGAGACCGTCGTCGATGTCGTGAAGTCGATCAGGCCCAGCGCTCGCGGCGAGCTCGAGATCACCTCGGTCAATGCGGCCTACCTCGAGGCCGGAACGCTCACCGTCACGGTGCTCGAGCGCGGCACCGCGTGGCTCGATACCGGCACCTTCCGCAGCCTCCAGGATGCCGGCGAGTTCGTGCGCGTCATGGAGGACCGCACCGGCACGAAGATCGGCTGCCTCGAGGAGACCGCCTGGCGCAATGGCTGGATCGATGACGATCAGGTGCTCGCGCATGCCGATGCTCTGGCAAAGTCGGGCTACGGTGAGTACCTCGCACGCCAGGTCAGCCGCGGGCGCACGCCCAGCAAGGGCTAGAAGGCGCCACGCAGGCGCAGCACCCGATAGCTCACGCGGCGCAGGGTCGCCTGCGTCCAGCTCCCCACGTGCCCACGCACCCGATCCCATGTCGCCGGGTGCATCTCCTCGACGTAGCGCCCCTGCCAGGCACGGAAGTCATCGAGCTGCCGGTGCGCAAGCGTCGTCGAGGCCGAGCTCGCACTCACGCGGAAGCTGCCGCCCGCACGTCGCTCGACCACCGCGCTGCCGTGCACCAGCACCCGGTCGTACTGCACCAGGTCGAGCAGCAGCAGCTCAGGTGAGTCCCACGGCATGGTGGACAGCAGGGCCTCGCGCCGGAACAGCACGATGAAGGGCTCGCCGACCACATTGGTGCCGTTGCGGAAGCAGGCCCGCAGCACCGCAGCCCGGTCGTGCGCGCCGTCGCCGAGCCCGGAGCACCCGCGATTGCGGAACAGCAGCCGGCCCCGCGCATCGATGATGTGCCGTCGCGCGGTCACCATCACCGATCCCGGGGTCCGCTCGAGCGCCGCCACCTGCCGCGCGATGAGGTCGGCGTCGATGACGTCGTCCTGGCTCATCGCCTTGATGAAGACGCCCGTCGCCGCCTCCGTCGCCGCAGTCCAGTTGGCCGCCATGCCGATGCCCGGCGGCACCTGCATGAGGCGGATGCGGTCGTCGTCGAGGGACCTGAGGTACTCCAGCGAGCCGTCGGTCGAGCCGCCGTCGGACAGCACGACCTCGAGGGTGCGATGGGACTGCTGCAGGATCGAGTCGATGGTCGTCGGCAGGTAGGGCATGCCATTGAGCACCGGCACCACGACCGACACCAAGAACTCCACAGTGCAGGGTACCGAGTGTCGCGCGCGTCAGCGCTGGACGCGGGAGAGCGTGAGCTCGTGGGGTCCGCCGTCGGCATACGGCTCCGTGGCCACGGGCAGCACGGCCCAGCCGGGCGGGAAGGTCCAGTCGGTCGCGCAGGCGCTGTCGGTGAGCACGTACTCGACCCCGGCCGCCTGCAGCGCGACGACGTCCTCGCCCGCGCGCCGGCCTCGGTCCTGGAAGATCAGGAAGTCGTCCTTGACCGCAGGCCAGGCCAGGCCCTGGTTGAAGTACACGACGGGCGCACCGGTCGCCAGCTTGAGCACCTGCGGATCGAGGCAGTGGCTGCTGAGCACCAGCCCTGGATGACCCTCGAGGAGACGCGCTGCGGCCTGCAGGCGAGGACTCCCGAGGTCGATCACGCCGGCATCGTGCGCGAAGGCCCGGAAGCCGACGAAGTCGACGAGCGAGGTGGCCCAGACGAGCACCGCCACCGCCGCCACCGCGGTACCGCGCACCCGTGCCGCTCCGGTGCTGCGGCCGAGCACAGCGAGCGCACGCGCGAGGATGATGCTCACCAGCAGCGACGCGACGAGCAGGTACTGCAGCCAGAAGCGGTACGGCTCCTGGTCGAACCCCCACACGTCATTGGATGCCATCACCACGCCGCCCAGCGGCAGCGCCAGGAGCAGCGCCGTGCAGGCGGTGTCGCGGCGACCGCGCAGCAGCCAGGCCGCAGCCAGGGCGATGACGGTGATCGGCA
>JAQTXL010000084.1 GCA_028688835.1 Candidatus Nanopelagicales bacterium | reverse complement strand
GTCTGGGACCCCAAGCGCGGCTACTACGAGCAGGCCTACGGCAAGGCCTCGCTCGACGGCACCCCAGCCACGGTCAAGGACCACTTCCTCATCGGCTCGATCACCAAGACCGTGTTCGCGACCGCGGTGCTCGAGCAGGTGGCCGCTGGCCGCCTGAAGCTGACCGACACCGTGCGCAGACTCGATCCGGCCCTGGCCAGGCAGTACCCGATCGCGGCCGATGCGACCGTGGCCCAGCTGCTGGGCATGACGACGCGCATCCCCGACTACGCCGACGCAGCGGTGGGCAAGATGTTCGCCAACCCCAAGCAGACCTTCACCCGCGACCAGGCGATCGCCCTCGGCATCGCGCAGGGCAAGCCCATCACTGCCCCCGGCGGCTACTCGACGACCAACTACCTGCTGCTCGGCAAGCTGCTGCAGAAGCTCACGCGCAGGACGCCCGAGCAGCTCGTGAACGGCGTGCTCAAGCAGGCCGGCATGACCAAATCGAAGCTGATGACGGGCAATGTCACACTGCCAGCGCCTCGGGCGCACGGCGCCATCGGCGAGGTCTACGGCCCGCAGGCCGCACAGGTCAACCCCAAGCTCTCGGCCACGACTGACGTCACCGACTGGACCATGGAGTGGGGCAAGGAGGGCGGAGGCGCCTACGCGACGATCGGCGACCTTGCCAAGTGGGGCAGCACCTGCCTGGGCACCACGCTGCTGCCGGCCAAGCAGGCAGCAGCACGCCTGAAGACCACGAAGATCGATGCAGGCGACTACGGCCTGGGGATCATCCGACAGCGTGACTGGCTGGCCCACAGCGGCCAGGCCGTCGGCTACACGGCGAACGTCGCCTGTGATCCCAAGACGGGCGCCGTGGTCGCCTACGCACTGAACTCGACCGAGGGCCCCTTCGACCTGCCCACGTACCTCGGGCCCAAGGCCTGGCCTGCCTATGCGAAGGCCATCGCCATCAGGTGACGCCAGGGACTCGAGCACCGACGCGCCTCGTCGCTGCCGGCCGCCAGACAGGGCGAAAGTCCCGGGACATCAGCCCTGAAGTGCCGTAGGTTGCCCGCACCGCGTGTTCGACTTGCCAAACAGGTTAGGTAAGCCTTACCTTTTCGCCAGAGAGGAGGCATCATGTTCGCGAACTACCTGATTGGCCTGCGTGAGGGGATCGAGGCGGCACTGGTCGTCAGCATCCTGATCGCCTATCTGGTCAAGACCGAGCGCCGCTCGGCGATCCTGCCGGTGTGGATCGGCGTGGGCCTGGCGATCGCCCTGAGCCTGGCCTTCGGCGCGGCCCTGACCTTCACCTCCTCGACCATGTCGTTCCAGGCGCAGGAGGCCTTCGGCGGATTCATGAGCATCATCGCGGTCTGCTTCGTGACCTGGATGATCTTCTGGATGAAGCGCACCGCCCGCAACATCAAGGGCGAGCTGCACGGACGACTCGACAGCGCCTTCGGCATCGGGCCCGTGGCCATCGCCGTCGTGGCCTTCATCGCCGTCGCACGCGAGGGCCTGGAGACCTCACTGTTCATCTGGGCCGCGGTGCAGTCGACCGGTTCAGGCACAGCGCCGGTGCTCGGCGCGACCCTTGGCCTGGCCACCGCGGTGCTGCTCGGCTGGCTGTTCTACCGCGGCGCGCTCAAGATCAACCTCGCCAAGTTCTTCACGATCACTGGAGCCGCGCTCGTCGTGGTCGCCGCCGGCGTGCTGGCCTATGCCGTGCACGACCTCCAGGAGGCCGGCATCCTGCCCGGACTGGACAACACCGCCTTCGATGCGACCGGCGCCATCCCGCCGAGCAGCTGGTACGGCACGCTGATCAAGGGCATCTTCAACCTGTCCGCGGCCCCCTCGTGGCTCGAGCTCATCGTGTGGGTGGCCTACCTCATCCCCGTGATGTACCTCTTCTTCCGCAAGCCCCGGTCAAAGCCCGACGCACCTGTCGCTCAGGCCCCGGTCACCACCACGGCGACCTCGGCCTGAGCCATCCGGCACCACTGACGCACCCGCCGCATCGCCGACCCTGCACGCCACTCATCTCGGAGGAACCATGTCCAAGCGCATCACCACCGCCCTGGCACTCGTCGCCATCGCACCCGCCATGCTGCTCGCGGCATGCAGCTCGTCCAGCGACGGCACCTCGGCGCCGACCGCTTCGACCACGATCGCCGTTGCCGCGACCGACACGACCTGCACCCTCGACAGCTCGTCGGTCCCGGCCGGCGCGGTCGCCTTCGAGGTCACCAACACCGGCAATGAGATCACCGAGGTGTACGTGTACGGCCGGAGCGGCGATGCGTTCACCACGGTCGTCGCCGAGGTCGAGAACATCGGCCCGGGTGTCACACGTGACATGAGTGCCGACCTCGCGGCCGGCGACTACGAGATCGCCTGCAAGCCGGGGCAGACCGGCAGTGGGATCCGCACTCCGCTGGTCGTCACCGGTGAGGCGTCGACTCCCGCAGCCAGCGCGTCGGTCGCAGCCCGCGAGATCGCGCTCGCCATCGGAGCCGACGACCAGCTCACCGGGGTCGAAGGCCAGTCGGCAGCGGTCGGCGAGCGCATCGAGTTCGCCGTCATGAACGGCGCAGCCGCCGATCGCATCTTCGAGGTCAAGCGTCCTGACGGCACCGTCGCCGGCGAGGTGGAGATCAAGCCCTCAGTCGAGGCCGACCTCTACATCGACACCAACGTCGCGGGAACCTGGAAGCTGATCGTCGAGGGCGGGCCAACTGAGACCGAGGTCGGCTTCACCGTCAAGTAGCCCTGGCTCGGCCGGGTGCTACGCCCGCCGGGAGTTCCGCGCCACAGCACCACATCACCGCATCACAGCAGTGGTCCCCCCATGCCCTCTGACCTCAGGAGCTCCTTCATGCGCTCACACCGCACGATCGCCCCCATCATCGGCGCCGGCTCGCTCGTGCTTGCCTTCGCGCTGACCGCCTGCTCGTCAACTCAGGCCGGCGCCGGCGCCGGCATCACGGTGACGAGCACGGACACCGAGTGCACGGCATCAGCGGTCACGGCCTCCGCGGGCGTGATCGAGTTCACGGTCGTCAACAGCGGTACTCAGGTCACCGAGGTCTACGTCCTCGGGGCTGACGCGCTGCAGGTCGAGGCGGAGCTCGAGAATGTGGGGCCCGGCATCTCCCGCAGCCTGGTGGCGCAACTCGAGCCCGGCTCCTATGTGATCAGCTGCAAGCCCGGCATGAGCGGCGATGGCATCCGCACGCCGTTCACGGTGACGGGTACGGCGTCCGCGCCCGCAACAGGTGCCGCAGACCAGCGGGCAGTCGATGCTGCGACTCAGGAGTACCAGGCATACGTGCAGGACGAGGCAGCCGCGCTGCTCAAGGGCACGCGAGCCTTCACCGCGGCATACCGCGCCGGCGACGACGTGGGCGCCCGCGCGCTGTACGCCCCCACGCGCATGCACTGGGAGTCCATCGAGCCGGTGGCCGAGTCGTTCGGCGATCTCGATCCCATCCTCGATGCCCGCGAGGCCGACCTCGCCGAGGGCGAGGTCTGGACGGGCTGGCACCGGATCGAGAAGGACCTGTGGCCGCCGGCAGCCGGCTATACGGCGCTGACCACTGCGCAGCGCGACTCGCTGGCTGCTGGCCTGGTCCGCAACACGGCAGCACTCGTCGAGCGCACTGCCTCGCTGAACTTCACGCTGGACCAGCTGGGCAATGGCGCCAAGGAGCTGCTCGACGAGGTGGCCACGAGCAAGATCACCGGCGAGGAGGAGACGTGGTCGCACACCGACCTGTGGGACTTCAAGGCCAATCTCGACGGAGCCCATCGCATGTTCACGGCGCTGCGCCCGATCGTCGAGGCCAATGATCCAGCGCTCGCGGCGCAGCTGGACGCCGAGTTCGCCGACGTCACCGCGCTGCTTGCTCGGTACCGCGACGGTGACGGGTATGTCTCCTACATGGCGCTGACCCCAGCGCAGGTCAAGGAGCTGGCAGCAGCCGTCGACGCCCTCGGCGAGCCCCTGGCGCACTTGACTTCGGTGTCCTTGCTCGGCAGGCGGGCATCGTCGTGACCGAGGTCGATGAGCGCAATGCCCGCGGGTTCTCGCGGCGTGCGCTCCTGGGCGCCTTCGGCGCCGGGGCCCTCACGGTCGCCGGGGCTGGGACCGCGACTGCCCTGGTCGTCGGTCGAGCACCCAGTGCGCATCCGGCATCCGCGCAGTACCCGTTCCACGGGGCCGTCCAGCAGGGGGTGACGACCCCCATGCAGCGCTCGCTCCACTTCGCAGCCCTGGACATCACCACCACCACGCGGGACGCAGTCATCACGATGCTGCAGCGCTGGTCGGCAGCTGCAGCCGCGATGACGACCGGACAGCCCATCGGAGGCACGCGGACGAGCACTGGCGGCTACGACGCTCCGCCGGATGACTCAGGCGAGGCCATGGACCTGGCGACGAGCGGCCTGACCATCACGGTCGGCTTCGGCCCCACGCTGTTTCGCGACGTCGCGGGGCACGACCGGTTCGGCCTTGCAGGGCAGCAGCCCTCGTGCCTGCACGAGCTCCCGCACTTCCCCGGAGACCAGGTCGACCCGCTGATCAGCAGTGGCGATCTGTGCATCCAGGCCTGCGCAGACGATCCGCAGGTCGCCGTGCACGCAGTGCGCAACCTCGTGCGCATCGCCTTCGGCACCGCCACGGTGCGCTGGACGCAGGCGGGCTTCGGCGCAAGCTCCTCGACCAGCACCGAGCAGCCGACGCCGCGCAACCTGTTCGGCTTCAAGGACGGGACGAACAACATCATGGGCGGCGATCAGGCAGCGCTCGATGACTACGTGTGGGTGCAGCCCGCGGACGAGCCGCAGTGGATGGCCGGGGGCACGTACCTGGCAGTGCGCAAGATCCGCATGATCCTGGAGACGTGGGATCGCACCTCGCTGCGCGAGCAGGAGGGCGTGTTCGGGCGCACCCGGAGCGAGGGGGCACCGCTGTCCGGCGGAGACGAGTTCACCACTGTGGACCTGGCGGCAACCGGTCGCGGCACTGACCCGCTGGTCCCCGCCGACTCGCACCTGGCGGTGGCCCACCCGAGCAGCAACAACGGCGTGCGCATCCTGCGGCGCGCCTACAACTACACCGCCGGCAGTGATCGGCTGGGGCGCATCGACGCGGGGCTGTTCTTCCTGGCGTTCGTCCGTGATCTCGACACCCAGTTCATCCCGATGCAGATGCGCCTGTCGCGATCGGACCGCATGAACGAGTACGTGCGCTACCAGTCGAGCGCTGCCTTCGCGATCCCGAGCGGTCTGCGCGGACCTGACGACTGGTTCGGACGTGCGCTGTTCGAGGCGACTGCCTAGGGCTGCGAGACGGATGCAGCCGGGGAGGCAGTAGGGCAGCCTGAACCTGACGAGCTCGGCGTCGGCGAGGCCTTGGTGGCCGCGACCGTGGCATCGTCGAGCACGACCTTGAACTGGGCGCCGAGCACGACATCGACCACCCGCTTGCTGCGGCCGTCGGGGATCATCACCGCTCCCGGGAAGTAGAACTCGAGCAGCTGGGCAGACGCCTTGCCCTTGGGTCCGTAGAGGATCTCGGCGACCGGCGCGACCTGGCGCTTGCCAGGAGCGTTGCCGACCTCGCGGATGACGAACCCACGGGCCCGCAGCACCTGCGCGGTGGTGCCGGCAAGTCCGGGCGTCAGCGTCCCGTTGAAGACATTGACGCGCACGCGCTCGGGTGCCGGCAGCGACTGCGCCGGCGAGACCATAACGGTGGCGCATGGCAGTGGGGTCGGCGAGGCCAGCGAAGCCTCGGGCTCACTGGAGCCGCTGAACATCTTCACGATGCCGAACACCAGCAGCAGAACGACGATCACGGCAACGGCGATCGCGACGGGCACCTGCCACGAGGGCCGGCGGCGGCGGTAGCGGCGTGGCGCAATGCGGACGGCACCCTCACGCATCCCGCTCATGCATCCTCCTGCGACCGCTTGCCCGCCATGAAACCGCGCACCAGCGTGCCACATTCGTCAGCGAGCACTCCAGCGACGACCTCGGGCCGATGGTTCATGCGCCGATCACGCGGGAGGTCCCAGTGCGAGCCGCAGGCGCCGTACTCCTCGTTCCAGGCGCCGAACACGATGCGGCCCACGCGCGACAGCACCGCCGCACCTGCGCACATCGGGCACGGCTCGAGGGTGACGACCAGCGTGCAGTCGGTGAGGTGCCAGTCGCCGAGCGCCCCTGCAGCGGCTCGCAGGGCGAGCACCTCGGCGTGCGCGGTCGGGTCCTGCAGCGCCTCGCGCTGGTTGTGGGCGCGGGCGATCACCGTGCCGTGCGCGTCAAGCACCAGGGCGCCGATGGGCAGGTCGCCAGTGGCGGCGGCAAGCGCAGCCTCGTGGATCGCGAGCGTCATCGGCTCGCGGTAGCGCTCCTGGGTGTGATCCACGCTCGGAGGATAGGCCCGACGTCGCGGGTCAGGCGCGCGCAGGCCGACGGCGATCGAGCAGCACGCCGATGGCGAGCGAGAGCACGCCCATGAGGCCGATGAGCACCCAGCCGCCGGTGTCGCCCAGGCCGGAGATGTCCGATGGGTCGTCGGGGCACATCCCGAGCCCGCACTCGGGGATGACCGACACCGCGATGAGGATGGCATCGAGGATCACCCAGGTGATAGCGGTGTAGGCCGCGACCCGCATGAGGCCGGGCGTGCCGCGCAGGCCCTGATCGCCGCTGGTCAGCGGCGCCTCCCAGAGCAGCAGCACGGCGCAGCCCACGACGCCCACGGCGAAGGTGACGAAGGCCCACGTGTACAGGTGCAGGCCGAAGAAGTCGGGGCCGTAGCCGGGGTCAGCAGCGTCGGCGATGTGCAGGAAGATCTGGCGCACGCTGCCGGCGGCGCCCACGGACGCGGCCAGGATGCTCAGGGCATAGTGACGGGCGCGGATCCCCCACAGCAGGTTCATCATGGGGCCGACTGCGAGGCCGATCATGCCCGAGCGCTGCACCAGGCACAGGGGGCACGGCTGCTCGCCGACGCCGAACTGCAGGTGCAGGGAGCCGGCGAGCACCCCGATCAGCGCGAACAGCGCGGCGATGTTGATGAGGCGGGCCAGGTCGACCTGGCGCTCGACGGAGAGTCTCATGGGTTCCCGGGCACCGATCACTAGAAGTTGAGCGGGATGGCGTCGTTCATGTGCAGCTTGAGCAGCACCGCGGTCCAGACGAGGGTCACGATCACGATGCCGGGGGTCCAGCGCCACCTGAGCACGATTCCGGCGAAGACGACCAGCCACAGGACGAACATCGAGAGCATCACGGGAGCACGGTAGCCAGATTTCGGCCCACTGGCGCCCTTCTGGCCCCTGAGTCGCCTCCCAGCCGGCGCGGCGCAGGGCGGCGCGGATCTGTTAACAATTCGGAATCACGGGAGAACCTCGCCGAAACACCGCAGACCTACCGTGTTCCTCGTAGCCGGCATGCCGGTTCAGAGGTGTGAGGATAGGGAGGTGCGTGATGTCAGTGGCAACCGTGTCAGCGCCGTATGACGAGATGCTCGAGGGCGGACGCCCTCGAGCCACCCACCGCGCCCTTTTCACGACCCTGGAGGAGCTCGGCCCGGAGGGCCTGGCCGAGCGGGCCCGCCAGCGCGACTCCTACCTCGACCGCCATGGCATCACGTTCACCCTCGGCGAGCGCGAGCGGCCACTGCCGATGGACCTCGTGCCGCGCATCATCACGCCGAACGAGTGGCTGTCCGTCGAGGCCGGGGTCATCCAGCGGCTGCGCGCGCTGGAGCTGTTCCTGGCCGATGTCTACGGCGACATGCAGGTGCTGCACGACCGCGTCATCCCGCGCACGCTCGTGACGAGCTCGACCCACTTCCACCGTCAGGCCTGGGGCATCAAGCCGGCCAACGACGTGCGCATCCACGTGTCGGGCATCGACCTCATCCGCGATGAGGACGGCATCTTCCGCGTGCTCGAGGACAACCTGCGCAATCCATCGGGCGTCTCGTACGTGATCGAGAACCGGCGCACGCTCGCGCATGTGCTGCCCGAGGTCTTCGCCAAGCACCGCGTGCGCTCGATCTCCGAGTACCCCGAGCGACTGCTCGACGCCCTGCGCGCCTCCGCACCCGCAGGCATCGACGACCCCACGGTCGTCGTGCTCACGCCGGGCGTGCACAACTCGGCGCACTACGAGCACGCCTTCCTCGCACGGCACATGGGCGTCGAGCTCGTCGAGGGCCGCGACCTCTACTGCCGCGAGGGTCGACTGTGGATGCGCACGACGTCAGGGCCCCGAGCCGTCGACGTCATCTACCGCCGCATCGACGACGACTTCCTGGACCCGGTGCACCTGCGCCCCGACAGCGTGCTCGGTGTCCCGGGCCTCATCAACGTGGCCCGCGCGGGGCGCGTCGCCATCGCGAACGCGATCGGCAACGGCGTCGCCGACGACAAGGCCGTGTATCCCTACGTGCCGGCGCTCATCCGCTACTACCTCGGCCAGGAGCCGATCCTGCCCAACGTCGACACCTACGACCTCAGCGACCCAGATCAGCGTGCGCACGTGATCGCCAATATCGAGCGCATGGTGGTCAAGCCCGCCGACGGGTCCGGCGGCTACGGCCTGGTCATGGGCCCAACCGCCACCGAGCAGGAGCTCATCGGCGCGATCGCCGCGGTCAAGCAGGATCCTCGCGGCTGGATCGCCCAGCCGGTGGTGCGCTTCTCGACCTACCCCACGGTCGTCGAGGACGGCGAGATCCGGTCGCGGCATGTGGACCTGCGCCCCTTCGCAGTCAACGACGGCACCAATGTCTACGTGCTGCCGGGCGGGCTCAGCAGGGTGGCGCTGCCCGAGGGCAGCCTCGTGGTGAACTCGAGCCAGGGCGGCGGGTCCAAGGACACCTGGGTGCTCGAGGACACCCTCACGGTTGATCGACCAGCACCGCCGCATATTCCCCGTGCGGTCCTCATCGACATGGACATCCCCGACCGCATCGACGCGCCCACAGCCCATGACGACCGCATCGTGCAGCAGGAGCGCCAGCAGCAGCAGTCATCGGAGCCCATGGCCGTGACCGAGCAGGGCGGGTCGTCATGCTGAGCCGGATCGCCGAGTCCTTCTTCTGGCTGGGCCGCTACATCGAGCGCGCCGAGGCCACCACGCGCATCCTCGGCGAGCACTACCAGCTCATC
>JAQTXL010000083.1 GCA_028688835.1 Candidatus Nanopelagicales bacterium | reverse complement strand
TCGCGGTGTTCCTGTGGCAGCTGTCGCTGGGGATCGACCAGTCGGCGACGAGCTGGGGCATGTGGCCCGTCGGCATCGCGACCCAGGGCGAGTACTGGTCACTGCTCTCCAGTGCCTTCCTGCACGGCTCGTTCCTGCACATCGCGTTCAACATGTACGTGCTGTTCGTCATGGGGCCGACCCTCGAGCGCATCCTGGGCCATGTGCGCTTCAGTGCGCTCTACCTGCTCGCCGCCCTGGGTGGCGCAGTCGCGTCCTACCTGTTCTCGGAGATGAACACCGTGTCCGTCGGCGCCAGCGGTGCGATCTTCGGTGTCATGGGCGCCTTCGTGGTGGCAGGACGCCGGCTGCGCTATGACATCACCCAGGTGCTGGTGCTCCTGGGGATCAACCTGGTCCTGGGCTTCGCGCTCTCAGGCGTCGACTGGCGCGCGCACCTGGGCGGCCTGGTCACCGGCGCACTGGTCGCCGCGATCTTCGTCTTCGCCCCCAGGCGCCACCAGGTGGCCTGGCAGTCCGCGGGGTGCCTGGGGGTCCTGGTGGTGCTCATCGTGCTGGCCATGGTGCGCACAGCGCAGCTGCAGGACTTCCTGGCGCCGCTGATCCCGGGCATCCAGACCTAGTTCTCCACAGGGTTGTCCACACCTGTGGAGAATTACACGGCTGTAATCCGCTACTGCCACTTCGTGGACAGCACGAAGCCCACGATGATGAAGCCGAAGCCGATGGCGATGTTCACCAGGTTGCTGAGGTCGCGCATGATCGGCACCTGCGAGCCGGCGATGTAGAAGACCACGATGTAGAGCAGGCCCACGAGGAAGCAGATGACCATCATCGGGGCCAGCCACGCCGGCGAGCCGAGCCTGGCGACCTTGCGCTCACCCATGCTGGGGGGCGGCGTGTACCCGACGTCCTTCTTGCGACGCTTGGACTCCGGCACGATCGTCACCTTCCTGTCAGCGCACCGGCTGCTGCGCAGCCGACGTCATGCTGAGAAGATACCCGGTGTGACCCGAATCCTGGTGGTGGACAACTACGACTCCTTCGTCTTCAACCTTGTCCAGTACCTCGCGCAGCTCGGCGCCGACGTCACGGTGCTCCGCAATGACGAGGTGACCCCGCAGGAG
Source organism: Candidatus Nanopelagicales bacterium (assembly GCA_028688835.1). Classification (GTDB taxonomy): domain Bacteria; phylum Actinomycetota; class Actinomycetes; order S36-B12; family S36-B12; genus UBA11398. The sequence continues at coordinate 8,085 of JAQTXL010000083.1, read as the reverse complement.
GCGCTGGCCTACGACGGTGTGCTGCTGTCGCCCGGCCCGGGCACGCCTGAGGACGCAGGCGTGTGCATCGACATCGTGCGCGAGTGCGGAGGCCAGGTGCCCATCTTCGGCGTCTGCCTGGGCCACCAGGCCATCGCGGTGGCCTTCGGGGCGACCGTCGACCGCGCTCCCGAGCTGCTGCACGGCAAGGTGTCGCAGGTGCACCACCGCCAGGTCGGCGTGATGGCCGGGCTCCCCGACCCCTTCACCGCCACGCGCTACCACTCGCTTGCCGTCGATCCGGCAACCCTGCCTGACGAGCTCGAGGTCACGGGTGAGACTGACAGCGGCGTCATCATGGGGATCCGGCACCGCACCAAGGCCATCGAGGGCGTGCAGTTCCATCCCGAGTCGGTGCTCACCGAGGGCGGGCACCGCATGCTCGCGAACTGGCTCACTGAGTGCGGTGACGCCGAGGCGCTCGAGCGCAGCGAGGGTCTGGCGCCGGTCGTCCACCACTGAGGACTATGGCACTGGCGCGATCGTCGGCGTCGGGGTCGGCTCAACCGCGGCCAGGCGGCCGACGGTGATGGTCACGATGGATCCCCGATCGAGCTTGCTGCCGCCCTTGGGCGACTGGGCGAGCACGGTGCCGGCGACATCGGCCCCGGTGTCCTGGTAGATCACCTGCGGCTCGAAGCCGGCCTGCACGATGTCACTGCGACCCTGCGCCTCGGTGCTCCCGATGACCGCGGGCACGGTGACGGATCCCGATGCGACCGTGATCGCAACCGTGCTGCCGGCATTGACCTGCGCCCCCTCGGGGATGGACTGCTCGAGCACGTAGCCAGCTGGCTGGTCGGAGTCCTGCTCGGTCACCGGACCCAGCTGCAGGTTGGCGTCGACCAGCGCGGTGCGCGCATCCTGGGCCGAGGACAGGCCGACCAGCGAGGGCACGGTCGCCTTCTCCTTGCCGCTGCTCACCGTGACGTTGATCGCCTGGCCCTCCTCGATGGACTCACCGGAGGCCGGCTGCTGCGCCGTGATGCGACCCTCGGGCCGATCGGAGATCTCGGCCGTCTGCTGCCCAAGGATCAGGTTGCTGGCCGAGAGCAGCTGCTGGGCACTGTCGATCGTGAGTCCCTCGAGATTGGGCACGGTGACGCGAGCCGTGCCGCCACCTGGGATGAGCTGCGTCGCAACCACGAGCACGGCGGCAACGATGCCGAGCACCACGACAGCCGCGATGCCCCAGAACAGGCCGCGACGCCGTCGCCGCTGCGGCTGGCGTGCGCGGGCGTAGGCGGCTGCACCGGACGCCTCGACAGGGGCGAGCATCTGCGTGTACTCGGTGGCCATGACAGTGGGGACGCCCATGGTGATCGGACCGCCCTGGATCATCCGCTCGACATCGGCCCGGAACTCGCTGGCGGTCTGGTAGCGCTCGTCGGTGCGCTTGGCCAGTGCCGCGAGCACGATGAGGTCGATCTCGGGGGAGACTCCCGTGTCGATCTGCGACGGTGGGGTCGGCATCTCCGAGACGTGCTGGTACGCGATGGACACCGCTGACTCGCCGGTGAACGGCGGGCGCCCGGTGAGCAGCTCGTACAGGAGCACGCCGGTCGAGTAGAGGTCGCTGCGCGCGTCCACGACCTCGCCCCGAGCCTGCTCGGGCGACAGGTACTGGGCTGTCCCCATCACCGCAGAGGTCGAGGTGATCGAGGTGCCTGCCTCGTTGAGCGCGCGTGCGATGCCGAAGTCCATGACCTTCACGTCGCCCGAGCGCGTGAGCATCACGTTGCCGGGCTTGATGTCGCGATGCACGATGCCGTGGCGATGCGCGTAGTCCAGGGCCGACAGCACGCCCGATGCGATCTCGAGCGCGCGCTCGGGCAGCAGGCGCCGGCCCGATGCGAGGAGCTGGCGCAGCGTCATGCCGTCGACGTACTCCATGACGATGTACGGCACGACGACCTGCGGCGCACCCTCGGCGCCGTCGAGGCGATCCTCACCGCTGTCATAGACCGCGACGATGTTGGGGTGGTTCAGTGCGGCCGCGGACTGCGCCTCGCGGCGGAAGCGGATCTGGAAGTCAGGATCGCGGGCGAGATCAGGGCGAAGGATCTTGATGGCGACGCGTCGGCCCAGGCGCACATCGCGTGCCTCGTGGACCTCTGCCATGCCACCACGCCCGATGACCTCGCCGATTTCATAGCGATCACCGAGCATGCGCACGTCGCTCACACTGCCTCCAACACGTTAAGGCCACATCCTCGCAGGTGCATTCAGGATTGGCGCAGCACGGCTTGGATGACTTTCCTGGCGATCGGCGCAGCGAGGCCGTTGCCGCTGATCTCCGCAGTGCCGGCCTCCTCGATGCACACGGCGACGGCGACCTTCGGGTTCTTGGCGGGGGCGAAGGCGACGAACCACGCGACCGACGGGCGGTCGTTGCCGGTCTGTGCGGTGCCGGTCTTGCCGGCGACCTCGACACCTGGGATGCGCGCGTTCGAGCCGGTGCCGTTGTTCACGACGTTGACCATCATCTCGGTCTCGCTCGCGGCATTGGCGGCCGTCATCGCCTGCTTGAAGATCGTGGGCGTGGTCGTCTGCAGCACCGCGAGATCAGGGCCTCGCACCTCCTGCACCATGTAGGGGTTCATGAGCACGCCGCGATTGGCCACGGCCGAGGCGACCATGGCCATCTGCAGCGCCGTGGCCCTGACGTCGAACTGCCCGATGGCGCTCAGCGAGGTCTGGGGCGCATCGGGATCCTCGGGGAAGGTCGAGCGCGCGGCGCGCAGCGGGATCTCAAAGCGCGTGTCGAAGCCCATGAGCTGCGCCTGCGTGCGCAGGGCGTCGGCGCCGAGCTGATTGCCGAGCCAGGCGAACGCGGTATTGCAGGAGATGGCCAGTGCATCGCGCAGCGTGATCACACCGCTTGCGCTGCACGCCTTGCGGTTCCAGTTGTTGATGCGCTTGGTCGAGTTGGGCAGCTGGTAGGTCTTGGGGCCGGGCAGCAGCGAGTCGGAGGTGTACTCACCCGATGCGAGCGCAGCTGCAGTGACGACGAGCTTGAAGGTCGACCCCGGTGGATTGAGCGCGACGATCGGGCGGTTGAGCAGTGGCTTGTCGGGGTCGGCGGTGAGCTTGGCGTAGTACTCGCGGATGTCTGCGGGCTTGTGCGTCGACAGCAGGTTCGGATCGAAGGACGGCGACTGGGCGGAGGCCAGGATCCTGCCGGTCGATGGCTCGATCGCGACGACGGAGCCGGTCTTGGCACCCAGGCCCGTGAAGGCCGCCACCTGGGCCAGTGGGTCGATCGTGGTGCTGACGGCGCCGCCCTGGATCTGCCGGCCGGCGAACAATTGCTTCGTGCGGTCGACGAAGAGCAGGTCGGAGCTGCCGTTGAGGATCTTGTTCTCGGTGCGCTCCAGGCCGGTGGCGCCGTAGACCAGCGAGTAGAAGCCGGTGATCGGCGCGTAGAGGGGACCGTTTGAGTAGACGCGCTGGTAGCGCAGCGTGTCGCCGGTGTCGACCGAACGGGCTGCAGGATCCGCAGCGACCAGGATCGGCCCGCGCTCGCGGTCGTACTGCTCGAGCAGCTGGCGCTGGTTCCCGGGACGGTCGCGGTAGTCACTGGCCCGGAAGACCTGGATCACCGTGACGTTGGCGATGAGCGCGATGAGGAGCACGGCCAGGACGGCGGCGACCCGGCGGATCGGTCGGTTCATACGCGCCGCACGACCTGGGTGAGCGCCTCATCGACACTGGGCACGACGACGTCGGGGCGACGTGCGCGATCGGAGATCCGGATCAGCAGGGCGATGATCACCCAGTTGGCCACCAGCGACGAGCCGCCGTAGGACAGGAACGGCGTGGTGAGTCCGGTGAGCGGGATGAGCCGCGTGACCCCGCCGATGATGACGAACACCTGGAGGGCCATCACGATGGACAGGCCGACAGCGAGCAGCTGGCCGAAGGAGTCGCGGACCGCCAGCGCCGTGCGCAGGCCGCGCTCCACCAGGATCGCGAACAGCAGGAGCATCGCGCACAGCCCGGTGAGCCCGAGCTCCTCGCCGATCGCAGCCACGATGAAGTCGGTGTTCGCGAACGGCACGAACTCGGGGTAGCCCTGGCCGAGCCCGCTGCCGAACAGGCCGCCGCTGGCGAGTCCGTAGAGGGACTGCACAAGCTGGTAGCCGGTGTTGTTGGCGTCGCCCCAGGGGTCCCACCAGATGTCGACGCGCACGCGTACGTGCCCGAAGGCGAAGTAGGCGACACTCGCGCCGATGATGAACAGCCCGGCGCCGAGGATGAGCCACGAGCGTCGCTGCGTGGCGATGTAGAGCATCAGGACGAAGAGCCCGAAGAACAGCAGCGACGTGCCCAGGTCGTGCTCGAAGATCAGCACGCCGAGCGAGACCACCCAGGCCACGAGCAGTGGACCGACATCCTTGGGTCGCGGGAATCCGACGCCCAGCACCTTGGTGCGCACCAGCGCGAGTGAGTCGCGCTTCACCACGAGGTAGCCCGCGAAGAAGATGGTGAGCAGGATCTTGGACGCCTCAGCCGGCTGGAACGAGAGCCCGAACACGCGCACCCACAGCGTGGCCCCGTTGATCGTGGATCCGACGATGGGCGTCAGCGGCAGCACGAGGCCGACCAGGCCGAGGAAGCCGAAGGTGTAGGTGAAGCGCTGCAGGCGGCGGTGGTCGCTGATGAGGATCAGCGTGGCGATGAACAGCACTGCTGCAACCGCGAACCAGGTGAGCTGCGCGTACACATCAGGTGTCGGGGCAGGCGCGTTGTTGCGCTCGGCCCGCTGCGCCGAGGCGACGTCGATGCGGTAGATCATCACCAGGCCGAGGATCGTCAGCAGCGTGGCGACCGGCAGCAGGATGGGATCCGCGTACTGCGCCCGCGTGCGGATGACCACATGCATCGCGACCGCCACCAGGCCCACGATGCCGACCGTGATCCACATCTCGGTGGTCATGCCGATGCCCGTGGCCCAGCCGATCTGGAGCGTGGCGAGGATGCCCAGCACCCACGCGCCGACGGTGAGCAGCAGCTCGGTGGTGCGGCGGGTGGGCTGCCGTGTCGGCACGGACTGGAAGGCCATCAGCTCGCCACCCCCGGGCAGCCCGTGGTGGGGGCCGAGATGCAGTCGGTCGCGCGCTGCGCGAGCTCATTGATGATGCGCTCGGCATCTGCAGCGTCGGCCGCCGGGATGCCCTTGCTCACGAGCTCCTGGTCGAACAGGGGCAGGGTGCCGACCGCGATCGTGCTGTCGCTGCTCACCGATGACAGCGAGACGCCCATGAGCGAGCCCGGGACTCCGTTGTAAACCGCCACGGTTCCGGTGCCCGGGTTGCCCAGGACGCTGACGAACCACTGGGTCTGCAGCCACAGGCGCCCGGCGACGAGCGCGAGCGCGGCTACGGCACCCACGATCACGAGGGCGAGCACAGTGCGGGTCCAACGACGCTTGCGCACCTCGCGCTTGCGCACCTCCAGCGCGTTCTCGGGCGAGGCCGCGCGCGTGCGCTCGGTGGCCTGGGCCACGTGCTCGGGGTCTGGCTCAGCGTCGAGGGGGAACTGCACTCGGGGCAGTCGCTCGCGCACGCGCAGCTCGCCGGCAGCGCCGACGACGACCGGCAGCACCTGCGAGTCCTCGATGCTCACCTCGAAGTCGATGACATCGGCGACGACGACCGTCACGTTGTCGGGCGCGCCGTGCTCGAGGGCGCGATCGACCAGGCGGGTGACGCAGCCGGTCGGCTCACCCGTGGCCAGCAGCGTGTGGATCTCCTCGCCGGTGAGCACCCCTGACAGCCCGTCGGAGCACAACAGGAGGCGGTCGCCGACGCGCGCCTCGCGCACGGAGAGGTCGGCCTCGACCGGCGAGATGCCGTCGAGTGCGCGCATGAGCAGCGACCGTCGCGGATGGGTCGCCGCCTCCTCCTCGGAGATCTGTCCCGAGTCGACGAGCGTCTGCACGTAGGTGTGGTCATGCGTGAGCTGCACGAGCTCGCCGTCGCGCAGCAGGTAAGCGCGCGAGTCGCCCACATGCACGATCGCGATGCGCTCACCGAGCCAGTAGATCCCCGTGACCGTGGTGCCCATGCCCTCGACCTCGACGTCCTCCTGCACGAGATCGACGAGCGTGCTGCCGATGCGATCGACGACGTCGGCCATCGCGGTCAGGGGATCGGCTGGCGGAGACGCGTCGAGCTCGGCGAGCATGGCGACCGCAGTCGCGGAGGCGAGCTCACCGGCAGCATGCCCGCCCATGCCGTCGGCGACGACGAGCAGGCGCGGGCCTGCGTAGCCGGAGTCCTCGTTGCCGGGGCGCACGAGTCCGACATCGGAGCGAGCGGCGTAGCGCAGCTGCATGGCGACCGCCTACTTCTGCAGCTGCAGGGTCGTGCGACCGACCCGGAGGGGCACGCCGACCGGCAGTGCCGTGGGGCTGGTGATCCGGGTGCGGTCGATCCAGGTGCCATTCGTGGATCCGAGATCCTCGACCATCCAGACCCCGTCGACGTTGAAGACGCGGGTGTGGCGGCTGGAGGCGTAGTCGTCCTCGACCACGACCGTGGAGTCGGCTGCGCGTCCGATGGTGACATCAGCAGTGGCCAGCGGGATGACGGTGCCGGCGAGAGCGCCGTCGGTGATGATGAGCTTGGAGCCGCGCACCTTCGCGCCCTTGGCCCTGGGGACCTTGGCCGGCTTGGGCTGGCGCGGTGCTCGGCCCAGGGCGATCGGCCGCGCCTCGGCGGGCTGGGTGAGGTCGCGACGCAGCACGAGCACCGTGGCCAGCACGAACAGCCACAGCAGGCCCAGGAAGGCCAGTCGGGCGAGGGTGAGTCCGAGTTCGGACACGACTCAGGTGCTCCTGAAGACGAGCGTGGTCGACCCGACCTGGATCGCCGTGCCCTCATCGAGGGCGAGCTCGGTGATCCGCGAACCGTTGACGGTCGTGCCATTGGTCGAGTTGAGGTCGCGCACGATCACCGGGGTGCCCATGACGATCTCCGCGTGATTGCGGCTCACGCCCGGGTCATCGACGCGGATGTCGACGTCGGCGCCACGACCGATGCGCGTGACCGCGCGCACGAGCGGATAGGCGGTGCGGCCGATCTCGAGCCTGGGCTGGCCACCGAGGGCGGCACCAGCTGGGCTGTCGAGGCTTGCCGTGCCCTGGGCGGCGACCTCGACGCGCGCCTCGCTGCGCACGCGGAAGATGCCGGTCTCCAGCTCGTCGTCCTGGGAGATCACGACCTGCACGCCGCCGAGCAGGGTGTAGCGCTGCTCGGCCGCGTAGCCCTTCACGAGCGTGACGAGCTCGCCCTGGAGCGCATCGCGGAAGACGGCCAGGCGCGTGTAGTCGTGGTCGGACAGCTCGATCTGGAAGATGTTGGGCACCACCGTGCGGTCACGGTCGACGATGGCCGCGCGATCGTTGATCTCGCGCTGCAGGGCCGAGGCGATCTCGACGGGCTGCACCTCCGCCTTGAAGGCGCGGGCGAAGGCGCCGTTCACCATGCGGTCGAGGGAGTCCTCGAACCGAGTCAGCAGCCCCACAAGCACCTCGTCATCTCGACAGCGATCGAAGCATGGTACCTCGCGACCATGGGGAAACCTGTGACTGCAGCAGCGCCGCGACGACTCGTCCCGGCCTGCTGCGCGTCGCCGACTACGCCGAGAGGATCGCCGCCTCGAGGCGAGCGAGCGAAGCCTCCATCATGTGCGCGGGGACGACCGGCCACTGCACGCGCTCGCGGTACTTCTCGGCGACCCCGCTCCAGTCGACATAGTTCTCGACGCGCGTCAGCGAGGTGTCCAGCGGCGTGAGGCGGATGCCGTAGACGTGCCCGACACGCGGGCGACCGGCCATGCCGACCGTCCACTCCAGGAGACGGCCGTGCTCGATGGCCACGACCTCGTTCTCGACCTGGTACTTGCCCATGCCTGCGATGTCACCGAGGGGCTCGCGGTCCATGTCCATGAGGAAGGTGTCACCGACCTTCGTGAGGCGTTCATTCGAGGGGGCGGACACGAGGCTCCCAGAGCCGTCCATGGCCACGTGGCCCTCGGGCA
>JAQTXL010000082.1 GCA_028688835.1 Candidatus Nanopelagicales bacterium | reverse complement strand
CGATGGCGCACCACACCGTCAGCCGGCACGAGCGTGCCGTCGACGTCGAGGGCGATCAGCTGCGGGAACTCGATGAGGTCGAGGGCAGCGGGATCGAAGTGGGTCATGCGCGCGTGGCCGGCTCAGGTGCGGTCAGCACGGCGCGACCGCCGAGGAAGGGCCGCAGGGCCTGGGGCACGACCACGCTGCCGTCGGGCTGCTGGTGGTTCTCCAGGATCGCGACGATGATGCGCGGCATCGCGCAGAGCGTGCCGTTGAGGGTCGCCAGCGGCTGCACGCGATCGCCGTCGCGCATGCGGATGCGCAGGCGCCGGGCCTGGAACTCGGTGGTGTTCGAGGTGCTCGTGATCTCGCGGTAGGCGCCCTGCGTGGGGATCCAGGCCTCGATGTCGAACTTGCGCGCAGCGCTCGAGCCCAGGTCGCCGGTGGCGACGTCGATGACGCGGTACGGGAGCTCGAGCGCCTCGACGAAGTCACGCTCCCAGCGCAGCAGTCGGGCATGCTCGGCCTCGGCGGCATCGGGGGTGGTGAACACGAACATCTCCACCTTGTCGAACTGGTGCACGCGGATGATGCCGCGGGTGTCCTTGCCGTACGAGCCCGCCTCGCGCCGGAAGCAGCTGCTCCAGCCGGCGTAGCGGATCGGCAGCGCGGCAGCGTCGAGGATCTCGTCGGAGTGGTAGGCCGCGAGCGGGACCTCACTGGTGCCGACGAGGTAGAGGTCATCGTCGTCGAGCCGGTAGACGTTCTCGGCCGCCTGGCCCAGGAAGCCCGTGCCCTCCATGGCCGAGGGCAGCACGATCGCCGGAGTGATCATCGGGATGAAGCCGTTCGCGCTCGCCTGCTGCATCGCGAGGTTGAGCAGCGCGAACTCCAGCTGGGCGCCGATGCCCTTGAGGTAGAAGAATCGCGAGCCCGACACCTTGGCGCCGCGCACGGTGTCGATGGCGTCGAGCAGCTCGCCGATGTCGAGGTGGTCGCGCGGCTCGAAGCCCTCGGCGGCGAAGTCGCGCGGGGTGCCGACCTCCTCGAGCACGACGAAGTCGGCCTCACCGCCGACGGGCGAGTCGAGGTTGACGAGATTGCTGATGCGAAGCCACAGGCCATCGGCGAGTGCGGCGGCCTCGATGGCCGCGGCATCGGCTGCCTTCACGTCGTCGGCAAGGGTGCTCGCCTGCGCCATCAGCGCCTCGACCTCAGCCTGCGCACGTGCGCGCGACGTGTCGTCGGCAGCCTTCTTCAGGGCTCCCTGCAGCGGGCCGATCTGCCTGCCGAGCACCTTCTGCTGGTTGCGCAGCTCATCGAAGTGCTGCTGTGCAGCGCGCTTGGCGGCATCTGCGGCGATGAGCTCGTCGACGACCTCGACGCTCTCGCCGCGCCGCCGCTGGGACTCACGGATGCGGTCGGGGTCGGTGCGCAGGATGGCCGGATCGATCACGGCACGACCTTAGTCGGCGCGCGTGCTAGAGGTACTGACCGGCGCTGGGCCCACCGGGGCCACCCTGGCCGGGCGGCAGCTGGCCCTGCATCATCGCCTGACGCCGCATCTCCTCGAACTGCGCCTTGGCGGTCATCTGCTGTGCGTAGAGCGCGGCCTGGATGCCATGGAACAGGCCCTCGAGCCACCCGACGAGCTGCGCCTGCGCGATGCGCAGCTCGGCCTCGCTGGGGGCCGGCTCGTTGAACGGCTGGCTCAGGCGCTCGAGCTCCTCGACGAGCTCCGGTGCGAGTGCGTCCTCGAGCTCCTTGATCGACTGCAGGTGGATCTCGCGCAGGCGCACGCGCGCCGACTCGTCGAGCGGCGCGCTCTTGACCTCGTCGAGCAGCTGCTTGACCATCGATCCGATGCGCATCACCTTGGCCGGCGACTGCACCAGGGACTCGACCTGCGACTCGTCCTCACGGTCCGTGGGCTCGACGTCGCCGATGGGCTGGCCGTCAGGGCCCACGATCAGCACGCGGCGGTGCGCGTCGTCGGCTCCTTCGAGGTCCTGTGGGGAGGCGGTCATGGGCCTATCGTCGCACCATCGTCAGGCCACTAGTCAGTGGGACTTGGTTTCGGGGTGGCGGCCGCGGTGCCGCCCGGAGTTGCCGCAGGCGTTGCTCCCGGGGTCTGCGACGCGGTGGGCACGGGGGTCGACGTCGGTGATCCCGACGGCGTCGGGCGTTCTGCGAGCACCGAGGTCACGGCATGCAGCAGGTAGTAGTCGCCCCACACGTAGCTGCCGTCGCGCGGGTTGGCGGGCACATTGAGGCTCTGGCGCAGCAGGATGCCCGGGTTGGCCGAGGCGGTGTTGAGCCACCCGGGCGATGCGAGGGTGCCCAGGGTGAGCTGCGCGTAGGTGCGGTAGGTGGCGGCGGCATCGGCGCTGGGCTCGATCGCGGCCAGGGCCAGGAGGCCGTCAGCGGCGATCGCTGCGGCCGACGAGTCGCGAGGTGCGCGATCGTTGCTCACGTCGAGGTCCCACGCAGGCACGCACCCCGGGGGCACGCGCGCCAGCCAGTAGTTGGCCGTCGCCTCGGCCGCCTGCAGCAGGCGTGCGTCGCCGGTCAGGGCGTAGGCGCGAGTGAAGCCGTTGATCGCCCAGGCCTGGCCGCGCGACCAGGTGCTCGATGTGCTCGCGAGGCCCTGGCCGGCGACGGGGCCGATGAGCGCACCGGTGCGGGGGTTGAAGGCCATGCGATGGAAGGTCGATCCGTTCGAGCGGACGAAGGTGCGCGCCAGCGTCAGCATGTGGGTGGTCCCCTGCTCGACGAGCAGGTCGCCCTCGGGGCCCAGCGCCTGTCCCACCTCGATGAGCATGGGCGCGTTCATGGCCGAGTCGACGATCACGCCCCACTTGCCCTCGTAGACCGATGACTTGATCGCGCCGACGCGCGGGTTGAAGCGCAGCCCGAGCGTCTTGGCGGCGGTGATCTCCGCATTGAGGTAGCTGCGCCTGCGCCCTGGGCCCGGCTCGAGGTCGGTGGCCAGCGACATCGGCACCCCGACCATGAAGCCGAGGTCGTGGGTGCTGCGGTCATTGGCCACGGGGATGAGCGCGGCGCTGTACGAGCGCGCCCGACGCAGCCAGCGGTCGTCCTGCGTGGCCTGGACCATGAGCCACAGCTCGCCGGGGTAGAAGCCGCTCGTCCAGGCAGCAGGGCCCGTGCGCGCATACGAGGTCTGGTTCGTGAGCGCGCCGAAGGGATAGCGACGGGACGAGCCGACGGCTGCCGAGGCCAGCCGGCGCGCGGCCACCTGCAGCACCTCGGCGCTCTGGGCGGCACTCAGGGCGGCCGGCGCGACCGGGCACGCGACGCTCGTGCCGGTGGTCGGGCCGAGCAGCGAGGGCGAGGCCGAGGCGCTGGCCGTGGGTGCCGCAGTTGCCGGGGCGGATGCGCTCGGGGAGGCGCTGGCCGTGGGTGCCGGTGTCGCGTCATCGGCGTCGGCCGTGGCGATCCCCGACGCGACGGCGAGTGAGGCCGCAGCGCACAGGCTCGCGGCGATGGTCAGCGCCCTCATGCCAGGCCTGCCCCATCGACGGTGAGCAGGATCTTGCCGGTGACCTGGCCGTCCTCGAGCAGCCGGTGCGCCTCGCCGGCACTGGACATCGGCAGCTGGGCTGCGATCACCGGACGCACGAGCCCGGCGTCGATCCAGGGCCAGACGAAGCGCTCGACCTGCCGGCAGATGTCGGCCTTCTCCGCTGGCGGCCGTCCGCGCAGTGAGGCGGCATGGATCGTGCCATTGCGTCCGAGCAGTGCGCCCAGGTCGAGCTCGCCCCGGACGCCTCCCTGCATGCCGATGACGGCGATGCGGCCATTGCGATTGAGGACCGCGACATTGCGGGCCAGGTACTTGGCGCCGATGATGTCGAGCACGACATCGACGCCGCCGATCTCCTCGGCGATGACCTCGGCGAAGTCCTGGGTGCGGTGGTTGATGAGCAGGTCGGCGCCGAGGCCTGCGCAGGCCTGGAGCTTGTCGTCGCTGCCGGCGGTGACGGCGATGCGTGCACCCGCAGCCCGGGCCACCTGGATCGCATGGGTGCCGATGCCAGAGCCGCCGCCGTGCACGAGCAGCCATTCGCCCTGTGCCAGGCGCGCCGACATGAACACGTTGCTCCAGACCGTGCACGCGACCTCGGGGAGCGCCGCCGCCTCGATCAGGCTCAGCGACGCCGGGACGGGCAGCACCTGGGCGGCCGGCACGGCCACGCGCTGGGCGTAGCCGCCGCCGACGAGCAGCGCGGCGACCCGGTCGCCGACGGCCAGGCTGGTGACCCCCGGGCCGAGCGCGTGCACGCGGCCCGCGCACTCCAGGCCCATGATGGGTGTCGATCCCGGCGGCGGGTCGTAGCGGCCCTGGCGCTGGAGCAGGTCGGCCCGGTTGACGCCGGCGGCTGCGATGTCGATGACGACCTCGCCCGGTCCGGCAACGGGTTCAGGCGCCTGGGTCCAGGCGAGCGTCTCGGGACCGCCGATGCCCTCGGGCTGCAGGATCGCGTGCACCCGCTGACTCTCTCATGTCAGGACGTGGTGGACGTCGTCTCGCGCGGCTGGTCGGAGCGGAGCGTGCGATTGCGCCGCAGCTCCAGGAGCATGAACGCGCCGACGATGACGACTCCGGCGATCGCGATGATGCCGGCCGCCAGGCTGCTGATGATGCCGAGCAGCTTGAGCGCTGTCGCCCCGAGCACGATGATGAGCAGGTAGCGCAGCAGGTGCCCGTCGTAGCGTGTCGAGAGCCGGGCGCCGATGATGACGCCGGGGATCTGCCCGATGAGCAGGGAGACGATGACGGCGATGTCGATGACGCCGAAGCCGGCATGGGCGATCGCGCCGGCGATGAGCATCGGCACGGCCTGCACGAGATCGGTGCCGACGAGGATGCTCGGGCGCAGCAGCGGGTAGAGCAGCAGCAGGACGGTGACCACAAGCGAGCCGGAGCCGACGCTGGTCATGCCGACGATGAGGCCGACGGTCGCGCCCAGGACCACGGTGGGGATCGGCTTCACCGGCATCGAGGTGCCGAGCAGCTCCTGGGCCCCGTGCCGCGCGAAGGCGCGACGGGCCAGCCACGTCTTGGCGATCATCGCTGCCACCGCGACCAGCAGCACCGCGCCGAGCCAGGTCTTGATGGTGTCGGCTGCGTCCGATCCCTGGAGGGCGATGTTGAACACCCACGTCCCGGCCAGCACGCCCGGGATCGACCCGAGGGACAGCCAGGGCACCAGGCCCCAGTGCACGGTGTGGTTGCGGATGTGCACCCACGAGCCGAACGGCTTCATGATCGCCGCGGCGACGACATCGCTGGAGACGGCCGTGGCCGGGTTGATGCCGAAGATGAGCACGAGCATCGGCGTCACCAGTGCCGCCCCGCCCATGCCGGTGAGGCCGACGATGACACCCGCGACCAGGCCGCCGAGTGCCAGCGCGAAGTCGATGTCCGTCCAGCTCACCGGCAAAGCATACCCAGCACATAGGTATGGAAGGCCCCAAGTCCCGCTGGTGCCGGGTTTTACCTGCACTTGGGCAACGGCGGACCCATGCCTGACGGGCCACGCGCCAGACTGGCCCGGTGAGCACCCCACCAGCAGGCATCGCCCGACTGCTCCCCGTCGGCCCGACCGGTGCCGCCCTGGACCTGCGGTCCCTGGCCGACCATGAGCGTCACTTCGGGCCGCTGCCCGCGATCGAGGGCCCCAGGATCGGCCACCCGGGATCGATGGTCCACGAGATCGAGCGAGCCGGGCTCCGCGGCCGCGGCGGCGGCTGGTTCCCGACGGCGCGCAAGATCCACGCGGTCCTCGAGAGCGCAGCGGGTCGTCGCGCCTGGTCCGCCGGACGCAAGCCGGTCGTCCTGGCCAACGCCATGGAGGGCGAGCCCGCGTCGAGCAAGGACGCGATCCTCCTGCGGCATTCGCCGCACCTCGTGCTCGACGGCATCCAGGTGCTCGCCGCGACGCTGGGCGCTCCCTCGGCCTTCATCGCCGTCCACCGCGGTTCCTCCGTCATCGACATCGTGACCCGAGCCCTCGCCGAGCGCCGTGACCCGATCGTCATCGAGCTCATCACGCCGCCTGCGCGCTACGTCGCCAGCGAGGAGAGCGCCCTCGCGCACTGGACCGGCGATGGCATCGCCACGCCGGTGTTCCTCGACCGTCCCTTCCAGCGCGGCGTCAACGGGCGCCCGACCGCGGTGCAGAACGTCGAGACCCTCGCGCACCTGGGGCTCATCGCGCGCTACGGCGGCGAATGGTTCGCCTCCGAGGGGGCGACCTCAGCCCCGGGCACCTCGCTCGTGAGCGTCGGCGGAGCGGTCAGCTCCCCAGGCGTGATCGAGGTCGCCACGGGCACGCCGGTCGCCGAGATCATCGACCGCTGCAACGGATTCTCCGGTGACGTCGCCGGCTTCCTCACCGGCGGCTACGGCGGCGCTTGGGTCGCCACTGACGCGCTCCTCGCGGCGGAGTGGTCGCCTGAGTCGGTGTCCGCTGCCGGTGGCGTCATCGGCGCCGGCATCCTGTGGGCACTGGATGCCCGGGAGTGCCCGGTGCAGGAGCTGGCGCGCATCGCGCGCTGGATGGCGGGGGAGAGCGCCGGCCAGTGCGGGCCGTGCCGGTTCGGGCTGCCGTCGATCGCCGACGATCTCGACCTGCTCGCGACACCAGCAGCACAGGCCGCCGACCTGCATCGCATCAATGCTCGCCTGCCGCTCGTGCAGCAGCGCGGCGGATGCAAGCACCCCGATGGCACGGCGCGGTTCGTGACGACAGGGCTGCACGTCTTCCAGGACGAGGTCGCCCACCACCTGCACGGCCACTGCAGCGCCAGCATCGGCGCCGGCTCGCTGCCGATCGAGCATCCACGCCGGACGCCGGTGCCACTGCCCGGAAGGGACTTCCGATGAACCAGGTGCACGAGCTGCGACTCGACCCGACGGTGTGCGACGCGCACGGCTTCTGCGTCGAGATGCTGCCGGAGATCCTGACCCTCGACGAGTGGGGCTATCCCCTGCTCGCGTCCGGCACGCTTGCCGTCGCCGTGCCCCTGCAGCTGCTGCCCTCGGCGAAGAAGGCCGTGGCGGCATGCCCAGTGGCGGCCCTGCGCCTGGTGAAGGTCGAGCGCTGATCGTGCGCACTCGGCGGCAGCGACTCCTTATCCCTGCTTAACCTCGACTGAAGCCTTCCCTGGTGCGGGTCTGGCTACCTTGGCCGTACCAGCGAAGGAGCAGAAGATGAGCAGGAAGAGCAGCCTCCACCAGGCGACCTCACCAAGCCAGAAGATCGCGGCCTTCGGCCTTGCGTCAGCAACATGCCTGGGCCTGGTGGGCGTGGTCGCACTGCGCACCGCCCAGGAGAGCCAGGCCGCCGAGGCCACCTCGGACATCGCCCTTGCCGCGGTGACATCCACGAGCGGCTTCACGCGTGCGCAGCTCGATGCCTACGCCGCGCAGCTCGCTGCCGAGCGGCAGCGCCTCGAGGACTATCGCCTGCAGCTCGTGGCGACCGCCGCGGCGCTCAATGCGCGGGGCACCGTCGCTGCAGCTCCGGCGAACAGGCCCAAGGCCGCCGCCAAGCAGCGCGTGACCAAGGCCCCAGCGCGCGGCACGACGACCACCCCCAAGGCGCCCAGCCAGCCGGCCGCGCCGACGCAGCCACAGCCGGCGCCCGTGACCGTCGCACCGGCCCCCAAGCAGGCTCCTGTGCCCCAGGCGCCGGCCGCCCCGCCCGCGCCGGCCGCTCAGGCACCGGCACCCGCTGCCCCTGCAGCGCCGGTGACCCAGGGCAAGACGCGCGCGAGCAAGGCATGAGCCTCGAGGTCGAGTCCTTCCGTGCGATGGGCGCAGCCTGCTCGATCAGCGTCTTCGATGCAGGCGACGGCCGGGCCCTGGCCGAGCTGGGACGCACCCGCGTCGCACTGCTCGAGCAGTCGTGGTCGCGCTTCCGTGAGGACAGCGAGCTCAATCGCCTCAATGCGCGCGCTGGCACCGGGCCGGTCGAGGTCAGTGCCGACCTGCTGACCCTGCTCTGGCACATGCAGCGGGCGTGGGTCCTGACCGACGGGCTGTTCGACCCGACGCTGCTCGCCGCGATCCGCGCGACGGGCTACGACGCGGACTTCGCAGCAGTCATCGCGCGCGATGCCGTGGCGGGCGCGATCGCCTGGGGTGCCCCGCAGCGCTCCCGCGGCATGGCCGACATCGTCATCGACATCGCCGCATCGACAGTGGCGCTGCCGGCCGACATCGGCATCGATCCGGGAGCGATCGGCAAGGGCCTGGCTGGCGACCTCATCGTCGACGAGCTCATGGGCGCCGGCGCGGGCGGGGTGCTCGTCGATCTCGGCGGTGACATCGTCGTCGGCGGTCGGCCCGGATCCGACGAGGCGTGGGTGATCGCGATCGAGGACGAGCGCGATCCTGACAACGACGCGCGCGAGCCGATGCTCGTCACCTTCGACGTCGACGGCAGCACGGCCGCGATCGCCACGTCCTCCACGCTCTATCGCCGTTGGGCAGGCGGCACGCGCCACCACGTCATCGATCCGCGCACGGGCCAGATGGCCGATCCCGAGCTCGTGCAGGCGACCGTCTGGTGCGCCGCCGGCTGGCTCGCCGAGGCCAGCGCAACTGCGGCGATGCTCATGGAGCGCGAGCAGGCCATCGACTGGCTCCAGGCCCATGAGCTCGGGTATACCGTCATGACCGCGGACGCCGTCGTGAGTTCGCTGCAGGGGGTGCTCCATGGCTGACATCGCCTGGACGTGGATCGGCATCAGGGCGAGCGGGGTCACGGCCTGGGGCCTGCTGACCGCCGTGGTGC
This sequence comes from Candidatus Nanopelagicales bacterium, assembly GCA_028688835.1. GTDB lineage: Bacteria > Actinomycetota > Actinomycetes > S36-B12 > S36-B12 > UBA11398. Next base: position 643 of record JAQTXL010000082.1, on the reverse strand, counting down.
TCTGGGGGATCCTGCTGCGCACGCGCGTGCTCGGCAAGGCCGCGTCGCCGACGCGACTCCTCGACCTCCATCGCTGGCTCGGAGTGACTGCCCTGGCCTTCCTCGCGCTGCACATGCTGCTCCTGCTGTTCGACCCCTTCCTGACCTTCAGCGTCGCGCAGGTGCTCGTGCCCGGCCTGTCGGCCTATGAGCCGCTCGCCGTCGCCCTCGGCGTGGTCGCGTTCTGGTTCCTGATCCCGGTGTCGATCATCGGCCGGATCCGCTCGCGCATGGCCGGCTCAGGAGCCAGGCTCTTCCAGCGCAGCCACTGGCTCGCCTACGCAGCCTGGCCGCTGGCGACTGCCCACTACGTGCTCGCAGGCACCGATGCGCTGACCGAGTGGTCCATCGGCGTCCTGATCGCCGGCAGCGGACTGCTCGTCATGGGCCTGCTGGCCCGAGGCTTCATCCCGGCTCCGGGTCCGACACGCGCTGCTGGGTCGGTCGTCATCCGAAGCTAGCGCCAGTGCTCACCCGACGGGCAGCACGGGCACGGAGTCACCGCGGCCGCCAGCGCCGGGAACGGCAACGGCGATGCCGTCTGCAGTGGCCAGACCCGTGATCCCGGCCGTTCCCCAGGGCAGCACGCGCGCGATGGTGCTCG
>JAQTXL010000007.1 GCA_028688835.1 Candidatus Nanopelagicales bacterium | reverse complement strand
CTCGCGCCGGTGACCGGCGTCTTCGCGGCCCAGGAGATCAAGCCCCAGGCACGCACGCTGGCCGAGGACCGTGGCATCCGCTGCCTCGTGCTCGACTACGACGCCCTCAAGGGCACCGACGACCCGAGTCTGCGGCTGTTCTAGCGCTGCTCACATGGCAGACTTCGCGCATGGCTCGCAAGCACCGTCGTCGTCCCGAGCCCGGCCTCGACACGCGGCCAGCCATGTACGGGCTGCGCACGGTCGATGAGCACCAGGGCGAGCGCTGGGTCGTGCAGACGATCACCGGCCACGCGGCCACCAAGGCCTACCGATGCCCGGGCTGCGACCACGAGATCCACGCGGGCACCCCGCACGTGGTGGCCTTCCCGGCCGACGGCCTGGGCGGCGTCGACGCACGGCGGCACTGGCACAAGACCTGCTGGGCCTCACGCGGCACCCGCGGACCGCGGCATCAGCGCGGTCCCAGGCGCTAGGCCGGTCATGCCCGAGATCGTCGCCAATGCCGTGCTGCCCGCGCAGCGCACCCCGATCACCCTGCAGACATCTGACGGCCTGGCCCTGGTCGGTGAGCTCGCTGTCCCCCTCGATCGGGCGCCGGTGAGCACCATCGTCTGCTGCCACCCACTGCCCACGGCCGGCGGCATGATGGACAGCCACGTGCTGCGCAAGATGGCCTGGCGCCTGCCGGCGCTTGCCGATCTCGCGATCGTGCGCTTCAACACGCGTGGCACCACCAGCGCCCGCGGCACGAGTGAGGGCGCCTTCGATGCCAGCGACGGCGAGGGCCTGGACCTTGCTGCAGCGCTGGCCTTCGTGCGCGACGCCGGACTGCCGACGCCATGGGTCCTGGGCTGGTCGTTCGGCACCGATGTCATCCTGCGGCATGCGCTGGCTGCGCGCACTGAGCAGGGACTTGCGGGAGCGATCCTGCTGTCGCCACCCCTGAAGTACTCGCAGCCGGCCGACCTCGACGCCTGGGCGGAGTCCGGCCTGCCACTGGTCGCCCTCGTGCCTGAACTCGACGACTACCTGCAGCCGGCCGAGGCGCATCTGCGGTTCGCTCGGGTCCCGCAGGCGGAGGTCATCGGAGTCGACGGAGCAAAGCACCTGTGGGTCGGGGAGCGGTCGGTCTCCACGGTGCTCAACGTGGTCGTCGACCATGCCGCGCCGCAGTTCGCTCCGCTGCCGACGCAGTGGGACGGGCCGATGGAGCGCTGGAGCGATCTCTAGCCGCCGACCGCGGCGAGCCTGATGAGTCGCGCATATGCGCGGGCGCCTGCCCGCGTCAGGTGCACGCGATCGGAGACGAACCACTCGGGCCGATCCTTGGATGCGCTGCGCCAGTCCACCATGACGGCATTGGGGAACTCCGGCACGACGGCTGCGATGACCGCGTTGTTCGAGTCGCGCCAGCTGCGCGGAACGTTGTCGTTGACGACCACGACGCGATCATGCGTGCGGACGATGGTGAGCATGGCGCGCAGCATGGACGCCGACAGGGTGCCGTTGGTCCCGGGATGGAGCACGACGACGGGCGCAAGGGCATGGGCGCGCTCGTAGCGCCGCATCGGTCCCAGGAACCCGCCCGGGAAGCGGGCGACAGCAGCATCGATCTCGATGCCGGGCATGGCGCGATACAGCGCTGCGCGCGCACCGAGCATCACGGAGTCACCGATGGCGGCGACTGATCCCGGAGCCACCGAAGGCTGAGCACCTGATGGCTTCGCGACCGAGGAGGGCTTGGCCGACGGCGGCGCGACGCGCTCGATCTCCACGCTTGGCTTGGTGCCGATCGCGGCGACGACGTCGGCAGGGGTCTGATCGGTGCGGGCGGCTGCCCCGAGCGCAACGCCGGTGCCGGCGAGCACGAGCACGGCCAGCACGGCGGCTGCGGCGACCCGCGCCATGAGCGGTCGTCGGTCCGGCGCCTGGTGGTCGCGCAGGCGATCGCGCAGGCGTGCGAGGGCGCCACGGCGGATCGGCATCTCGAGCCATCGGTAGCTGGCCTCGGCCACGGCGAAGGTGAGGGCCAGCCGCACGACCAGCAGGGGCAGGCCATCCAGCGGAGTGTCGAGCTCGGGGCGGGTGACGGCGAAGATCGGCCAGTGCCACAGGTAGAGACCGTACGAGCGCTGGCCGATGTAGCGCCACGGCTGCGTTCCCAGGACTCGACCGAGGTTCGTGCCCGGCTGGCTCGCGATGACGATGATGAGGCCGACGATGAGCGCCAGTCCGAGGAAGCCGCCGCGGTAGAGCCAGGGCGTGAGCTCGCCGATCCCGACGTAGAAGGCGGCGAGTGCGCCGAGGGCGAGCACTCCGATGACCGTGAGCCCGTCGCGCACGGTGCGATTGACGTGCGCCGGCATGCGGCCGGGCCGCCAGACCGTCGCGAGGGCGGCACCGACGAGCAGGCCCATGGCGTGGGAGTCGGTGCCGAAGTACACGCGACTGGGGTCAGCCAGCTCGGGGAAGCCGTTCGCGTTCGCGAGCACCAGCATCCACAGCGTCGACGCGAGCGCCAGTGCCAGCGAGCCGATGAGCACGCCACGGCGGCGCCACGTGCGCATGAGCACGAAGGCGATCACCGGCCAGACGAAGTAGAACTGCTCCTCGATGGACAGTGACCACAGGTGCTTGAGCAGGGGCGGGCGTGCGATGAAGTCGAAGTACGACTGCTCGGCGACGACGTACCACCAGTTGTTGACGTAGAGGAAGGACGCGATGAGGTCGGACGCGGTCTTCTGCGCGGCATCGCGATAGACCACGGCGCTGGCGATGGCGACGACGATGAGCAGGGCGACGAGCGCCGGGAAGAGGCGGCGCACGCGCCCCAGATAGAAGGCCGTGAAGGCCACGGTGCCGGTGCGCTCGAACTGCTCGAGCAGCAGGGTGGTGATGAGGAACCCGCTGAGCACGAAGAAGACGTCGACGCCCAGGAAGCCGCCGGGCAGGAACCCGACATCGGCGTGGTAGAGCAGCACGCCGAGCACGGCGATCGCGCGGATGCCGTCGAGTCCGGGCAGGTAGCCCATCTCTCCGGAGGCGCGACCGCGATCCATGTGCCAGGGCTGGGCCTGCGCCGGGCGCGCGGATCCCTTGCTCTCCGCCGGCTCAGCCACGGCTCATCGTAGGCGCTGGAGGAGTTCGTGTGCCTGGCCGAGCAGGTCCTGCTCGCGGGCCAGCCACCAGGCGATGACGAGGGCGGCGATCACGACCAGGACCGCGAACAGCGCGATCGCCTTGCGCACGAGCGCCAGCAGCGCCAATGCTGCGAGCAGGCCGACGACGACCGCGACGATCTCGCCCTGGTGGTCCTGGAGGAAGGCAGCCGCGTCAGGCATCTGCCGCGACGCTAGTGCGCAGCGTGCTTCGGGGGCTCCACGAGCTCGACGAGCACACCGCCGCAGTCCTTGGGGTGCGCGAAGTTGATGCGCGAGCCGCCCGTGCCACGACGCGGTGCGTCATAGAGCATCCGGATGCCCTTGGCGCGCAGCGCATCTGCGGCCACCTCGACATCGTCGACGGTGTAGGCCATCTGCTGGATCCCGGGGCCATTGCGGTCGATAAACCTGGCGATGGTCGACTCGGGGCCGGTGGGTGCGAGGAGCTGCAGCTGCGCTCCACCGCCGTCGACGGCGACCATGCACTCGCGCACGCCCTGCTCCTCGTTCACCTCCTCGTGGACGACCTTCATGCCGAAGGTCTCCTCGTAGAACTTCATGGCGACGTCGAGGTCAGGGACTGCGATGCCGATGTGATCGACACGGTTGAAGATGGGATCCATGGGGGCATCATGCCCTAGGTGATGCGGCGCTGCCATGCACCTGGCTCATCGAGCAGGGCCGTGACGGGCGCGGGCAGGTGGTTGTCGGCGACATCGGCCAGGGTGATGTGCTCGAGCACATCGCGCATCGCTGCACGCACGGCGATCCAGACCTCCTTGAGGTGCTCGGAGGCCCCCGCATAGGCGACGTCCTCGGGACGCTGGCCGCGCACTGCGGCGAGCGGGCCGTCGAGGGCGCGCACCACATCGGCGATGGACACCTCGTCGGGGGAGCGGTCGAGGCGGTAGCCGCCTTCAGCACCGCGCTGGCTGGCCACGATGCCCGACTGGCGCAACTGGCGCAGGATGCCCTCGAGGAACTTCACCGGGATGCCCTGGGCCTTGCTGATGACATCCCCCTTGACCAGCTGCTTGGGGTTGTCCTGATAGGCGGCGGTGAGCTCGAGGAGTGCGCGCATGCCGTAGTCGGCCTTCGCGGAGATGTGCACGGTTTCCATTGTCCTCTATTTCTCGGGGAATAGTCCACAAGTGAGGGCCTGCGGTTCGGTGTGGCGGATTTGCGTTTCTACCCAACTAAAACTATCTTATCCATCAACTTAGTAGGAAACGCCTACGAACGTGAAAGGGAATGATGAAGAACATCTCCAGAAGGGCGATCTTCGCGCTGACCGCGGTGAGCGTGGCCCTGCTCCCGGTCGCCGCCCAGGCAGCGCCCACGCCCACCCCGAAGCCGTCCGCCTCGACGGCACCGAAGCTGGCCACGGCGCCCGTCGTGCGCATCGGCTTCTTCGCCAACGTCACGCATGCGCCGGCGCTGGTGGCCCAGCAGCTGAGCCTGTTCGAGCAGTACCTGGCGCCGCAGGGCACGAAGATCGAGTACACCCTGTTCAACGCGGGTCCCGCGCAGATCGAGGCCATGAAGGGCGGCGCGATCGACATCGGCTACATCGGGCCGAACCCGTCGGTCGCCGGCTACACCTCGACCCAGGGCTCGCTGCTGCGCGTCATCTCGGGGGCGACCTCCGGCGGCGCCCAGCTGGTCGTGCGTCCGGGCATCAACTCCGTCGCCGACCTCAAGGGCAAGAAGATCGCCACGCCTCAGCTCGGCGGCACCCAGGACGTCGCCCTGCGCTCCTTCCTCAAGGACAAGGGCCTGAGCTTCAACTCGGCTGGTGGCGGCGATGTGGCCATCGTGCCCACGGACAACGCCACGACGCTGTCGCTGTTCAAGCGCGGTGACGTCGATGGCGGCTGGCTGCCGGAGCCGTGGGCCTCGCGCCTGGTGCTCGAGGCAGGCGCAAAGGTGCTCGTCGACGAGAAGGACACCTGGCCCAAGGGCCAGTTCGTGACGACGAACATCATCGCCTCGCAGAAGTTCCTGACCCAGTACCCCGGGACGGTGCGCTCGGTGCTGCAGGCCAACACCAGCGCGATCAAGTGGATCGCCAAGAACATCCTGCCCGCCAAGGATGCCGTGCAGCTGCAGATCAAGAAGTGGACCGGCAGCCAGCTGTCCGACGCCGTGATCACCCGCTCGTGGGGCAACCTGCAGTTCACGTGGGATCCGCTGCCCGCGACGCTCAAGAAGAGTGCCGATGATGCGGTCAACGCCGGCCTGCTCACCCTGAACCCAGGTGCGCTCAACGGCATCTACGACCTGCGCCTGCAGAACAGCGTGCTCGCCCAGGCCAAGGCCCGCGCGCTCACCGCTGGTGGCCTCGGCCAGCAGTAGGGGCATGACGGGCGCCGGTGCCGGGATGGGGGTCCCGCGCCGGCGCCTCGCCATGCCGGGGCGCGATTTGTGGAATTGCCGAGTGAGTCGGTAATCTCTACCGGGTTACTTGGAAATATCCGAAGTCGCCGGTCGTCCCCGGTGGTCCAGAAGGGTGGGTGCGCGGCCATGACCGTTGCGCAGGGTGCCGTGCACCTCACAGACATCGTGAAGCGATTCTCGGCCGATGGGCCGACGATCCTGGAGAACGTCAGCCTGTCGGTGCAGCCGGGGGAGTTCGTGTCCCTGGTCGGCGCCTCTGGCTGCGGCAAGTCGACCCTGCTGAACATCATCGCCGGGCTCGAGACCACGACCACGGGCCAGGTCGAGCTGGCCGGCCCGCCGACGCTCATGTTCCAGGAGCCGGCGCTCATGCCATGGCTCACGGCCGGCCGGAACATCGAACTCGCGCTGGAGCTCACGGGCGTGCCGCGCAGCCAGCGCAAGGCGCGCGCCCAGGAGCTCCTGGAGCTCGTGCACCTCGAGCGCTCCTACAAGCAGCGTCCCCATGAGCTCTCGGGCGGCATGCGCCAGCGCGTCGCTATTGCGCGAGCACTGGCCCAGGGCCGCTCCGTCCTGCTCATGGACGAGCCGTTCGCCGCGCTCGACGCCATCACCCGCGACTTCCTGCACGAGGAGATCACGCGCATCTGGCAGGAGACGGGCATCACGATCATCTTCGTGACGCACAACGTCCGTGAGGCTGTACGCCTCAGCCAGCGCGTGCTGCTCATGTCCTCGCGTCCTGGCCGCATCATCCGGGAGTGGGAGGTCGGCTCCGAGGAGCCGTGGCGCACCGACTCCACCTACTCCAGCTATGTCTCCGAGCTCGCCGAGGAGATCACCACCAACCTGCGTGAGGAGATCGTCCGCCATGCCGTCTGACACCGGGACCTCGGGCCTGAACCCCTCCGACCAGGCAGCCGCACGCGCCAGCGTGGCGCCGACCGACCTCAAGCGACTCGAGTCGGGCCTGGACGCGCTGGAGACTCCGCGCACCGAGCAGCGGAAGTTCAGCGCCTTCCTGTTCACCCTGCTCTCGCCGATCATCGCGATCGTCGCCATCCTGCTCATCTGGCAGGTCGTCATCTGGCTGCAGTGGCAGCCCAGCTACATCATCCCCTCGCCCAGCGACGTGTGGACGGCCCTGGGCAAGCAGGTCGAGGCCGAGATCCTGTGGCAGGCCACCTTCAACAGCATCTCGCGCGCGATCAAGGGCTTCATCCTGGCCCTGATCATCGCCACGCCCATCGGCGTCGCCCTGGGCCTGAACAGGACGCTGCGGTCGATCTTCGGGCCGATCCTCACCGGCCTGCAGCAGCTGCCGTCCGTGGCCTGGGTGCCGGCAGCGATCATCTGGTTCGGCCTGTCGGACGCCACGATCTACACAGTCGTGCTGCTGGGCGCGGTGCCCTCGATCGCCAACGGACTCATCAGCGGCATCGACCAGATCCCGTCGATCATCCTGCGCGCCGGCCAGGTGCTGGGAGCCCGGGGTCTGGACCGGGTGCGCCACATCGTGCTGCCGGCAGCCTGGCCCGGCTACCTCGCCGGCCTGGAGCAGGGCTGGGCCTTCGCCTGGCGCTCGCTCATGGCCGCCGAGCTCATCGCCGTGTCGCCTGCCCTCGGGCCCGGCCTGGGCCAGATGCTCGACAACGGGCGGTCGCTGGGCGACATGGCCCTCATCATCGGCTCCATCTTCATGATCCTGGCGGTGGGCGTGCTCGTCGAGCGCATCGTGTTCGCACCGCTGCGTCGGCGCACGCTCATGAACCGAGGGCTGCTCCGGTAGCACCGTGCGGGCCGGGCATAGGCAAGAATGCGGGGCGTGACGACACCACCATTCGCCGGTCGCGGCGCCATCGACCTGGGCGCGCTCGCCGCTGCCCGCCAGCAGCAGGAGAAGGCCGCCGTCGCGATGGCCAGCGCGCCCGAGGGCGTGGTCATCGACGTCGATGACGACACCTTCCCCACCGCAGTCCTCGACCAGTCGATGACCGTGCCGGTGATCATCGACCTCTGGGCGACCTGGTGCGGTCCGTGCAAGCAGCTGTCACCGATCCTGGAGCGGCTGGCTGCCGAGGCCGGTGGCCGCTGGATCCTGGCCAAGATCGACGTCGACGCCTCGCCGCGCGTGGCCCAGGCCTTCCAGGTGCAGTCGGTCCCGTCGGTGTTCGGCGTGGTCAAGGGCCAGCCGCTGCAGATGTTCCAGGGCGCCCAGCCCGAGGCGCAGATCCGCCTGGTCATCGACGAGGTGCTCAAGCTCGCGGCCAAGGAGGGCGTGACCGGCGTCGTCGGCGGACCGGCACCGCAGGCCGACGAGGCCCAGGACGAGGAGCCGCTGGACCCGAGGTTCGCGGCGGCCTTCGACGCCGTCGAGGCTGGCGACTGGGCGGGCGCTGCGCAGGCATACCGGCTCATCCTCGATGCGACCCCGGGAGACCTCGACGCCCAGGCCGGGCTCGCGATGGTCGGGCTGTACCAGCGCTCGGAGTCTGCAGTGCTGCATCCCGACGCCCCGGTGACCGATGTCGACGCCCAGCTCGCGCTCGCCGATGACGAGGCGCTCAATCTCGACTGGGCCGGTGCGTTCAGCCGGCTCGTCGCCACGGTCCGCGCCACCAGCGGCACCGAGCGCGATCGCACGCGCACGCGACTGCTCGAGCTCTTCCTGATCGCCGGCGACGACCCGGCGGTGGCGCCGGCACGCACGGCTCTGGCCAGCGCGCTGTTCTAGCGGCGGGTGCGCGGCGCTCAGTCGCGGCTGCGCGTGAACGTGAGGTAGACCGCCGCCAGCGGCGGCACGACGATGTCGGCCGAGGCCGGCTTGCCGTTCCAGCTCTGGGGCAGTGCAGTCACCGCACCGAGGTTGCCCATGCCTGAGCCGCCGTACTGCGCGGCATCGGTGTTGAGCACCTCGGTCCACGTGCCCACGAACGGCAGCGCGATGCGGTAGTGCTCATGCGGCACCGGGGACATGTTGACGATGACCGCGGTGCAGCTGCCGGCCTCGTCCCAGCGCAGCCAGCTGAAGACATTGGCCGCTGCGTCGTTGGCGTTGAGCCACTCGAACCCGGCCGGCGCATCGTCGAGCTGCCACAGCGCAGGCGTCGCCGCATAGACCGCGTTGAGATCGCTGACAGCGGCGAGCATCCCCGCATGCTCGGCGTACTCCAGCAGCCACCACTGCAGACCCTGGCTGCTGTCCCATTCATGCGACTGCGCGAACTCGCTGCCCATGAACAGCAGCTTCCTGCCCGGATGGGCCCACATGAAGCCCAGGTAGGCGCGCAGGTTCGCCAGCTGCTGCCAGCGGTCTCCGGGCATCTTGCCGATGAGCGATCCCTTGCCGTGGACCACCTCGTCGTGGGAGATCGGCAGGATGAAGCGCTCGCTGTAGGCGTAGACCATGGAGAAGGTCATCTCGTTGTGGTGGTACTGGCGGTGCACGGGCTCATGGCTGATGTAGTCGAGCGAGTCGTGCATCCAGCCCATGTTCCACTTGAACCCGAAGCCCAGGCCGCCGGAGTGCGTCGGCTGGGTCACGCCCGGCCAGGCGGTGGACTCCTCGGCGATCGTCATGATGCCCGGCACTCGCTTGTAGACGGTGGCGTTCATCTCCTGCAGGAACCGAACGGCCTCGAGGTTCTCGCGCCCGCCGAACTCGTTGGGCGTCCACTCACCTGCCTCGCGGGAGTAGTCCAGGTACAGCATGGAGGCCACGCCATCGACCCGAAGTCCGTCGATGTGGTACTCCTCGAGCCAGTAGATCGCATTGGCCACCAGGAAGTTGCGCACCTCGGTGCGTCCGTAGTTGAAGATGAACGAGCCCCAGTCGGGGTGCTCGCCGCGCTGCGGATCCGGATGCTCGTAGAGCGCGCTGCCGTCGAAGCGCATGAGCGCCCAGGGGTCGGTGGCGAAGTGCGCAGGCACCCAGTCGACGATCACGCCGATGCCGGCCTGGTGCAGCGTGTCGATGAGGTGACGCAGGTCGTCGGGGGAGCCGAAGCGCGCCGACGGCGCGAAGTACGAGGTGACGTGATAGCCCCATGACGGCGAGTACGGGTGCTCGGCGAGCGGCATGAACTCGATGTGCGTGAACCCTGCGGAACGCGCATATGCCGTGAGCTCGTCGGCCAGGCCGCGGTAGTCCAGGTGCGGGCGCCAGGAGCCCAGGTGCACCTCGTAGATGCTCAGCGGCGTGCGATGCGGATCGCGGGCCGCGCGCTCTGCGAGCCAGGTGTCGTCGCCCCACGCATGCCGCGAGGTGAACACGCGCGAGCCGGTGGCCGGTGGCACCTCGGTGGCGTACGCCATCGGGTCGGCCTTGTCGTGCCAGGCGCCGTCCTGGCCGAGGATCTGGAACTTGTAGGTCGCGCCGTCGCCGATGCTCGGGATGAACAGCTCCCATACGCCGGACGAGCCGAGTGAGCGCATGGGATGCGCGGTGCCGTCCCAGAAGTTGAAGTCGCCGGTGACGCGCACGCCCTGGGCGCTGGGTGCCCAGACGGCGAATGAGACGCCGCTGACCTCGCCGAAGGGAGTGTCGTAGGTGCGCACATGGGCGCCGAGGACCTGCCAGAGCTCCTCATGGCGTCCCTCGCCGATGAGGTGCAGGTCGATCTCGCCGAGCGTCGGCAGGAAGCGGTAGGGGTCGTCACCCGGGACGGTGGTGCCGTCGTAGGTCGCGTCGACCGCGTACGTGGGCACCTGCGTGCCGGGGACGACCGCATACCAGATGCCCCGGTGCTCGTGGGTCATGGCGATGCGCTGGTCGGGGGTCACGATGGTGACGGCCTGCGCGAGCGGACGCAGGACGCGGATGGTGACGGCGCCCGGGCCGACATGCGGACCGAGGATGCTGTGCGGATCGTGGTGCCAGCCGTCGACGATGCGGTCGAGCTGACTGGTGCCCACCTCGACTCGGCCTGCCGGACTAGCTGCCACTTGCGTCCCCCCTTGCCACGTGGATCACGTGCGCAACCTGCTCCCAGGGCGCCAGGCGCACATAGGCATTCTGGCCCCACGTCCACGACTGCTCGCGCACGAGGTCATGCGCGGTGAACTGATCGTCCCACTGCAGCCCGAGCGCGCCCATGTCCAGGTGCACCGTGCCCTGCTGCTCGTTGTAGGGATCGAGGGTGCAGACCACCAGGACGCAGTCGTCGTCATCGGCCTTCGAGAACGCGATGATGCTGGGGTTGTCGCACGCGTGGAACCGCAGGGATCGAAGGTCCTGCAGGGCGGGGTGCGCTGCCCGGATCGCATTGAGCCGCGTCAGCAGCGGTGCCAGCGTGACGCCGCTCGCGTCGGCGCCGGCCCAGTCGCGCGGGCGGTACTGGAACTTCTCGGTGTCGAGGTACTCCTCGCTGCCGGGCCGCAGCGCCACGTGCTCGAAGAGCTCGAAGCCGCTGTAGATGCCGTACGTCGGCGACAGCGTGGCGGCAAGGGTGGCGCGGATCGCGAACGCGTGCGGGCCACCGTTCTGCAGGTACGCCGTGAGGATGTCGGGCGTGTTCGTGAACAGGTTGGGGCGCATCGACGCGGCCAGCGGCCCTGCGAGCTCGGTGAGGTACTGCTCGAGCTCATCGCGCGAGTTGCGCCACGTGAAGTACGTATAGCTCTGCTGGAAGCCGACCTGCGCGAGGGCGCGCATCATCGGCGGACCGGTGAAGGCCTCGGCGAGGAAGATGACGTCAGGGTGGTCGGCGTTGATCGCCGCGATGAGTCGCTCCCACACCCACACGGGCTTGGTGTGCGGGTTGTCGACGCGGAAGATCTGCACCCCGTGCCCCACCCAGAAGCGCACGATGCGCTCGACCTCCAGGTACAGGCCCTCCGGGTCGTTGTCGAAGTTCAGCGGGTAGATGTCCTGGTACTTCTTCGGGGGGTTCTCCGCGTAGGCGATCGTTCCGTCGGCGCGCGTCGTGAACCACTCCGGATGGCTGGCGACCCAGGGATGGTCAGGTGCGGCCTGCAGGGCCAGGTCGAGGGCGATCTCCATGCCGAGTCCGGTGCACTGCGCGACGAAGTCGTCGAAGTCGGCAAGGGTGCCGAGGTCCGGGTGCACGGCGTCATGGCCGCCAGCAGCCGAGCCGATGGCCCACGGGGAGCCGGGATCGCCGATGGCCGGCGTCAGGGTGTTGTTCGGGCCCTTGCGGTTGACCTCGCCGATGGGGTGCACGGGTGGCACGTAGACGACGTCGAAGCCCATGGCGGCGATGGCCGGCAGGCGCTCGGCCGCTGTGGCCAGGGTGCCCGACATGGCATGTGCGGGGTCGGCTCCCTCACTGCGCGGGAACAGCTCGTACCAGGCGCCGACGAGGGCCCGGCGGCGCTGCACACGCAGGGGCCACGGCCCGCTCACGGTCACGTGCTCGCGCAGCGGCTGCTCGTGCATGATCGCGACGACCGCGGGGGCGAGCGCGGCGGCGAGGCGATCGGCCGGCGGGAGCGTGGAGCGCAGGGCCGCGACGGCGGTCGCGAGGTCGACGCGCTCCGCAGCGCCCAAGCTCGCAGCGGCGCGCTCGAGCACCAGGGCGCCCTCCTCGAGCTCGAGGTCGGCATCGATGCCGGCCGGCACCTTGATCTCGGCCCGGTGCCGCCAGCTGGCCCAGGGGTCGCCCCAGGCCAGGATCTCGAAGGACCACAGCCCTTGGGCATCAGGCCGCACCTGGCCCTGCCACGTGTCGAGACCGTCGTTGCAGGGCGCCAGGCGCATGCTCGAGTGCTCGCTGCCATCGGGGCGCAGCAGGCGCACCTGCACGCCGAGGGCGTCATGGCCCTCGCGGAAGCTCACGCAGCGGATGGGAACGGCCTCGCCCACAGCCGCCGCCGCGGGCCTGCGCCCGCCGAGCACGCAGGGCTGGACCTCGGTGATCGGGAAGCGGCCGGACAGTTCCGCGGCGACCGTGATGGTGGGGGGCAGCCAGGGCTGGGCAGGGCGGGCGGCGCGCGCGCCGCGCGACGTACCGGAAGGGGCCATGACCCTGACCGTACCGGCGAACCGCACGCGGGTGCATGTCGCGCGCGGGCGCTGCGCGCCGTCCGGTGGGCTGGCATCCAGTTGTTCCCTGAAATTCACACGGCTGTGACCTGCCCGGGCATGTAAGCGTTATCACGTCGGCTAGGGTTGCACCCGTGAGAGCCATCCGCCGATTCACCGTCCGCACCGTCCTGCCTGAGCGCCTGAGCGCCCTGGACGAACTCGCCCACAACCTGCGCTGGTCGTGGGATCCCGAGACCCGCGACCTGTTCCGGGCCATCGACCCGGAGCTGTGGGCCGAGGTCGAGGAGGACCCGGTCCGGCTGCTGGGCGAGGTGTCGGCCGAGCGGCTGGCAGCGCTTGCCGCCGACGACGGCTTCGTCACCTGGATCGGCCAGCGCGTCGACGGCCTGCGCTCGTACCTGGCCAGCGATCACTGGTACCAGTCCCTGGGCACCGACCGCGCCCAGGGCATCGCCTACTTCTCGCCCGAGTTCGGCGTGACCGCCGCACTGCCGCAGTACTCCGGCGGCCTGGGCATCCTGGCCGGCGACCACCTCAAGACCGCGAGCGACCTCGGCGTGCCGATCATCGGCCTGGGACTGTTCTACCGGGCCGGCTACTTCCGCCAGTCGCTGTCGCGCGACGGCTGGCAGCTCGAGCACTACCCGGTGTGCGATCCCGACGGCAGCCCCGTCACGCTCCTGCGCGAGGCCGACGGAACCCCGGCCAAGGTCGCCGTGGGGCTCAACGGCGGCCGCGCCATCAACGCGCACATCTGGGTCGCCCAGGTCGGGCGCGTGCCACTGCTCCTCCTGGACTCCGATGTCGAGGAGAACGCCCCGGCCGAGCGTGAGGTCACCGACCGGCTCTACGGCGGCGGCGGCGAGCACCGCCTGCTGCAGGAGATGCTGCTGGGCATCGGCGGGGTGCGGGCGCTGCGCGCCTACTGCCGCATCACCGGTGCACCGGCGCCTGAGGTCTTCCACACCAATGAGGGCCACGCCGGTTTCCTCGGCCTCGAGCGCATCCGCGAGCTCGTGCAGTCCGATCTCGGGCTGTCCTACGACGAGGCCTTCGAGGCGGTGCGTGCCGGCACCGTGTTCACGACTCACACGCCAGTGCCCGCCGGCATCGATCGGTTCCCCCGTGATCTCGTCGCGCGCACCTTCGGCGGCGACAACGCAGCGGCCGGCGTGCCCGTCGAGCGCATCCTCGCGCTGGGCGCCGAGGACTACGACGGCGGCGACCCGAACATGTTCAACATGGCAGTGATGGGCCTGCGCATCGCCGGACGCGCCAACGGCGTGAGCCTGCTGCACGGCCACGTGTCGCGCGACATGTTCGCCGGGCTGTGGCCGGGCTTCGACAACGACGATGTGCCGATCACCTCGATCACGAACGGCGTGCATGCGCCGACCTGGGTCGCGCGCCAGGTGCGCGACCTCGCCCTGGGCGCCGATGGTGCCGCCCTGCTCAATGAGCAGCAGGGCTGGGAGGCCATCGCCGACGCACCCGACGACCGCCTCTGGGCGGTCAAGCGCCAGCTGCGCGAGGAGCTCATCGTCATGACCCGTCACCGCCTGCGCGAGTCGTGGCTCGCGCGCGGTGCCAGTGACGCCGAGCTGCAGTGGATCGACGGCGTGCTCGACCCCGACGTGCTCACCATCGGGTTCGCCCGACGCGTGCCGTCGTACAAGCGGCTCACCCTCATGCTGCGCGACAAGGCGCGCCTGCGCGCCCTGCTGCTCGACGAGAAGCGCCCGGTGCAACTGGTCGTGGCCGGCAAGTCCCACCCCGCCGACGACGGCGGCAAGCGACTCATCCAGGAGCTCGTGCAGTTCGCCGACCAGGAGGGCGTGCGCGATCGCATCGTGTTCCTGCCCAACTACGACATGGCGATGGCGACCGTGCTCTATCCGGGCTGCGACGTGTGGCTCAACAACCCCATCCGTCCCCTCGAGGCCAGCGGCACCTCAGGCATGAAGGCCGCCCTCAACGGCGCCCTCAACCTGTCGATCCTCGACGGCTGGTGGGACGAGTGGTTCGACGGCCAGAACGGCTGGGCGATCCCGACCGCCGACGGCGTCGAGGATGCCGACCACCGCGACGACCTCGAGGCCTCCGCGCTCTACGACCTCATCGAGAAGGCCGTTGCGCCGACGTTCTACGAGCTCAATGACCAGGGGCTCCCGGGCCGCTGGATCGGCATGGTGCGGCACACCCTGCGGACCCTCGGGCCCAAGGTGCTGGCCAGCCGCATGGTGCGCGACTACGTCAATCACCTCTACCTGCCTGCGGCGGGGGCAGGTCGCGAGGCGGCAGCCGACGACTACGCGCTCGCGCGCGAGCTGGCGGTCTGGAAGGCCCATGTGCGGTCCTCCTGGTCGACCGCGCTCGTCGAGCACGTCGAGATCCAGGGCGTCGGCGACACCGTGAACCTCGGCACCGAGGTGGAGATCCGAGCCTTCGTCGCGCTGGGGGACCTCGCGCCGTCCGATGTGGTCGTGCAGGTCGTGCACGGTCGCGTCGACTCCCATGACCGGATCGTCAGCGCGCGCACGCCTGCGATGACCTCGGTCGAGGGCTACGAGGGCAATCGCTGGCTGTACTCGCTGCGCCTGCACCTGGATCAGAACGGCCCCTTCGGCTACACCGTGCGGATCCTGCCGGCGCATCGCGGTCTCGCGTCGTCGCCGGAGATGGGGCTGCAGACCCTGCCGGTCATCGCGGCCGAGCTGCACGCCGGCGAGCAGCCGGTGCAGTTCTCCGGCTGACCTACGCGCTCACGCGCAGGAGCATCATGCTGAAGGGGGCCATCGTCACGATGGCCCCCTTCAGCATGATGCCGTCACTGCCAGGTGCCGCCTCGTCGGTGGTCGAGAGGAGCACCTCGAAGTGGGTGCCGTACGGCAGGCCCGGCAGCACGAAGTCCTGGTCGTC
The DNA here is from genome assembly GCA_028688835.1 of Candidatus Nanopelagicales bacterium. Classification (GTDB taxonomy): domain Bacteria; phylum Actinomycetota; class Actinomycetes; order S36-B12; family S36-B12; genus UBA11398. The sequence continues at coordinate 27,193 of JAQTXL010000007.1, read as the reverse complement.
CTCGCCCGCATGCAGGAGCAGCAGGAACGAGTCGTCGTGCACCGGCGCCTTGTCGGCCCGATGGGTGAGGTCGCCGGCGATGAACATGCCCAGCGTGCGCTGCGAGCCATCGTGCCAGGCGCCGTCGGGCACATCAGTGCCATCGGGTGAGATCCAGGCCAGGTCCTTGGGCCCGCCCTCGTGCATCGGCCGCCCGTCGAAGAAGTAGCGCTGGCGGAATGCGTGATGTGCATGCCGCAGCTGCATGGCGCGCTGGTTGAAGGCGAGCAGGCTCCACTGCTCGGCGCTGAGGTCCCAGTCGACCCAGGAGATCTCGTTGTCCTGGCAGTACGCGTTGTTGTTGCCCTGCTGGGTGCGACCGAACTCATCGCCGGCAGTGATCATCGGAACGCCGGTGGAGAAGGCGAGGGTCGCGAAGAGGTTGCGCAGCTGCCGGTAGCGGATGCGGTTGATGCCCTCGTCGTCGGTATCGCCCTCGATCCCGTAGTTGCGTGAGCGGTTGTTGTCGGTGCCGTCGCGGTTGTCCTCGCCGTTGGCCATGTTGTGCTTGTGCTCGTAGGACACCAGGTCGCGCATCGTGAAGCCGTCGTGCGCCGTGATGAAGTTGATCGATGCGAAGGGTCGGCGCCCTTCGGACGCGTAGAGGTCGGCCGAGCCGGACAGGCGCCAGCCCACCTCCCCGATGCCGATGGCCCCCCGCCAGAAGTCGCGCAGGCAGTCGCGGAACTTGTCGTTCCATTCCGTCCACAGTGGCGGGAACTCGCCCACCTGGTATCCGCCGGGACCCACGTCCCACGGCTCGGCGATGAGCTTGACCCGGCGCAGCACGGGATCCTGCTGCAGGGTCGACATAAACGTGCCGAGCATGTCGACATCGTGCATCGACCTGGCCAGCGCTGAGGCGAGGTCGAACCGGAAGCCATCGACGTGCATCTCGGTCACCCAGTAGCGCAGCGAGTCCATGACGAGCTGGAGCACGTGCGGGTTCGACAGGTTGAGGGTGTTGCCCGTGCCGGTGTAGTCGGCGTAGCGACGCCCGCCATCGGCCAGGTGGTAGTAGTCGTCGTTGTCGATGCCTCGGAAGCTCAGGGTCGGTCCCTGCTCATTGCCCTCGGCAGTGTGGTTGTAGACGACATCGAGGATGACCTCGAGTCCTGCAGCGTGCAGGTCCTTGACCATCTGCTTGAACTCATTGACCTGCTGACCGCGCGTGCCCGACGACGAGTACGCGTCGTGGGGGGCGAAGAACCCGATCGAGTTGTAGCCCCAGTAGTTGGTGAGCCCCAGCTCGAGCAGGTGCGTCTCGTCGATGAACTGGTGCACCGGCAGCAGCTCGACGGCGGTGACACCGCAGGCGTGCAGGTGCTCGATCACTGCAGGGTGGGCAAGGCCGGCGTAGGTGCCGCGCTGGTGCTCGGGGACGCTCGGGTGCAGCTGTGTCAGTCCCTTGACATGGGTCTCGTAGATGACGGTGTCGCCCCACGGCGTCAGCGGGCTGCGGTCATCACCCCAGTCGAAGTCGGTGTCGACCAGGATCGACTTGGGCATGTAGGGAGCGGAGTCCTCGGCGCTGTAGGCCATGTCGTCGGTGCCCACGTGGCCGTTGACGGCGCTGTTGAGGACGATCGGTCCCTCGATGGCCTTGGCGTACGGGTCGAGCAGCAGCTTGTTGGGATTCCACCGGTGCCCGATGGCCGGGTCCCAGGGTCCGTGCACGCGGAACCCGTAGCGCGATCCGATGGGCATGTCGTCGATGTGCAGGTTGAACACGTTGAAGATGCGCTCGGTGATCTCGATCTGCCGCTCGCTGCCGTCATCGTCGAAGATGCACAGGAACACACGTGAGGCGCCCTGTGCCCAGAGGGCCACATGGGCGCCGCCGCATCCGTCAGGACGCACGCCCAGCGGGTCCCAGCGATTGGCGTGTGTGAGCGGCATCGGGCAACGCTAACAGTGGTCGCAGGCCTGCAGGTCGCCGCTAGGCTCGACTGAGTCCGCCTCGTCTGCCTGGAGTGATCATGCCTGAATTCGTGAGCCTGGAAGTCCAGGAGTCCGTCGCCGTCGTCACCCTGCAGCGACCCCCGATGAACGCACTGTCCGTGCAGGTGCAGCGCGAGATCGGTGAGGTCGCGCGCGAGGTCACGCGCCGCGACGATGTGCGCGCAGTGGTGATCCACGGCGGCGAGCGGCTGTTCGCGGCAGGTGCAGATGTCAAGGAGATGGCGGCCCTCGACTACCAGGCGATGATCGACGTGTCGCTGCGGCTGGAGGAGGCGTTCACTGCAGTCGCGCGCATCGCGCAGCCCACGATCGCGGCGATCACCGGCTTCGCGCTCGGCGGCGGCTGCGAGCTCGCACTCGCCTGCGACTTCCGGGTTGCCTCCGACACTGCCAAGCTCGGGCAGCCCGAGATGCTGCTCGGACTGATCCCCGGCGCCGGCGGCACGCAGCGCCTGCCGCGCCTCATCGGCGTCTCGCGTGCCAAGGAGCTCATCTTCTCCGGGCGCTTCGTCGACGCCGACGAGGCCCTGCGCATCGGGCTGGTCGACGTCGTAGTGGCCGGCGACCAGGTGCTCGCGCGCGCCATGGAGTGGGCCCAGCAGCTTGCCGCCGGTCCGCGCATCGCGATGCAGGCTGCCAAGCGTGTGATCGACCGTGGGCTCGACGTCGACCTCGACACCGGCCTCGAGCTCGAGCGCCAGGCGTTCTCGGCACTGTTCGCGACTGAGGATCGCGCGATCGGCATGCAGTCCTTCATCGAGAACGGCGCGGGCAAAGCGACATTCACCGGTCGCTAGGCCGCAGGGCTACCATGCACAGTTGTGACTGAGCGCAGCTACCTGGACCATGCTGCCACGACGCGCATGCTGCCCCAGGCGCAGCGGCGCTGGCTCGAGGTCAGCCAGCTGGTGGGCAACCCCTCGTCGCTGCACGACTCCGGGCGGCGCACGCGTCGGGTGGTCGAGGAGGCGCGCGAGAGCATCGCGGCGGACCTGCACACGCGGCCCAGCGCTGTGGTCTTCACCAGTGGTGGCACGGAGGCCGACAACCTTGCGGTCAAGGGGCTGTTCTGGCTCGGTGAGGAGCAGGGGCGCACCCGGGTGGTCGCATCCGCGGTCGAGCACCATGCCGTGCTCGATCCCGTGCGCTGGCTGAGCGAGCACGAGGGCGCGCAGGTGCACTGGGCTGGAGTCGACCGCCTCGGCCGGGTCCTGCTCGATGACGTGAGGCAGGCCCTGGACCATGACGACGTGGCCCTGTGCACGGTGATGTGGGCCAACAACGAGGTCGGCACGGTGCAGCCCGTGCAGCAGCTCGCCGACCTGTGCCGCGAGCGCGGCGTCCCCTTCCACACCGACGCCGTGCAGGTGCTGGGCCAGCTGCCGATCAACCTGCAGGATCTCGGCGCCGCGGCGGTGACCATCTCGAGCCACAAGATCGGTGGGCCCTTCGGCGCCGGTGCGCTCATCGTCGACCCCGACCTGCGGCTGACGCCCGTGCTGCACGGCGGCGGGCACGAGCGAGAGGTGCGCTCGGGAACGCTCGACGCCGCCGGAATCGCGGCCTTCGCGGTCGCCGTGCACGAGGCAGTGGTGCATCAGGAGGGCTTCGCGCGCGAGGTGTCCGCGCTGCGCAACCATCTCATCGAGCGGGTGCTGCTCGAGGTCCCTGCAGCGCAGCTCAACGGCGAGCCGCGCCTTGACGGCCTCGATCGCCTGCCGGCCAATGCTCACTTCACCTTCAGCGGCTGCGAGGGCGACGCCCTGCTCCTGCTGCTCGATGCTGCGGGCATCGACTGCTCCACCGGGTCGGCGTGCACTGCGGGGATCCCCGAGGCCAGCCATGTGCTGCTCGCCATGGGAGCCGACGCCGAGGCCTCGCGAGGCTCGCTGCGCTTCAGTCTGGGCCGCGAGACCACCAAGGCCGACATCGACCACCTGCTCGACGTCCTGCCGGCAGCAGTCGAACGGGCCGGCCGGGCCGGCTCGGTGCGGAGTCGATCGTGAAGGTGCTCGCCGCGATGTCCGGGGGAGTCGACTCATCAGTGGCGGCGGCCCGCATGGTCGATGCCGGGCACGACGTGACCGGCGTGCACCTGGCCCTCGCGAAGTCCTCGCCGGTGCCGGGGTCGCGGGGCTGCTGCACGCTCGACGACGCGCGTGATGCGCGCAGGGTCGCCGATCGGCTCGACATCGCGTTCTATGTGTGGGACCTCTCCGATGAGTTCCGTCGCGAGGTGATGGATGACTTCGTCGCCGAGTACCGCGCTGGGCATACGCCGAACCCGTGCATGCGCTGCAATGAGCGCATCAAGTTCCTGGCGCTGCTCGAGCGCGCGGTCGCCCTCGGATTCGATGCCGTCGCCACCGGGCATTACGCGCAGGTGATCGCCGGGCCGGGCGGGCCCGAACTCCACCGCGGCGCCGATCCCGACAAGGACCAGTCCTACGTCCTTGGCATGCTCGAGCAGTGGCAGCTGGAGCACACCCTGCTGCCGCTCGGCGGGGACTCGAAGGGCCAGGTGCGTGCCGAGGCGCAGGAGCGCGGACTGCTGACTGCCAGCAAGCCCGACAGTCATGACATCTGCTTCATCCCTGACGGAGACACCGCTGGCTTCCTGCGGCGAACCCTCGGCGACGAGCCCGGCGACATCGTCGATGTCGAGACCGGGGCGGTGCTGGCGCACCACGCGGGCGCCTACGGCTACACGATCGGGCAGCGGCGCGGGCTCGACCTCACGGTCCCAGCGGTCGACGGCCGCCCGCGCTACGTCGTCGATGTCGATGTGCAGGCGCGCACGGTCTTCGTGGGCCCGCCGTCGCTGCTCGACGTCGACCGCATCATCGGCGCCCGGCCGACCTGGACCGGCAGTGCCCTCGACGCCGCCGTCCAGGCCTGCCAGGCCCAGGTGCGCGCCCACGGTGCTGCGCTGGGTGCGCTTGCGAGCGTGACGGATGCCGGGCTCGTCATCGATCTCGATGAGCCCGTGCGCGGACTCGCCTCGGGCCAGGGGGTGGTGCTCTACGACGGCACGCGGGTCATCGGGTCCGCGACGGTCGAGAGCACCCGCCGGGTCGTGCGCACGTGAGCCTGCCGTGGCAGGCAGCGGATGCCACCGGCATCGGATCCCTGCCGGGCGAGCGATCACGTGAGGCTGCCCGCGCCGTGGTCGATGCCCTGCCTGACTTCCTGCACGTGCCTGAACTCCCGGCGCGAGGCCCAGGCGCCGACCTCATCGGGCGCACGGCTGCGCTGCTGCACGCCGTCGGCGCCGACTTCGGCCTCGAGACGACCCCTGACGGGTGGCGGATCACTGCTGGCGTGAGCCGCATCATGAGGCGGGCGATCTCCTGGTGCGGTGAGGATCTCGACGCGCTCGAGGAGTTCGCCCAGGGCTACGCGGGGCCGATCAAGACGCAGGTCGCGGGCCCATGGACCCTCGCAGCGAGTGTCGAGCTCGCGAGCGGCGAGCGGATGCTGCGCGACCCAGGAGCCTGCCGCGATCTCGCCGGAGCCCTGGCGGAGGCGACGCGCCTGCACCTGGTCGACCTGCAGCGACGCTTCCCGGATGCGATGACGGTGCTCCAGGTCGATGAGCCAGGTCTGGTGGCGGTGCTCGAGGGGAGCATCGGCAGTGCCAGCGGGCTGTCGCGCTTCGAACCCGTCGATGTGCAGGTGGCGCAGCAGGCGCTCAGCCAGGTGCTGTCGGCCGCTCCGGGTACCGTGAGCGGCGTGCACTGCTGCGCCCAGCACCCACCGATCCGCCTGATGGTCGAGTCGGGCGCCGCCTTCGTGAGCATCGACCTCACCCTCGGCCGCGTCGACGAGGATGCCCTCGGCGAGGCCTGGGAGCAGGGAGTCGGCATCTGGGCGGGCGCGGTCGATCCGCTGGCCGTCACCAGCCGGGTGAGCGACGCCGTCGCGAGCGCGCCGGTGCGCGAGCTGGCCCATCATCTGGGCTTCGAGGCACTCGAGCACATGGCCTCGATCGTCATCACCCCGACCTGCGGCTGCGCGGGGGCAAGCTGGGCCCAGGTCCGCGGCGCCTATGACGCCTGCGTGCGGGCCGGGCGGGTGCTGCGCCACGAGGAGCGCTATGCCTGACGCCACCGCGCGGGCGCGCACCCGCTGGGCCGCGCTCGTCTCCCTGATCGAGGAGGCGCGCGCCGCCTACTACCTGCACGACCGCCCGACGCTCGACGACCTCGAGTACGACCGGCTCTTTGCCGAGCTCGTGGCGATCGAGGCCGAGTTCCCGCAGCTGCAGACCCAGGACTCGCCGACCATGGCCGTGGGCGGCGCCGCGAGCGAGATGTTCACGCCGGTCGAGCACCTGCAGCGCATGTACTCGCTCGACAACGTGTTCGACGCGGATGAGCTCGATGCCTGGTTCGCGCGGCTCGAGCGAGCTGTCGGTGCGACCCCGCTGCTGTGCGAGCTCAAGATCGACGGCCTGGCGATCGACGCCGTCTACGAGCGCGGGCGCCTGCGCTCCCTGGCCACGCGCGGTGACGGTCGCGTCGGCGAGGACGTCACCTTCAATGCGCGCTACATCCCCGCGATCCCTCAGGTGCTGACCCCTGAGCCGGGCGCGGTGGTCCCTGAGCTCATCGAGGTGCGTGGCGAGATCTTCTTCACCGTTGCCGCCTTCGACGCCCTCAACGCGGAGCAGATGGACCAAGGGCTGTCGCCGTTCGCCAATCCGCGCAATGCCGCTGCCGGCAGCCTGCGCCAGCGCGTCGACCGCCGCGAGGATGAGCTCGCGCAGGTGCGCGCGCAGGCATCGACCTCGCGTCAGGGCGCCCGGGTCGAGCGGCTCGAGGCGGAGCTGCGTCGCTCGACCCGGCGCCTCGAGGAGCTTCGCCTCACCGTGCACGGCATCGGCACGGTCATCGGTGTCGAGCTCGAGAGCCAGAGTCACGCTTATCAGGTGCTGCATGACCTCGGCCTGCCCACCAGTGATCGCGCCGAGGTCCGTGCCGACGCCGATGGGGCGCGCGCCTACGTCGAGCACTACGGCGTGCACCGCCATGACGTCGAGCACGAGATCGACGGCGTGGTCATCAAGGTCGACGACCTGGCCCTGCAGCGCGAGCTCGGTGAGACCGCACGCGCACCGCGCTGGGCCATCGCCTACAAGTACCCGCCCGAGGTCGTGCGCACCAGGCTGCTCGACATCCAGGTGAACGTCGGCCGCACCGGGCGGGTCACGCCCTTCGCGGTGATGGAGCCCGTCAAGGTTGCCGGGTCGACGGTCGCGATGGCGACCCTGCACAACGGCTTCGAGGTCGAGCGCAAGGGCGTGCTCATCGGCGACATGGTGTTCCTGCGCAAGGCCGGCGATGTCATCCCCGAGGTGCTCGGGCCCGTGGTCGAGCTGCGCACGGGCGAGGAGCGCGCATTCAGGATGCCCACGCACTGCCCCGACTGCGGCACCGAGCTGCGTCCGGAGAAGGAGGGCGACAAGGACCTTCGCTGCCCCAATGCGCGGTACTGCCCGGCCCAGCTGCGCGAACGTCTCTTCCATGTCGCGTCGCGCGGCGCCCTCGACATCGAAGGACTCGGGGCCAAGGCGGCGACCGCGATGCTCGACGGAGGGGTCGTCGCCGATGTGGGTGACCTCTTCCTCGTCGACGAGACCGCCCTGCTGCGCTGCGACTTCTTCAGGCGCGACGGCGATGTGCTCACCGAGAACGCGCGCGGCATCCTCGCGCAGCTCGACATCGCGCGCACCCGTCCGCTGTGGCGCGTGCTCGTGGCCCTGTCGATCCGCCATGTCGGCCCGTCGGCCGCGCAGGCGCTGGCCCGCGAGTTCGCATCCATCGAGGCGATCGCCGCCGCCGCACCGGAGGAGCTGGCCGCCGTCGAGGGCGTGGGCGGGGTGATCGCCGAGGCCGTGCGCGAGTGGTTCGCCGTCGACTGGCACCAGGAGGTCGTCGACAAGTGGCGCCGCGGCGGCGTGCGCCTCGAGGAGGCGCAGGTGCGAGCCGAGGGTGGTCCGCTCATGGGCGTGAGCGTGGTCATCACGGGCTCGATCGATGGCTACACCCGTGACTCGGCGGCCCAGGCCGTGGCCGATGCCGGGGGCAAGGCCGTGTCGTCGGTGTCGAAGCGCACCGATGTGGTCGTCGCAGGGGCGAACGCCGGCTCCAAGCTCGACAAGGCCCTGGCCCTGGGCGTGCCCGTCGTGGGCCCTGAGCGATTCGCCGAGCTGCTGACCGGCGGACTGGCCGCAGTGCTGCCTTCATAGGATTGGCCAATGACGATCAGCAGGGCGGATGTCGCACACCTGGGCAGGCTTGCCCGGCTCGAGCTCACCGACGACGAGCTCGACCACTACTCGACCCAGCTCGACGTGATCCTGCAGGCGGTGGCCCGGATCTCCGAGGTCGCGGCCGACGACATCCCGCCGACCTCGCATCCCGTGCCCATGGAGAACGTGTTCCGGCCCGATGTCGTGGTGCCCGGCGTCGATCGCGACGAGGTCTTCGCTGCTGCACCGGCCCACGAGGATGACCGCTTCCGCGTGCCGCGCATCCTGGACGAGGAGTAGCCGTGGACCTCACCCGGCTCAGTGCGTACGAGCTCGCCGACGCCCTCGACAAGCGCGAGGTCTCCGCAGTCGAGGTCACCCAGGCGCATCTTGACCGCATGACCGCGGTCGATCCCAAGGTCCATGCCTTCCTGCACCGGACCGATGCCGCAGCCCTGGCGCAGGCCACCAGCGTCGACGAGCGGCGAGCGAGCGGTGCTGCCCTGTCGCGCCTGGCAGGCGTGCCCATCGCCGTGAAGGACAACCTCGCGATGCGCGGCGAGCCCACCACCTGCGGGTCGCGGATCCTCGAGGGCTGGCGCCCGCCGTACGACGCGACCGTCGTCGCCCGCCTGCGGGCCCGCGACCTCGTCATCGTCGGCAAGACGAACATGGACGAGTTCGCCATGGGCTCGTCGACCGAGCACTCGGCCTACGGCCAGACGCGCAATCCCTGGGATCTCGACCGCATCCCGGGAGGTTCCGGTGGTGGCAGCGCCGCCGCGGTCGCCTCCTTCCAGGCCCCGCTGGCCATCGGCTCCGACACCGGCGGCTCGATCCGGCAGCCGGCCGCTGTCACCGGCACGGTGGGCGTGAAGCCCACCTACGGCGGGGTCTCCCGCTACGGGCTGGTCGCACTGGCGTCCTCGCTCGACCAGGTGGGCCCAGTGGCGCGCTCGGTGCTCGACACCGCGCTGCTGCACGAGGCCATCGCGGGACACGATCCGCGCGACTCCACGTCCATCAATGCGCCCGTGCCCGACGTCGTCGGTGCTGCAACGCGTGCCGACGTCCGCGGCCTTCGCATCGGCATCGTCACGCAGCTGTCCGGCGACGGCTACCAGGCCGGTGTCTCGCAGCGATTCGCCGAGGCGCTGGAGCACCTGCAGCACCTCGGGGCCGAGATCGTGGAGGTCTCCTGCCCGAGCTTCGAGTACGCCCTCGGCGCGTACTACCTGATCCTGCCGTCGGAGGCCTCGAGCAACCTGGCGCGCTTCGACGGCATGCGCTTCGGCCTGCGCGCCGGCGACAACGGCGACAACTCGGTCGAGCAGGTCATGTCGCTCACCCGTGAGGCCGGGTTCGGCGCCGAGGTCAAGCGCCGCATCATCCTGGGCACCTATGCGCTCTCGAGCGGCTACTACGACGCCTACTACGGCCAGGCGCAGAAGGTGCGCACCCTGATCGTGCGCGACTTCGCAGCCGCGTTCGAGCAGGTCGACGTCCTCGTCTCGCCCACGGCGCCCACGACGGCCTTCCGGCTGGGCGAGAAGCTCGACGACCCGATCGCCATGTACCTCAACGACGTCGCGACGATCCCGGTGAACCTCGCAGGCATCGGCTCGATGTCCCTGCCGGCCGGGCTCGCGCCTGAGGACGGACTCCCGGTGGGCTTCCAGATCATGGCCCCGCCGATGGCCGACGACCGGCTCTACCTCGTCGGCGCGGCCCTCGAGGCGGCGCTGCGCGACCAATGGGGCCACCTGCTGATCGAGGAGGCGCCAGCGCTATGAGCACCACTCACGACACCATGCCCTTCGACCAGGCCCTGGCCAGCTTCGAGCCGGTGCTGGGGCTCGAGGTCCATGTCGAGCTCGGCACGAACTCGAAGATGTTCTGCGGCTGCTCGACCGTCTTCGGCGCCTCGCCCAACACGCAGGTCTGCCCGGTGTGCCTGGGCCTGCCCGGCTCCATGCCGGTGGTCAACGCGATGGCGATCGAGTCCACGATCCGCATCGGGCTTGCGCTCAACTGCACCATCGCCAGCTGGTGCCGCTTCGCGCGCAAGAACTACTTCTACCCCGACATGCCCAAGGACTACCAGATCAGCCAGTACGACGAGCCCCTGTGCTCCAACGGCTACCTCGACGTCACCGTGCCCACTGACGATGGCCCCACCGTGGTGCGCGTGGAGATCGAGCGCGTGCACATGGAGGAGGACACCGGGAAGCTGCTGCATGCCGGTGGCGCGACCGGGCGCATCCATGGCGCCGACCACTCGCTGGTCGACTACAACCGTGCAGGCATCCCGCTGGTCGAGATCGTGACCAAGACGATCGAAGGCACCGGCGCGCTTGCTCCCGCGGTCGCCAAGGCCTATGTCGCCGAGCTGCGCGACCTCATGCGAGCCCTCGACGTGTCCGATGTGCGCATGGAGGAGGGGTCGATGCGCTGTGACGTCAACCTCTCGCTCAACCGTCCCGGCGACGGCTGGGGCACGCGCAGCGAGACCAAGAACGTCAACTCGCTGAGGTCGGTCGAGCGTGCCGTGCACAGCGAGATCGAGCGGCAGGCGGCGCTGCTCACCAGTGGCGGGCGCGTGGTGCAGGAGACGCGGCACTTCCACGAGGACACCGGCCGGTCCACCAGCGGCCGCTCGAAGGAGCAGGCCGAGGACTACCGCTACTTCCCTGAGCCCGACCTCGTGCCCGTCGCGCCGAGCGACGCCTGGATCGAGGAGCTGCGCGCCACCCTGCCGGAGCTGCCGTCGGCCAAGCGCGACCGGCTCAAGGGGGAGTGGGGGATCAACGACTTCGAGCTGCAGACGATCGTCAATGCCGGCGCCCTCGACCTCGTCGAGGCCACCATCGCCGCCGGTGTCGACTCAGCTGCCGCACGCAAGTGGTGGACGGGCGAGCTCCAGCGCACGGCCAATGACCGCGGGGTCGAACTCGCTGACCTCGGCGTGACGCCGCAGCAGGTGCGCGAGGTCGAGGCGCTCATCGCCAGTGGAGCCCTCAACGACAAGCTGGCACGCCAGGTGTTCGAGGGCCTGGTCGCCCAGGAGGGCACGGTCGCCCAGATCGTCTCGAGCCGCGGTCTCGCTGTGGTCAGCGACGACGGCGCCCTGCTCGCGGCGATCGACGATGCCCTAGCCGCGCAGCCCGATGTCGCCGACAAGATCCGCGACGGCAAGGTCCAGGCTGCAGGTGCGATCGTGGGCGCGGTCATGAAGGCCACGAGGGGCCAGGCCGATGCAGCGAAGGTGCGGGCGCTGCTGCTCGAGCGCCTTGGTGTCAGCGAATAGCCGCCCATCGGATCCACTGCTGCGCGTGAGCGCGTAGCCTGAGCAGCACAGCCACCGCAGTAGCCCGAGACCCGCGAGGTACGCCATGCCGTTGTATCGCTCCCGCACTTCGACCCACGGCCGCAACATGGCCGGCGCCCGCGCCCTGTGGCGCGCGACCGGCATGCAGGACGGCGACTTCGGCAAGCCGATCATCGCCGTCGTCAACTCCTTCACGCAGTTCGTGCCCGGCCACGTCCATCTCAAGGACCTCGGCCAGCTGGTCGCCCGCGAGATCGAGGCCGCCGGCGGCATCGCCAAGGAGTTCAACACGATCGCCATCGACGACGGCATCGCCATGGGCCACTCCGGCATGCTGTACTCCCTGCCCAGCCGCGACCTCATCGCGGACTCGGTCGAGTACATGGTCAATGCGCACACGGCCGATGCCATGGTCTGCATCTCCAACTGCGACAAGATCACGCCCGGCATGCTCATGGCGGCGCTGCGCCTGAACATCCCGGTGGTCTTCGTGTCCGGCGGGCCGATGGAGGCGGGCAAGGTCACGTGGCACGGCCTGACCCGCAAGGTCGACCTCATCGATGCCATGGTCGAGGCCGGCAACGAGAACAACTCCGACGCCGAGGTCGATGCGATGGAGCGGTCGGCCTGCCCCACGTGCGGCTCCTGCTCGGGCATGTTCACCGCAAACTCCATGAACTGCCTGACCGAGGCCCTCGGGCTCTCGCTGCCCGGCAACGGGTCGGTGCTGGCGACGCACGCCGATCGCAAGGAGCTCTTCCTGCGAGCCGGGCGACTCATCGTCGAGATCACCAAGCGCTACTACGAGCAGGATGACGCCACGGTCCTGCCCCGATCGATCGCCAGCTTCGAGGCCTTCGAGAATGCGGTCGCACTCGACATCGCCATGGGCGGATCGACCAACACGGTGCTGCACCTGCTGGCCGCGGCCAGCGAGGCCGGCGTCCCCTTCACCATGAAGGACATCGACCGCATGTCGCACAAGGTGCCCAACCTCTCGAAGGTCGCCCCTGCAACGCAGCTCGTGCACATGGAGGACGTGCACCGTGCTGGTGGCGTCATGGGCATCCTGGGCGAGCTCGACCGCGCTGGCGTGCTGCACACCGGCCTGCCGACGGTGCACGAGCCGACCATGGCCATGGCGCTGGCGAAGTGGGATGTCGTGCAGTCGACGGATCCGGCCGTGCACGAGTTCTACCGCGCTGCGCCGGGCGGCGTGCCGACACAGGTCGCGTTCTCGCAGGACCGTCGCTACGAGTCCCTCGACGTCGATCGTGCGGGCGGGGTGATCCGCGACCGTGCGCACGCGTTCTCCCAGGACGGCGGGCTCGCAGTGCTGCACGGCAACATCGCCCTCGACGGCTGCATCGTCAAGACCGCCGGGGTCGACGCCGAGCTGCTGACCTTCGCCGGGCCCGCGCGCATCTTCCAGAGCCAGGACGAGGCGGTCGAGGCCATCCTCAACAACCGGATCGTCGCCGGCGATGCGGTCGTCATCCGCTACGAGGGCCCGCGCGGCGGGCCCGGCATGCAGGAGATGCTCTATCCGACCTCGTTCCTGAAGTCCAAGGGGCTGGGCAAGGCGTGTGCGCTCATCACCGATGGCAGGTTCTCCGGCGGCACCTCGGGCCTGTCGATCGGTCACGTGTCGCCCGAGGCCGCATCGGGCGGCGCCATCGCGCTGATCGAGGAGGGTGACCGCATCGTCATCGACATCCCCAATCGCACGATCAACCTCGACGTCACCGACTCCGAGCTCGAGCGGCGTCGCTCGGCCATGGATGCCCGCGGTCGCGACGGGTACCGCCCGCTCGGGCGCGATCGCGTCGTGTCGCCGGCCCTGCAGGCCTACGCGGCCATGGTGACCTCGGCCGACACCGGTGCCGTGCGCGATGTGAGTCGCCTGCACTGAGGCCAGCACGGGTCGGCGTATACCCCCGAGGGGTATATACTCATGTCGCTGGAGCCGGATGGCGGCAGCGGAGGAGGGCACTGTGAAGCAGATCGTCATCATCGGCGGCGTCGCCGGCGGCATGTCAGCGGCGACGCGGCTGCGTCGGCTGGACCCGACCGCATCGATCATCGTCATCGAGCGCAGCGGCTACGTCTCCTATGCGAACTGCGGACTGCCCTACTTCGTCGGCGGGGTCATCTCCGAGCGTCGCGACCTGCTGCTGCAGACGCCTGAGAGCCTGCACGCGCGCTTCCGTCTCGACGTGCGCATCCTGAGCGAGGTCGTGGCGATCGACGCCGCAGCGAAGTCGCTCACCGTGCGCAGCGTGGTCGACGGCAGCTCCTACGACCTTCCCTATGACGCCCTGGTGCTCAGCCCCGGAGCGTCGCCGATCGTGCCGCCGCTGCCGGGCATCGAGCGCGCACTGACGCTGCGCACCATCGAGGACGTCACCCGCATGGCTGCCGCCGTGGCCAGCGGGCCGCGCCATGCCGTGGTCATCGGCGGCGGCTTCATCGGCATCGAGACGGCGGAGAACCTCGTGCACCGCGGCATCGCGACGACGGTCGTCGAGGCCGCGGACCAGGTGCTCGCACCCCTGGACCCCGAACTTGCCCAGCCGGTCGCTGATGAGCTGCGACGGCACGGCATCGACCTGCGCCTGGGCAGTGCACTGGCGCAGGTCACCGAGCTCGGCGTCGAGCTCGCCGATGGTCAGCAGATCGAGGCCGACCTGGTGATCCTGGCCATCGGGGTCCGACCGGACACCACGCTGGCCAAGGCCGCAGGCGTCGAGGTCGGACCGCGCGGCGGCATCGTCGTCGACAGCTGCAACCGCACGAGCGATCCCAATATCTACGCCGTGGGCGATGCCGCAGAGAAGAGCGATGCGCTCGATGGGGAGTCGGTGCTCGTGCCGCTGGCCAACATCGCCAACCGGCAGGGCCGCGTCGTGGCCGATCACATCATGGGCCGCCCCGTGCGCGAGGTGGCGACGATCGGCACGGCGATCGTCAAGGTCTTCGACCTCGTCGTGGCCACCACGGGCTGGAACGAGAAGCGGCTGCGTGCGGCGGGCCGGCCCTGCATCGCGCTGCACTCGCATCCCGGCTCGCATGCCGGCTACTACCCGGGTGCGGAGTCCATGATGCTCAAGGTGCTGCTGGATCCCACGACGGGCGAGATCCTCGGAGCGCAGGGGGTCGGGCGCTCCGGCGTCGACAAGCGCATCGATGTCATCGCGACCGCGATCCGCGCCGGCATGACCGGCCCCGAGCTCGCCGACCTCGAGCTCGCCTACGCGCCGCCCTTCGGCTCAGCCAAGGATCCGGTCAACATGCTGGGCTACATGGCCGACAACATCCTCAGCGGCCTGACCACCTCGGTGCAGTGGCACGAGCTCCAGGCGCGCACGGATGCGGGGGCGCAGCTGGTCGATGTGCGCACGCCTGCGGAGTTCGCCGCCGGGCACATCCCCGGCGCTGTGAACATCCCCGTTGACGAGCTGCGCGAGCGCCATGCCGAGATCCCCACGCAGGATGTCATCGTCTACTGCCAGGTCGGCCAGCGCGGTCACACGGCGGCGACCCTGCTGCGCGAGCTCGGCATCACGGCCGACAACCTCGACGGCGGATACCGCACCTGGGTGCACGCCCCTCACGCAGGCTGACCGTGACCGGTTCGCGAAACGGCTGACAGCACGCTGCCGACCCGACAGGATGCGCTGATCCGCCAGCGCTCCAGCGCTGCAGCGATTGTCGAGTCGGGGGTGCTGGTGAGCACAGAGGCCAAGCCGCGCAGCACCTATGCGGACCCCATGCGGCTCTACGACCGGCCAGCCTGGCGAGACGTGTGGTGCATCGTCGGCCTGATCCTGACCGTGCCCGACCTCATCGTGGCGCTGCTCGTGGTGCTGCGCGCGGACTTCGCGTGGGGCCTTGCCGGGAGCGCCCTCGGTGGCTGGTGGTTCCTGCTGGGGCGCACGATCGGGCTCTTCCTCGTCGGGTCGCTCGTGCCGGTGCTGATTCGCCGGTCCATCCGGCGCGGCAAGCTGTCGGTGAAGCCGGTGCGCACCGAGCCTGGCTTCTACGCCGATCCGATCCGAAAGAACAGCCAGCGCTACTGGGACGGCACGCAGTGGACCGCGGAGCTGCGGCAGCCCTACAAGCGCGAGACCGGGCGCATGATCTTCCTGTGCAGCATCTTCTTCGCCATCAGCCTCCTGCTCAGCCTGGGCTTCTCCATGCGCACGCTGGCGGGGGAGCGGGTGGCGCAGGCGTACAGCGAGGCGGGAACCGCGCTAACCGTGCTGGACGAGGGCCTGCAGGCGGCAGCTGCCGGCGGCACGGTCCCGACGAGCCTGGTCGAGGCGGCCCAGCAGCTGCCGGCAGTGGCCCGCGACCTCGAGAGCGCGGTGCAGGCCTACCCGCGACGCGACGGCGACGCGACGACCATCGAGGAGGTGCCGGTGGTGCAGTACGAGGGCTATGTCACCGGCTACGCCGCACTCGCGGCAGCCGCAGCGAGCGCTGCTGGGACCTGGTCGGCTTGCCCGGGGCAGGGTGCCGCATGCAGCGGCCCGGAGCTCGCCGCAGCGGTGTCGCGGCTGTCGGCCCTGGTCGCCGACGAGCAGGCGCTGGCCGCCTCGATCGCCGAACGCCAGGCCGCTCGCGAGTGAGGTGGCGCTCGTCACGCGGATTGGGGGGTGACATGAGGCGTCCGTCAGGGGTAAACTCAGGGATTGTGTCCACGGTTCTCGTAGTTCTGCAGCGCGCAGACTGATCCCATCAGTCGGCGCGCTCCCTCCGCTACCCGTAAGGGTCGGGGGGTTTCTTATTGAGCAGGGCAGTGTGCACACCGGACAGGAACGATGAGAAGAAGGCAGTGATGAGCGAGCAGATCACGGGCGCGCAGAGCCTCGTGTCGTCCCTGGAGGCGGCTGGGGTCACCGACGTCTTCGGGATTCCCGGAGGCGCGATCCTCCCGCTGTACGACCCGCTGATGGACTCGCGGCAGATCCGCCACATCCTCGTGCGCCATGAGCAGGGCGCCGGCCACGCAGCCGAGGGGTATGCAGCGGTCTCGGGCCGCGTCGGCGTCTGCATGGCCACGAGCGGTCCGGGTGCGACCAACCTGGTCACCCCGATCGCCGATGCCCACATGGACTCCGTGCCGCTGGTGGCGATCACCGGCCAGGTGGCGAGCACCTCGATCGGCACCGACGCCTTCCAGGAGGCCGACATCCGCGGCATCACGATGCCGATCACCAAGCACAGCTTCCTGGTCACCAACGCCGACGACATCCCGCAGGCGGTCGCCGAGGCCTTCCACATCGCCTCGACCGGACGCCCCGGGCCCGTCCTGGTCGACGTGTCCAAGGACGCGCTCCAGGCGATGACCGCCTTCGCCTGGCCGGACTCGGTGAGCCTGCCCGGCTACCACCCCGTGACGCGCCCGCATGCCAAGCAGGTGCGCGAGGCCGCGCGGCTGATCGTCGAGTCGCGCCAGCCCGTGCTCTACGTGGGCGGCGGCGTGATCCGGGCGAATGCGTCCGCAGCGCTGCGGCGCCTCGCCGAGCTCACCGGCATCCCCGTGGTCACGACGCTCATGGCCCGCGGCGCCTTCCCCGACACGCACCCGCAGCACCTGGGCATGCCCGGCATGCACGGCACGGTCGCCGCAGTCGGTGCACTGCAGAAGTCCGATCTGCTCGTGACCCTGGGCGCGCGATTCGACGACCGGGTCACCGGCAAGCTGTCATCCTTCGCCCCCAATGCCGCAGTGATCCATGCCGACATCGACCCGGCGGAGATCGGCAAGAACCGCTTCGTCGACGTGCCGATCGTCGGGGACCTCTCGGAGATCATCCCCGACCTCGTCGCGGCGATCGAGGCCGAGTTCTCGATGAACCGGCGCGGTGACTACGAAGGCTGGTGGGTGCAGCTCGACCGCCTGCGCGACATCTACCCGCTGGGCTACGACCTGCCGCCCGAGGGACTGTCGCCGCAGTACGTGATCGAGCGCCTGGGCATCATCTCCGGCGAGAACTCCATCTACGCCGCCGGTGTCGGCCAGCACCAGATGTGGGCCTCGCAGTTCATCCAGTACAACGAGCCGCGCACGTGGATCAACTCAGGCGGCCTGGGCACCATGGGCTTCGCCGTGCCCGCCGCCATGGGCGCCAAGGTCGCCGCGCCTGACAAGACGGTCTGGGCGGTGGACGGCGACGGCTGCTTCCAGATGACCAACCAGGAGCTCGTCACCTGCACCATCAATGAAATCCCGATCAAGGTGGCGCTGATCAACAACAGCAGCCTGGGCATGGTGCGCCAGTGGCAGACGCTCTTCTACAACGAGCGCTACTCGAACACCGACCTGCACTCGCACCGCATCCCTGACTTCGTCAAGCTCGCCGACGCCTATGGCTGCCATGGCCTGCGCTGCGAGACTCCCGACGAGGTCGACGCGACGATCGAGAAGGCCATGAGCCTGAACGACGCACCCGTGGTCATCGACTTCGTGGTGCACAAGGACGCGATGGTGTGGCCGATGGTGGCCGCCGGGACGAGCAACGACGAGATCCTCGTCGCCCGCGCGATGGCTCCAGATTGGGGGTCGGACGACTGATGTCACGACACACGCTCTCCGTACTGGTCGAGAACAAGCCCGGCGTGCTCGCGCGCGTGGCCAGCCTGTTCTCGCGACGCGGCTTCAACATCGACTCACTGGCCGTGGGCCCCACCGAGGTGCCCGAGGTCTCGCGCATGACCATCGTCGTCAATGTCGAGGGCCTGCCGCTCGAACAGGTCACCAAGCAGCTGAACAAGCTCGTGAACGTCCTGAAGATCGTCGAGCTCGACCAGAGCGCCTCGGTCGCACGCGAGATCATGCTCGTCAAGGTCAAGGCCGACATCGACTCGCGCAGCAAGGTCATCGAGGTGGTCCAGCTGTTCAAGGCCAAGGTCGTCGACGTCGCCCCTGAGGCCCTGACCATCGAGATCACCGGCAATCCCGAGAAGCTCGCGGACTTCCTCAAGGTCATGGAGCCCTTCGGGATCAAGGAGCTCGTGAAATCGGGCATGGTGGCGGTGGGCCGCGGCTCGCGCTCCATCTCGGATCGATCCACTCGCCCTGCAGACAAGTCAGGGGAGCGCACGGCGTAGCCTGTCGCGCGCAACATCGCAATCAACCTTCACTAAGGAGAGCCCCGGTGGCAGCAGAACTGTTCTACGACAACGATGGCGACCTGTCGATCATCCAGGGCCGCAAGGTCGCGGTGCTCGGATTCGGCAGCCAGGGCCACGCCCATGCCATGTCGCTTCGCGACTCGGGCGTCGACGTCCGCGTCGGCCTCGCCGAGGGCTCCAAGAGCCGTGCCAAGGCGGAGGAGGCAGGCCTGCGGGTCGTCGATCCCGCGACCGCAGCTGCTGAGGCCGACCTCATCATGGTGCTGGTGCCCGACCCGGTCCAGGCCCGCCTGTACGCGGAGGCCATCGAGCCGAACCTCCAGGCCGGCGATGCGCTGTTCTTCGCGCACGGGTTCAACATCCGCTACGGCTTCATCAAGCCGCCGGCCAACATCGATGTCGCGATGGTCGCCCCCAAGGGCCCCGGCCACCTCGTGCGCCGCGAGTACGTCGCAGGCCGCGGCGTGCCCGCGATCGTCGCAGTCGAGCAGGATGCGACCGGCAATGCCTGGCCGCTGGCCCTGAGCTACGCCAAGGCGATCGGCGCCCTGCGCGCCGGCGGCATCAAGACCACCTTCACCGAGGAGACCGAGACCGACCTCTTCGGCGAGCAGGCAGTCCTGTGCGGCGGCGCATCGCAGCTGGTCATGTACGGCTTCGAGACGCTCGTCGAGGCCGGCTACCAGCCCGAGGTCGCGTACTTCGAGTGCCTGCACGAGCTCAAGCTCATCGTCGACCTCATGTACGAGGGCGGCATCGCCAAGCAGCGCTGGAGCGTCTCGGACACCGCCGAGTACGGCGACTACGTGTCCGGTCCGCGCGTGATCGACCCGCACGTCAAGGACAACATGCGTGCGGTCCTCACCGACATCCAGAACGGGGCCTTCGCCCAGCGGTTCATGGACGACCAGCTCGCTGGCGGGCCGGAGTTCAAGGAGCTGCGCGCCAAGGGCGAGTCGCACCCGATCGAGGCCGTCGGCCGCGAGCTTCGTGGGCTCATGAGCTGGGTCGACAACCGCGGCGATGACTACGTCGAGGGCACTGCAGCCCGCTAGTCGACACCTGCACGAACGAGGAGGCCGGACCCTGATGGGTCCGGCCTCCTCGTTCGTCTGCTCGTCACTTGTCGTGGCCGCCGAGAAATCGCGGTGCCGCTCGCGCCGGGGCCCAACGGCCAGGACGCCTGATCTGCCTGAGCGAGACGACCGTGCGCTCGCGGTGGAAGTCGTGCGCGACGGGTCGCGCAGCCCCGATCCCGCGGGAGCGTGTCCGCATGAAGGTGGTCATGACTCCTCCTTCCTCCTCCAGGCCCCGGGCCCACGTGCACCCGTCCGCCTGCACCTCAAGTCCACGCCTGTCCGTGGCCGAGCGTCAGGGTCGAAGGTCCTGCGACCACGACCTGTGGACAGCGGGATGCCGGCCCAGGCCTGCCGCCGCATACTCGCGTGATGGCGATCGTCGCGGCAGGGCTGCTTCCCCTGGCCCTGGCCTGGGCGGTGGCCGGCGCCATGCTCGTCGTCGTCGACATCCGTGAGCACCGCCTGCCCGATGCGATCGTGCTGCGCATGTACCCGGTGGTCCTGGCCGGGCTCGTGCTCGCCGGGGCGCTCACCGGCTCCTGGCAGTGGCCGGGCGCCGTGCTCGGTGCGGCACTGTGGACCGGCGCGATCGGTGGCGTCTGGGCGCTCACACGCGGGCGGGGCATGGGCTTCGGCGACGTCAAGCTGGCCCCCGCGCTGGGTGCGAGCCTGGGCTGGCTGGGCGCCGATGCCGCGATGCTCGGCCTGGTCGCCGCTTGGACGCTCGGCGGCTGCTGGGCCCTGGCCCTGCTGCTCGCCCGGCGCGTGCGCCGCCGCGACGCCATCGCCTTCGGCCCCTTCCTCATCCTCGGATTCTGGCTCGCCCTGGCGCTGGCGGCACCCGCACCGTGGCCCGCGGGCGGGGCCGTGGTGGCCTGATCGCACGCCCGAGGTCGCGGCAGGGCCGCCGGTGCGTGATCGCTAGACTCCTCCGGTGACCAAGCCCCGCGTACTCATCGCCGAAGAACTGTCCCCAGCCACGGTCGAGGCCCTCGGCCCCGACTTCGAGATCGTGGAATGCGATGGCGCCGACCGTGCAGCGCTGCTCGCCGCGATCGTCGACGTCGATGCGATCCTGGTGCGATCGGCCACACTGGTCGACGCCGAGGCGCTCGCAGCAGCGACGCGGCTCAAGGTGGTGGCGCGGGCAGGAGTCGGCCTGGACAACGTCGACGTCAAGGCTGCGACGCAGGCTGGCGTCATGGTGGTCAATGCCCCAACCTCGAACATCGTGTCGGCCGCTGAGCTCGCCGTGGCCCTGCTGCTGGCCAGCGCCCGGAACATCGTGCCTGCCAACGCGGCGCTCAGCCGTGGCGAGTGGAAGCGCTCGAAGTACACGGGTGTCGAGCTCAGCGACAAGGTCGTGGGCGTGGTCGGCCTGGGGCGCATCGGCATCCTCGTGGCCCAGCGCCTGAGTGCCTTCGGCGTCAAGCTCATCGCCTACGACCCCTACGTCCAGCCGGCCCGCGCGGCCCAGCTCGGCATCCGCATGGTGACCCTCGACGACCTGCTCGCCGAGGCCGACTTCATCACGGTCCACCTGCCCAAGACCCCGGAGACCACGGGCCTGATCGGCGATGCCGAGCTGCACAAGGTCAAGCCCACGGTCCACATCATCAACGCTGCGCGCGGCGGCATCGTCGACGAGCAGGCGCTCTACCAGGCGATCGTCGACGGGCGCGTCGCCGGCGCCGGCGTCGACGTCTACTCCAAGGAGCCGTGCACCGACTCGCCGCTCTTCGGCCTCGAGCAGGTCGTGGCCACGCCGCACCTCGGCGCCTCCACCGACGAGGCCCAGGAGAAGGCCGGCATCGCCGTGGCCCGCTCCGTGCGCCTGGCGCTGGCCGGCGAGCTCGTCCCCGACGCCGTCAATGTGCAGGGCGGGCAGATGGACGAGGCGGTCAAGCCCCTCGTGCCCTTGGCCGAGCAGATCGGCCTCATCGCCTGCAGCCTCGCCGACGATGCGGTCGAGCGGGTCGACGTCGAGGTCCTCGGCGATGTCATCGACCATGACGTGCGGGTGCTCGAGCTCAGTGCGCTCAAGGGTGTCTTCCAGAACCTCGTGCGCGAGCCGGTCTCGTTCGTCAACGCCCCGGTGCTTGCCGAGCAACGCGGCGTGGAGGTCGCCCTCACCACCGACCGCACGAGCGGCGATCACCGCTCACTCGTCCGTGTGCGCCTGACGCTGACCAACGGCACCAAGATCGTCGCTGCCGGCACCTCTGCCGGCCCGCGCAATGTCAGCAAGCTGGTCCAGCTCGACGACTACGACCTCGACGTGGCCATCAGCGACCACCTCGCCTTCCTGCGCTACACCGACAGGCCGGGTGTCGTGGGAGTCGTCGGGCGGGTCCTCGGCGAGGCGGGCATCAACATCGCCAACATGCAGGTGGCCAGCAACGGCTCTGGCCACTCGCTCATCGCACTGACGGTCGACCAGCAGATCCCTGCCGGGGTCATGGAGACCATCACCCAGGAGATCGACGCCGACTCGGGTCGAGCCGTCACGCTCGTCTGATCGGCACCGGACACACGAAGGGCCCGCAGGCAGCTGCCTGCGGGCCCTTCGTCGTCGTGCGTCAGTCGCCGATGCGCACGACGCGGTTGACCGCGCTGATGATCGCCTTGAGCGATGCCGTCGTGATCGAGGGATCGATGCCGACGCCCCACACCGTGCGCCCGTCGAGGGTGCACTCGAGGTAGGCCGCCGCCTTGGCGTCACCGCCCGCGCTCATGGCGTGCTCGGCATAGTCGAGGACGCGCACATCGATGCCGTGGGCGTTCATCGCCTCGCAGAAGGCCGCGATGGGGCCGTTGCCCGTGCCGGTCAGGCTGACCTCGGTGCCGGCATCGCTGATGACGACCTCGACGGTGGTGTCGCCGTCGACGGCGGAGTCCTGCTTGACACTGCGCAGCGCGAAGCGACCCCAGGGTGCGGCCGGGTCGGGCAGGTACTCGCCTGAGAACACGCCCCACATCTCGCCGGGGGTGACCTCGCCGCCCTCGGAGTCGGTGACCTCCTGCACGACGCGCGAGAACTCGATCTGCAGTCGACGGGGCAGCTCGAGCTTGTGCTCGGTGCGCATGATGTAGGCGACACCGCCCTTGCCCGACTGCGAGTTCACCCGGATGACGGCCTCGTAGGTGCGGCCGACGTCCTTGGGGTCGATGGGCAGGTAGGGGACCTCCCAGCGGTGCTCCTCGACGGGGATGCCCAAGGTCGCTGCCTCGGCCTCCATCGTGCGCAGGCCCTTGTTGATGGCGTCCTGGTGCGAGCCGCTGAATGCGGTGTACACGAGGTCGCCACCGTAGGGGTGGCGCTCGTGGACGGGGATCTGGTTGCAGTACTCGACCGTGCGCCGGACCTCGTCGATGTCGCCGAAGTCGATCTGCGGATCCACGCCCTGCGTGAGCATGTTCAGGCCCAGCGTGACCAGGCAGACATTGCCGGTGCGCTCGCCGTTGCCGAACAGGCACCCCTCGATGCGATCGGCGCCAGCCAGGTAGCCGAGCTCGGCAGCCGCCACTGCAGTGCCCCGATCGTTGTGCGGGTGCAGCGACAGGATGATCGAGTCGCGCCGGTTGAGGTTGCGGCTCATCCACTCGATCGAGTCGGCGTAGAGGTTCGGCGTGGTCATCTCGACAGTGGCCGGCAGGTTGATGATCATCTTGCGGTCCGGCGTCGGCTCCAGGACGTCAGTGACGGCGTTGCAGACCTCGAGCGCGAACTCCAGCTCGGTGCCGGTGAAGGACTCGGGTGAGTACTCGAAGAAGATCTCGCTGTCGCCCTGCATCTGCTCGGCGTACTTCTGCACCAGCTGGGCTCCGTGCACGGCGATGTCGACGATGCCGGGCTTGTCCAGGCCGAACACCACACGGCGCTGCAGGGTCGAGGTCGAGTTGTAGAAGTGCACCACGGCCTGCCGGCACCCGGCGATCGCCTCGAAGGTGCGCTCGATGAGCGACTCGCGTGCCTGCACGAGCACCTGGATGGTCACGTCGTCGGGGATGTGG
This sequence comes from Candidatus Nanopelagicales bacterium, assembly GCA_028688835.1. Classification (GTDB taxonomy): domain Bacteria; phylum Actinomycetota; class Actinomycetes; order S36-B12; family S36-B12; genus UBA11398. The sequence goes on along the minus strand of JAQTXL010000007.1, from coordinate 3,378 downwards.
CCGTCCTCGATCAGCATGCGCACGAAGTCGAAGTCGGTCTGCGAGGCCGACGGGAAGCCGACCTCGATCTCCTTGTAGCCCATGCTGACGAGGAGCGTGAACATGCGCAGCTTGCGGTCGGGGGTCATCGGATCGATGAGCGCCTGGTTGCCGTCGCGCAGGTCGACGGCGCACCAGCGCGGCGCCTGGGTGATGCGCTGGTCGGGCCACGTGCGGTCGGGCAGCGGGATGGTGGTGAAGGGGATGTAGCGGTGGAAGCGCATGCCTGAGGGCTGCTGGCCGGCATCGGCGCTCTGGAACGAGTGGGTCATGGTCATCGCGGGCTCCTGGATGTTCGATTCGACTGGGGTGACCGGCGAACGCGAATCCCGCGACGAGGGGGCCGGTGTGTCAGGCCTCGCCGCGGCAGCGAAGGAGCAGTGCGCGCGTCATGGTGCTGGGATCGTAGCAGGGCAGCGGCCCGGACCGGAAGCGCGGACGGGTCAGCGGAAGAAGGCCTTGGCCTTGGTGTCGTAGAGCAGGTAGAGGATGACGAGCGCGACGAGGGCCGTGACGATGCCGTTGATGCGCATGCCCGACACCGCGATGAACATCCAGATGCCGCCGATGAGCCCGAGCACGGTGAAGACCGCGACGATCATGCGCGAACCGCTGTTGCCGTTGAAGATGCCCTTCGCGACGAGCAGGTACACCAGGCCGATGACGAGGGCGATGATCGAGGCGATGACGCCGAGGTTCTCCTGCGAGCCGCGGTTGAACAGGCCGTAGATGCCGTCGACGACGAAGCCGATGCCGCTGATGATGATGAGAATCGAGACGAGCATGACACCGAAGGGGCGTGCGCGGTCTGCTGGCATGGGTTCCTCCTTGGCTGCTTGCGTCGAGGATAGCGAGGCGCGCGGCATTCTCCGGGTGCACGCGCGGGCGCGGTGCCTGATGCGTGCGCGCGTGACAGGCCTCGCCGGGCTGATGGCAGCCCCTGCTGCTCGGTAGAGTGCCGCCCATGTCGAACTCTCTCAATCTTGCCCTCATCCCCGGTGACGGGATCGGCACCGAGGTCGTCGCTGAGGCGATCAAGGTGCTCAACTCGATCGCACCGGCCGCCGGCATCACCGTCACGACCACGGAGTACGACCTGGGTGCGCGCCGCTACAACGCCACCGGCGAGCTGCTGCCCGAGTCTGTGGTCAGCGAGCTGCGCGGCTACGACGCGATCCTGCTGGGAGCCATCGGCGACCCGTCGGTGAAGCCGGGCATCCTCGAGCGCGGTGTGCTGCTGCCCCTGCGCTTCATCATGGATCACCATGTGAACCTGCGTCCCGTGCGGCTCTACCCGGGAGTCGAGGGCCCGCTCGCGGGCAAGACCACGAAGGACATCGACTTCGTCGTGTGCCGCGAGGGCACCGAGGGCCCGTATGTGGGTGCCGGTGGCGTCCTGCGCGAGGGCACCGAGCACGAGGTCTCGACCGAGGTGAGCATCAACACCTACTTCGGCGCCGTGCGCATCATCCGCGATGCCTTCGAGCGTGCCACACGTCGGCGCAACAAGGTCACGCTCGTGCACAAGACCAACGTGCTCGTCTACGCCGGCAGCACATGGCAGCGGGCCTTCGACGATGTCGCCCGCGACTACCCTGGCGTGGCGACCGACTACTGCCATGTCGACGCGGCTGCGATGTTCTTCCTGACCCAGCCGGAGCGCTTCGACGTCGTGGTCACCGACAACCTGTTCGGCGACATCCTCACCGACATCGGTGCCGCGATCGTGGGCGGCATCGGCCTGGCAGCGAGTGGCAACATCGACCCCACGCGCACGAATCCGAGCATGTTCGAGCCCGTGCACGGCTCGGCCCCTGACATCGCAGGCCAGGGCAAGGCCGACCCGACGGCGACGGTGCTGTCGCTGGCCATGCTGCTCGACCACTGCGGCTACGGCGAGGCCGCGACGTGGGTGGAGTCGGCCGTGTCCGACGACCTCGCCAGCCGTGGCGCGACCGTGCGCTCGACGTCGCAGATCGGCGACGCGCTGGCCGCTGGAGCCCAGTCCAAGGCCTGAACCACGGCGCCGTGCAGCGTCGTCGGCGGGCGAGGATCCGCTGACGGCCCTGTGCGCATTGGGTACCCTTGATCCCTCGCAGCCGACAGGAGTGTCATGACCATCACCAGCCAGCCCGTGGGCGCAGATCTGTGGCCCATCGAGCTGCGACCGAGTGACGCGCCGCTGCCGGCTGCCGCCCGCGAGGCGATCCTGGCCGACCCCGGCTTCGGCCGCTACTTCACCGACAACATGGTGACCGCGAAGTGGACCACCGACCTGGGCTGGCACGATGCTGCGCTGGTGCCCTACGGGCCGCTGAGCCTGGACCCGGCCACGAACTTCCTGCACTACGGCCAGGCCATCTTCGAGGGCCTGAAGGCGTACCGCCATGACGACGGCTCGATCAAGACCTTCCGGCCGATGGCCAATGCCGAGCGGTTCCAGCGCTCGGCGCGGCGCCTGGCGATGGCCGAGCTGCCCACGGAGCTGTTCGTAGCCTCGGTCGAGGCGCTGGTGTCGCAGGACCGCGACTGGGTCCGCGGCGGCGACGACCAGTCGCTGTACCTGCGTCCGTTCATGCTCGGCACCGAGGTGGGCCTGGGCGTGCGCCCGGCGAACGCCTACCAGTACCTGCTCATCGCGTCGCCGGCTGGCGCGTACTTCCCCCAGGGCGTCAAGCCCGTGAGCGTGTGGATCTCCGAGGACTACGTGCGTGCCGCTCCCGGTGGCACAGGTGAGGCCAAGTGCGCGGGCAACTACGCAGCGTCGCTCATCGCCCAGGCCGAGGCGGCCGAGCAGGGCTGCGAGCAGGTGGTGTGGCTCGATGCCGTGGAGCGCCGGTGGATCGAGGAGATGGGGGGCATGAACCTCTACTTCGTCTACGGCTCCGGGCGCTCGGCACGGCTGGTCACGCCATCGCTCACCGGCTCCCTGCTGCCCGGCATCACCCGCGACTCGCTGCTCACCGTGGCTGACGACCTGGGCTACACGGCCGAGGAGGGTCAGATCAGCGTCGAGCAGTGGCGCCAGGGGGTCGAGGAGGGCCAGATCACCGAGGTCTTCGCCTGCGGCACGGCCGCCGTCATCACGCCGGTCGGCCAGGTGAAGAGCCACAAGTACTTCGCCTTCGACATCAATGGGGGCAGGCCCGGACCGGTCACGATGCAGCTGCGCTCAGCACTGCTCGACATCCAGACCGGCGCGGCCCCGGATCCGCACGGCTGGATGCACACGCTCACGTCCTAGGGCGCCGGCGCGATCCCATCGCGCAGCACCAGCCGGTGGATCGAGTCGAGCAGCGAGGCAGCCGCCTCGAAGGGCAGGCTGCCGTTGAGCGCGAG
>JAQTXL010000081.1 GCA_028688835.1 Candidatus Nanopelagicales bacterium | reverse complement strand
TGGCTCCCCGCGCCGCACCTGCTGCTCATGCTGCCGTCGCAGGTGCTCGTGCTCTGGCACACCGGCTGGTCGGGTGCGCTGGTCGGCATGGGGTGCCTGGCCGCTTCGGCGGCGGCGCTCTACCGGATCGCCGCGCGCCTGGGCTTCAACCGGCTCGGTCGGCTGGCTGTGCTCGCCTGCTTCCTCGCCAATCCCTCGATCCTGTACATCTACACGACAGCGCTCACCGAGCCGGTGCTCATGGCCGCGCTGCTCGGCGCCCTCGCCGGTCTGGCGTCGTGGATCACCGCGAAGCGCCGCTACAGCGGCGGCGAGCTCGCCGTGTTCGCCGGGCTGCCGGCGGCAGTCGCGGTGCTGACGCGATATGAGGGCTGGGCGCTGACGCTCGGCTGCGCGGCGTTCATCCTGTTCGCTGGCTGGCGCCGCTGGAACGACATCCGCTACGGCATCCGCATGACGCTGAGCTTCCTGTCGCTGCCGTTGGTGGCGATGCTGTGGTGGTTCTCGTACAACTGGACGATCTACGGCAACCCCGTGGAGTTCGCCGTGAGCGATTACTCCGCTGGGGCCCAGCAGCACGAGCTCTGGCTCGCGGGCCTGCTGCCCACGAAGGGCAATCCGGGCCTGTCCGTGTGGACCTTCGGCTGGTCGGTCCTGGAGACCGCGGGGATCGTGCTCATCGTCCTGGCGCTGATCGGCGGCGCCGTGCTGGTGCTGACCCGTGGTCTCGGGCTCGACGCCCTGCTCATCTGGCTCATGGGGCTCACCCTGCCCTTCAACGTGTTCACGCTCTGGTACGGCCAGAGCACGATCTCCAACGACCACACGCTGCCGCCAGGGTGGTTCAACAACCGCTACGCGCTGTCGGTCATCCCGTTCCTGGCCATGCTCGTGGGCTTCCTGTTCGACTCCGTGAGCCGCTCCCACCAGGTCGCTCGCGTGCGCCACGGGCGGCTCTGGCTGGCCGGCGGCCTCACCGCGCTGCTGCTCGTGCAGAACCTCTGGTGGCTGCAGGACCTCAGCGGGCGCTCGGCCGTGATCGCCGAGGCCGCCGAGCGGCAGCTCTACAGCCGCGACGAGGTCGAGGCGGACCAGTACCTCGCCGAGCACTACACCGGCGGCAAGGTGCTCATGGACGAGGTGCAGATCCGGTCGGCGCCGATCCTCGGCCTGCCGCTCACCGAGCTCTACAACCGATCCTCGGGCAAGTACTGGGAGCTCTCGCTGGCCGAGCCCAGCAACTTCGCCAAGTGGATCTACGTGACTACTGGCAAGTCGAATGCTGCGAGCGCTGCCCTGCAGGATCTCGTGCAGCAGACCATGCAGGAGCATCCTGAGCGGTTCACGAACTACGAGGTCGCCTTCCAGAACGCGACGCGCACGGTCTACAAGCGGGTGGACCAGTAGTGCCGGGCCTCGGCGGAGATCGGAGTGCGCCGCTGCTCGGGGAGGTGCTCCTCGACTCGGGGGTCATCACGCGCGCGCAGCTGCAGCAGGCGCTCGACGACATGGCGGTCGAAGGCGGGCAGATCGGTCGGCATCTCATCCTCATGGGAGCGGCGACCCGTCGCGAGATCTACTCAGCCCTGGCGCGCGCATGGGATGCACCGCTGATCGACCTGGTCCAGGATCCGCCGGACGAGGACCTGCTGCTCGCGCACGGGCCCAAGAAGCTGCTGGAGGCCGGCTGGGTGCCGTGGCGGCTGCACGCTGACGCCGTCACCATCGCCACGTCGATCCCACCGACGCACGAGCTGCTCGCGGCGATCGCAGACGAGTACGGCGTACGCGAGGTCAGGGTGCGCACGACCACCGACTGGGACATCGCTCAGGCGGTGTCACGCGCCTGCCGTGTCGAACTGCTCTCGAGGGTCGCCGACGAGCTTGCGGACACCAGGCCCGGGGAGTCCGCCAAGACCGGTGTGCACCCCTGGCAGTGGGGCCTGTTCATCGCCGCCGCGGCCCTGCTGCTCGTCGCCTTCATCGTCAACGCGAGCCTGGCACTGGTCATCCTGCTCACGTCAGCGAACATCGCATTCGCGGTGAGCATCCTGTTCAAGACGCTGGCAGCGCTGCGCTGGCCGTTCCGGTGGGCGTCGATCACGTCATGGGAGGTCAAGGTCGCGCAGGAGCGGCTGAACCGCGGGCTCCCGGCCTTCTGGAGGCCCGAGCTCGATGATGACGAGCTCCCGATCTACACGATCCTGATCCCGGCCTACAACGAGGAGAACATCGTCGACAAGGTGCTCGCGCACATCGATGCCCTCGACTATCCGCAGTCGAAGCTCGATGTGCTGCTGCTGCTCGAGGAGGACGACACGGCGACACTCGAGGCGGCCCGACGTGCTCGGCCGCCTGAGTACGTGCGCATCCTCGTGGTGCCTGCCGGCGATCCGCAGACCAAGCCGCGGGCGTGCAACTACGGGATGATGTTCGCCCGCGGTGAGTTCGTCGTGATCTACGACGCGGAGGACCGTCCGCATCCCCGGCAGTTGCGGGTCGCCGTGGCGGCCTTCCGCAAGGCGGAGTTCGAGACGAAGTACATCCGGGCCGACCGGCCGCTCATCTGCGTCCAGGCATCGCTGAACTACTTCAACGCCGACTACAACCTGCTCACCCGCATGTTCGCCATCGAGTACTCGTTCTGGTTCGACGCGATGCTGCCCGGGCTCGACGACACCGGCATCCCGCTGCCGCTGGGCGGCACGTCCAATCACTTCTACACGCAGCGCCTGCGCGAGATCGGCAACTGGGATCCGTACAACGTCACCGAGGATGCCGACCTGGGGCTGCGCTCCTATGCCGAGGGCTACCGGGTCTCGGTGATCGACTCGACCACCTGGGAGGAGGCCTGCTCGCGGACGCGCCCGTGGATCCGCCAGCGCACGCGCTGGACGAAGGGCTACCTCGTCACCACGGCCGTCAACAGCCGCAACCCGCTGAAGTTCTACCGTGAGACCGGGTTCGCCGGCCTGGTCGGGCTGTTCGGGCTCATCCTCGGCACGCCGATCGCGTTCCTGCTCTATCCCGTTGCCCTGGGGTTCTTCCTCATCACCTACATCGGCGTGCAGTTCATCGACCTCAACCTGCCCGAGTGGACCCTCGTCTTCGGCGTGATGACCATGGTCTTCGGCAATCTCATGATGATCGTCGCGTCCGGGGTGACGGCCTACACGCGATACGGCTGGCGCATCGCCATCTACGCGGTCTTCGCTCCGGTCTACTGGTTCATGCATGCCTTCGCCGCCTGGCGTGCGCTGCTCCAGCTCATCACGAACCCATTCCACTGGGAGAAGACCCCGCACGGACTCACCGAGGACTACGAGGCCGACCCGAGCGCTCCGCGGAAGTGGGCTCCGTCCGAGGGCTAGCGCTGGGTCCTGCTCGCGGGAGCCTTCCGTTGGCGTGAGCATGACCAAAGTGAGTCCGTTCGGGACCTTCGGCGGTCCAGCACCCATGCAAGCGCTGCCACACTGGTGGCGGCTCGAGGCGCCGACGCATCAAGACCTGGTGCAAAGCCTGAAGGAGAACCATGAAGCGTCAACGTGTGGACAAGATCGTCTCAATCAGTGGACTCATCATCGCCGTCGTCATCGCAGTCGCCGGTGGGCTGCTGCTGTGGGGCGGCACCTTCGCGCACAACACCGTCACGACGGAGCTCACCACCCAGAAGATCACCTTCTCGGAGGATGCCACGAAGCTGCCGCCCGAGCTGCAGAGCTGGGCCGGCACGCAGGTGACCGACGGACCTTCAGCCAAGGCCTACTCAGACCTGATCGCCGTGCACGTCGCCGGCGTCGCCGGTGGCAAGACCTACTCGGAGGTCAGCGAGGAGTGGATGGCCGGCGGCATGAAGGACGCAACCCTCGCGCAGCAGCGCACCACGCTGTTCATGGGCGAGTCCCTGCGCGCCATGCTGCTCAATGCCTACGCCTTCTGGACTGTGGGCACGGTCGCGATCATCGCGTCCTTCGCAGCCTTCGGCGTTGCGATCGCCCTGCTCATCCTGGCGCTCCTAGGCTTCCGTCATGCAAAGGAAGTCGAGTAGTCGCACATGAGGGTCGTGCGGTCCGATGAGCAGTCGGAGGCGCCCGGCCTGACCACGTCGGCCGCGTCGGGCCTTGCCCTCACCTGGTGGCAGGGCCCGACGACCAACGACGAGCTCGACGTCGGCTACGTCCGGCTCGAGGCAGGGGCGCAGACCCCGCCGCACACCCATCACAAGGGGCAGGTGATTGTCGCCGTCTCCGGCACCGGGTTCATCGAGAGCGACGGCGCTCGGATCGAGATCCACGCCGGCGATGTCGTCATCAGCCCGGCCGGCGAGCATCATGTGCATGGTGCCGTCGCGGGATCGCCCTGGGTGCACCTGACGATCACGACCGGCGAGCACGGGGCCTGAGTACGCTGCTGGTGCGGGCTCGCTCCCGCGGCCACCGAATGGATGTCTCCCGTTGCTCGTTCGCTTGCTCCGGCGCTCCCTTGCGCCCTACCGGCGCACCCTGGCGCTGGTCATCGTCCTGCTCCTGATCCAGGCCTTCGGGCAGCTCTACCTGCCCAACCTCAATGCGTCGATCATCAACAACGGCGTGCTCACAGGCGACACCGGCTACATCCTGCGCATCGGGGCGCTGATGCTCCTGGTGACGGCGGTGTTCACCGTCGCCGCCATCGTGGCCGTCTACTACAGCGCTCGCACGGCCATGCGATTCGGGCGCGATGTGCGCGGCGACCTGTTCGCGAAGGTGCAGAGCTTCGCCCTGCGTGAGGTGAACACGTTCACGGCACCCTCGCTGATCACGCGCAACACCAATGACGTGCAGCAGGTGCAGATGCTGGTGGTCATGGGCCTGACCACGATGATCTCGGCCCCCATCGTCGCCGTGGGCGGGGTGATCATGGCCGTGAAGGAGAACGTGCAGCTCTCAGCGCTGCTGCTCCTCATCATCCCGGTGATGCTGATCGTGATCGGGTCCATCGTGCTGCGTGCGGTCCCGCAGTTCACGGTCATGCAGGACCGCATCGACCGCATCAACCTGGTGCTGCGCGAGAAGCTGTCGGGCATCCGAGTGATCCGTGCGTTCGTGCGCACCGACTACGAGCGCCAGCGCTTCGCCGATGCCAATGACGCGCTCACGGACACCTCGCTTCGTGTCGCCCGCCTGTTCGCACTCATGATGCCTTCGCTGTCCCTGATCCTGAACATGGCCGTCGTGGGCGTGCTGTGGTTCGGCGGGCACCTCGTCGACAGCGGGTCCATGCCGGTGGGCAACCTGACCGCCTTCATCGCCTATGTCATGCAGATCCTGACCTCGGTGATGATGGCCGTGATGATGGTCGTGATGATCCCGAGGGCCTCGGCCTCCGCCGACCGGATCCAGGAGGTCCTCGACACCGAGCCGGCCATCCGCGAGGTCGACGACCCCTCGACAGTGGTCCCGTCGCGCGGGGTGGTGGAGCTGCGCGACGTCGACTTCCGCTACCCGGGAGCCGAGCAGCCGGTGCTGCATGCGGTGTCGTTCACGTGCCGCCCCGGCGAGGTCACGGCGATCGTGGGAAGCACGGGCGTGGGCAAGACCACCGCGATCAACCTGATGACGCGCCTGTACGACACGACCGGCGGTGCGGTGCTCATCGACGGCGTCGATGTGCGCGACCTTCCGTTCGAGGTGCTGTGGTCCTGCTTCGGGCTGGTGCCCCAGAAGGCCTTCCTGTTCAGCGGCACGATCGCGACGAACCTCCAGTTCGGGCGCCCGGGCGCGACTGAGGAGGAGATGTGGGCGGCCCTGGAGACCGCACAGGCGGCCGCCTTCGTGCGCGAGCTTCCTGACGGCCTGCATGCCCGCATCGACCAGGGTGGGGCCAACTTCTCCGGCGGCCAGCGCCAGCGGCTGGCGATCGCGCGGGCGCTCGTGCGCGAACCGCTCATCGCCATCTTCGACGACAGCTTCTCGGCCCTGGACTTCACGACAGACGCGAACCTGCGACGCGCACTCAAGGACCGGACCTCGCACGCGACCGTGATCATCGTCGCCCAGCGCGTGAACACCGTCATGCAGGCTGACCAGATCGTCGTCCTCGACGACGGGCAGGTGGTGGGCACGGGCACGCACCACGAGCTCATGCAGACCTGCGAGACCTACCAGGAGATCGTCTCGTCGCAGCTGAGCGCGGCGGAGGCCGCATGAGCGCCGGCAGGCCGGGGCCGGCCATGATGCGGCCCGGTGGCCCGCCCGGTGCCGGAGGCATGGGGATGCCCCCGGAGAAGGCCAGCACCTTCGCGCCATCGCTGCGCCGCCTGCTCGGACGGCTTGCCCCGGAGCGGCTCCTCATCACGGCGGTCTTCGCGCTGGGGGCCATCAGCGTGTTCTTCGCCGTCCTGGGGCCGCGACTCCTGGGCGAGGCCACGAACGTCGTGTTCGCTGGCTACCTCAGCAACCAGATCCCGCCCGGGCTGACCTCGCAGGAGGCGGTCGCCGCGCTCACCGCGCAGGGCAGCACCCAGCAGGCCGACCTCCTGGCATCCATGAACGTGACGGCTGGCCAGGGGGTCGACTTCACGCAGCTGGGCCGAATCCTGGCCCTGGCCACGGTCGTCTACCTGCTGAGCTCCATGTTCATGTGGGCCCAGGCGTACCTCATGGCGGGTGTCACCCAGCGCACGATGTACCGGCTGCGCGAGGAGGTCGACGCGAAGCTCGCCGCCCTGCCGCTCAGCTACTACGACCGTCATTCGCGCGGCGACCTGCTGAGCCGCGTCACCAACGACATCGACAACGTCACGATGACGCTGCAGCAGGCCCTGACCCAGACCATCACGTCGCTGCTCACCGTGATCGGCGTCCTGGTCATGATGGTGATCATCAGTCCGCTGCTGGCAGTGATCTCGCTGCTCACCGTCCCCCTCTCGTTCTTCGTGACCGTGGCCGTTGCACGCCGCGCCCAGCCGCACTTCGCCTCGCAGTGGCGGTGGACGGGCACGCTCAATGGGCACGTCGAGGAGATGTACAGCGGCCATGAGCTGGTGAAGGTCTACGGGCATCGCACTGTCGCCATCGCGGAGTTCGACGTGGCCAACGAGCGGATGTACGAGGCGAGCTTCAAGGCGCAGTTCTTCTCGGGCATCGCACAGCCGGCGATGATGGTCATCTCGAACCTGAACTACGTGCTCATCGCGGTGGTCGGCGGACTGCGCGTCGCGACCGGTGCGATCTCCCTCGGCGACGTGCAGGCGTTCATCCAGTACTCGCGCCAGTTCACGATGCCGATCACGCAGTTGGCCGGCATCGTGAACATGCTCCAGTCGGGCGTCGCCTCCGCCGAGCGAGTGTTCAAGGTGCTCGACCAGCCCGAGCAGGAGCCCGAGTCGTCATCGCCAGTCGACCTGGCCGTTGCGCGCGGGCGCGTCGACTTCGACGACGTGTCGTTCCGCTACAAGGAGGACACACCCCTCATCGAGCATCTCGACCTCCATGTCGATCCCGGGGAGGTCGTCGCGATCGTCGGCCCCACGGGCGCGGGCAAGACCACGCTGGTGAACCTGATCATGAGGTTCTACGAGCTCAACGGCGGACGCATCCTGCTCGACGGGGTCGACATCAGGGACCTGACGCGCGATGGCCTGCGCGGCACCTTCGGCATGGTGCTGCAGGACGCCTGGCTGTTCACCGGGACGATCCGCGAGAACATCGCCTACGGCCGCCTGGGTGCGACCGATGCCGAGGTCGAGGACGCGGCGAAGGCCGCCTATGTCGATCGGCTCGTGCGCACGCTGCCCGACGGCTACGACACCATGCTCGACGGCGAGTCCTCGAACGTGTCGGCTGGGGAGCGCCAGCTGCTCACCATCGCGCGCGCCTTCCTGGCTGATCCGGCGATCCTCATCCTCGATGAGGCCACCAGCGCCGTCGACACGCGCACTGAGGTGCTCGTGCAGGAGGCCATGGCCCGCCTGCGCCGCGGCAAGACTGCCTTCGTGATCGCCCATCGACTCTCGACCATCCGCGATGCCGACACGATCCTGGTGCTCGAGCGCGGCCGCATCGTCGAGCAGGGCTCGCACGAGGAGCTCATGGCCGCCGAGGGCGCCTACTTCGACCTCTACGCCAGCCAGTTCGAGAGTGCCGAGCCTGATGTGGCCTAGGGGGCTGCGCCTGCGCGCGCTGGCCGTGACGCTGTGCCTGACCGGGGCGCTCCTGGCTCCCGCCGGGGCCGAGGCCGTGGTGGATGCTGCCCCGGTGCTCCACGTGAGGACCATCGCGGCAGCAGGCACGACCTTCGCCTACGCCGAGCTCGGTGCCGGTGCGCCGCTGCTCCTGCTCAACGGCACGGCCTCACCGATGAACGAGTGGGATCCGGCGCTGCTCGAAGGCCTGTCCCGGCATGCGCGCGTGATCGTCATCGACTACCCGGGGCTGGGGCTCTCAGGCCCGGCCCCGGGCACCTGGACGTTCGATGCCGCTGCGGGCTGGATCGCTGCATTCCTGGATCAACGACTGCCTGGGCGCGCCGTTGACGTCCTGGGGTGGTCCATGGGCGGATTCATCGCCCAGCGACTGGCGGTCGACCACCCTGCGCTCGTGCGTCGGCTCGTGCTGGCGGGCACCAATCCGGGAGGCAGCCAGGCGGTGCTCGGCCCGGCGTGGGTGCAGCGCGCCGACAGCGCGGCGGAGGAGTCCGCAGCGGCGTACCTGGCGACGAACTACCCGCGCACGAGAACGGCGCAGGCGGCAGGACGCGCGTTCCTCGGCCGGCTCGCGGCGGCCGTGAGCTCGGGCGCCTATCCGCAGGAGGAGGTGCCGGCCAGGACGCAGCGGGCCATGGTCGCGGCCGAGGCGCCCTGGCTGCGCAGCGATGCCAACGCGCATGACCTTGCGAGCATCGGTGCGCGCACCCTCGTCATCACGGGGGCGCAGGATGTCATCACGCCACCGGTCAACAGCAGGCGGATCGCTGCGCTCATGCCCAACGCGACGCTGGCGCTCGTCCCGGCCAGCGGGCACTCGTTCCTCTTCCAGGATCCGGCAGCGGTGGCGGCACGTGTGCACGCATTCCTGACCGGCGCCTGACAGCCGGGCGGGCTACTCCTCAGCGATCATGGCCTCGAGCTCGGCCACTGCGGCCTGCTGCTGAGTGATGAGCGCCCGGAGCTCGGCAATGCGCGACTGGACGGTTGGGACCTCGGTCACTTCGGCCTCCCCCTGCGCCTTGGCGCGTCGCGGCGCCAGGAAGAGGTTGGCGAGGTAGCCGGTCAGGGTGCCGAAGATGCCGACGCCGATGATGATGATCACGGTGCCGAGCACCCGGCCGGCATTCGAGATCGGGTACTCGTCGCCGTAGCCCACGGTCGACATCGTCACGATGATGTACCAGATCGCATCGGAGGCGCTGGTGATGTTCGCGCCTGGCACGGGCGACTCGACCCGCAGCATGAGCAGGCTGCCGAATTCGAGCATCAGGATCGCGATGAGTAGCAGGCTCAGCAGTGCACTGCCCGCGCGGTCGCGCAGGAGCGACCGCGCGATGCCCTTGGCACCCTTGTCCTCGAGGAGCCGGCCGACCTTGACGAGCCGGAAGAGCCGGAGGATCTTCACCTGCT
>JAQTXL010000006.1:26043-43166 GCA_028688835.1 Candidatus Nanopelagicales bacterium | reverse complement strand
TAGCCGCCGAACACCCTGCGGTAGAACGCATTGAGCTTGTTGACGTCGTCCGTCATGTGCACGAAGTGGATCATGTTGCCGATGCCGAAGTCACCGGTCGTCTTGTACTGCCTTCTCATGGATCTCCTTGTCGAGGTGCGCCCGGACGGGCTCAGCTGGCCTGGTCGGCGAAGGGATCGCCGGGGATGTCCTCGGTCGTGAAGAACATCGGCGCGCCGAAGGTGTCCTCCTCATTGGCCTGCAGCAGGTTGTCGCGCAGGCGCTCGGTGCGCACTCCCTGGCTGTTGAGCCACGCAGCTGCAGCGTCGAGATCGCGGACCTTCCAGCGAAGGCTGTAGATCATGTTGCCCCACTTGGCCACGTGGCGACCCAGGTGCGAGTCCTCCTCGAGCGGCTGGGCCAGCTGCAGCAGGCAGTCGCCGAGGTGCAGCGTCATGTACTTGCACTGCATGGCCTCGTCGATGCCCTCGACCAGCGGGATGGCCTGCATCGTGTCGACATAGGTCTGCACTGCGGTGTCGAGGTCCTTGCACCCGAGCGTCACATAGGAGAAGCGCTCGAAGGTCATGGGGTGGAACTTCCACATGCGGAACAGCTCGGACCAGGTGGGCAGGTCCTTGGGGTCGTTCGGCATGTCGGTCTTGCACAGCTCGACCATCAGGCCGGCGGTGTCGCGCGGGCTCGGGTAGAAGTACCCGGTCTCGGGCTCGAGCTTGTCGATCTTGCCGCCGCCGGGACGTCCGATGTAGACGCCCTTGGCCAGCAGGTGATCGGCGAGCCCCGCGAGGTCATCGACCTTGTAGCCGACCGAGTGCAGGTGCTGCCCGAACTTCGAGTAGAACTTGCCGACGGGCTTGTTGACGTCCGGCGGCATGTTCGGGGCCATGGTCTCGATGCACACATCGGAGACCATGAGCAGCGACGCCCAGCGGTCCTCGACGGGCAGGTACGTCGGGGCATCCGGGCCCATGAACACGAAGCCACCGAAGACACGGCGGTAGAAGTTGTTGAGCTCCTCGACATCGTCGGTCATGTGGACGAAGTGGATCATGTTGCCGATGCCGAAGTCGCCGGTCTTCTTGTACTGCCGCTGCATGGGGGCTCCCGGGTCAGAACGAGTGGATGGGGACAAAGTTAAGGCCCCGCGGCAAGCCGCGGGGCCCAAACAGTCAAACAGGAGCGCTACTTGGCGAAGGGATCGCCCGGGATCTCCTCGTCCGTGAAGAACCACGGAGCGCCGAGGGTGTCCTCGGTGTTGGCGACGATCAGGTTCGGGCGCGGACGCGTGGTGCGGATGCCAGCCTTGTTGAGCCAGGCATTGGCCGACTCGATGTCCTTGACCTTCCAGCGCAGGCTGTAGATGAAGTTGCCGTACTTCTCGACGTGGCGACCGAGGTCGGTGTCGGGCTCGAGCGGCTGGGCGAGCTGCAGCAGGCAGTCGCCGAGCTGCATCGTGTAGTACTTGCACTGGAGGTCATCGTCGATGCCCTCCTGCAGCGGGATCGCCTGCATGATGTCGACGTAGGTCTTCACTGCAGCGTCGAGGTCCTTGACGCCGAGGGTCACGTAGCTGAAGCGCTCGATCGTCATCGGGTGCTGCTCGAACAGGCGCATGAGCTCCGTGTACGTGTCAGCATCCTTGGGGTCGTTCGGCATGTCGATCTTGCACAGCTCCACCATGAGGCCGGCGGTGTCGCGCGGGCTCGGGTAGAAGTAGTGCGTGTCCTCGTCGAGCTTCTCGATCTTGCCGCCACCGGGCGCACCGATGTAGATGCCCTTCTCGAGCATGCGTGCTGCCAGGCCCGACAGGTCGTCGACCTTGTAGCCGACCGAGTGCAGGTGCTCGCCGAACTTCGAGTAGAACTTGCCCACAGGCTTGTTCACGTCGACCGGGAAGTTCGGGGCCATGGTCTCGATGCAGACATCGCCGACCATGAGCAGGGAGGCCCAGCGGTCCTCCGGCGGCAGGTAGCTCGGCACGTCCACGGTCATGAAGCCGAAGGCCCCGAAGACACGGTGGTAGAGCTCGTTGAGCTTGTTCACGTCATCGGACATGTGGATGACATGGATCATGTTGCCGATGCCGTAGTCACCGGTCTTCTTGTAGTCGCGCTTCATCTCTCTCCAATTGCGATTGCTTGTGACGGATCAGGGGTCTTGGCTATGCCACGTAGCCGGTGTTGCCGGCCCAGTGCAGGACCGCGGGGTCGTTCTCGCGGTCCATGGCGTCGGTCTGGGTGAAGCCTGCTGCGTTCGAGAACAGCTGGCCGGCTGCCGCGGCGATGTCGGCCTCGTCGATCTCGTAGATCGCGACGAAGCGGTTGATCGCGGCGCCGGTCTGCGGGTCGGTGAGCTGGTACCGGGTCACATTGCTGATCGACGGGATCGCAGCGCGCACCTCGGGGATGTGCGTGCCCTCGTACCAGCTGGCGAACTCGGGGATCTGCGCCTCGGAAGTGGCGCTCGAGAATGCGATGAGCAGGGTGTTGGCCATGGTGTCTCCGTTGGGGTCAGGCGTCGATGACCGCACCAGCAGCGCTGGCGAGGGCGTCGGCGGTTACGAGTCGTATCGGTAGAAGCCGCGTCCGGTCTTGCGACCGAGCCAGCCGAGCCGCACATACTGCGTGAGCATCTTCGGCGGGTAGTACTTGGGATCCTTGGTCTCGTTGTAGATCGAGACGCCCTGGGCGTGGACGATGTCGAGCCCGACGAGGTCGGCGAGGCGGAACGGGCCCATCGGGTGGTTGAAGCCGAGGGTCATGACGTCGTCGATCGACTCCATCGGAGCGACGCCGCTCTCGAAGGCGCGGATCGCGTCATTGAAGAACGGCGTGATGAGCAGGTTGCCGATGAAGCCGGGCACGTCGTTGACGACCACAGGGCTCTTGCCCATGCGCTCGGCGAGCTCGACCATCGCGGCGACGTCGTCCTCGGAGGTGACGGGGGTCTTGATGACCTCGACGAGCTTCATGGCCGGGACCGGGTTGAAGAAGTGCAGGCCCACGACGCGCTCCGGGCGGGTGGTGGCCGCAGCCAGGACCACCAGGGGGATGGTCGAGGTGTTCGACGCGAGGAAGGTGTCGGGGCCGACGAGCTTGTCGATGCGGCCCAGGATGTCGTTCTTGAGCGCGACGTCCTCGTAGACGGCCTCGATGACGATGTCAGCACCGGCGACAGCGCCGAGATCCGTGGTGATGGTGAACAGCTCGCGCGCCTTGGCGGCCACCTCCTCGGTGATCTTGCCGCGCTTGAGCGTGCCATCGAGGCCCGCGTTGACCCGGTCGCGCGCACGCTGGGCGCCAGCCTCACTGGTCTCGACGCCGACGACCTCGATGCCGGTCTGCGCAGCGACCTGGATGATGCCGGTGCCCATGACGCCGCAGCCGACGACTGCCATCTTGTTGACTGTCACGAAAGTGTCTCCTTGATCGCGCAGGCGAGGGCTGCGCATGGTCGGTCAGGTGTACTGCGGACGCTAGTCCAGCACTGAGGCCTCGTCCACCCTGGGGGGACGAGGCCTCAGCTCGGTCTGGCTAGGCCTTGGGGACCTCGATGATGACTGCGCCACCCTGGCCGCCACCGGCGCACATGGTGGACAGGCCGATGCCGCCGCCACGGCGACGGAGCTCGTGCACGAGGGTCGCGATCTGGCGCGTGCCGGATGCTGCGACCGGGTGGCCCAGCGAGCAGCCGCTGCCGTAGATGTTGACCTTCTCCTCATCGATGCCCATGACCTTGCAGGCCGCGACGGGCACCGAGGCGAAGGCCTCGTTGATCTCCCAGAGGTCGATGTCATCGACCTTGAGGCCCGCACGCTCGAGGACCTTCTCGGCCGCCGCGAGGGCGCCCATGCCGGTGTACTTGGGATCGACGCCCGCAGCTGCCCAGGCCTTGACGACCGCGAGGACCTCGAGGTTGTGGTCAGCGGCGTACTTGTCGCTGGTGACGACCACGGCAGATGCGGCGTCGTTCACGCCCGAGGAGTTGCCGGCCGTGATCGAGAAGTCCTCGATCTCGGGGTGCAGGGGCTTGAGCGAGGCCATCTTCTCGAGGGTCGAGCTGGCACGGGGGTGCTCGTCGACCGAGAACTCGACGGTCGAGCCGTCCTTGGTCTTGACGGTGATCGGGCGGATCTCGTCGACGAACTTGCCGTCCTCGATCGCCTTGGCCGCGCGCATGTGCGAGCGCCAGGCCCACGTGTCCATGTCCTCACGGGACAGGCCGTTGAGCTGGGCGACGTTCCAGCCCACGGAGAGCGTGACGTCGTCGGTCGCGTCCTCGCGGTGCGGGAAGGTGGGGGCCATGCGGGTCTCGAACTCGTCCTCGGTGCCGAGCACGCGGAAGACGGTGCGCGGGCCGGCCGATGAGGCTTGGACGCCACCGGCGACGATGACGTCCTCCATGCCGGCCTTGATCGACGCGGCTGCGTTGCCCAGGGCCGCGAGGCTCGAGGCGCAGTGGCGGTTGATGGCCTGGCCGGAGACATCCTGCAGGCCGTTGGCGACCGCTGCGTAGCGCGCCAGGTCGCCGCCGCCGTAGCCGGCCTCGCCGAAGATGACGTCGTCGACGTCGTTGCCATCGATGCCGGCGGCCTTGATCGCCTCGGCGATGATGAAGGTGGCGAGGTCCTCGGCAGAGGTCTCGCTCAGGGTGCCCTTGCGGGCGGTGCCGATCGCGGTACGAACAGCGCTGACAATGACGGCTTCGGTCACAGATACCTCACACAGACGTAGGCGCCCGGATTGGCACCTGTTGGGGATGACTCTCGCAGGGGCCTTTGCCGGGTGACAAGGCCTGGTCGAGCCCGAGTACGGCTCTATAATAAGGCCATCTATGTAAATACGGTAGATAATTCGCTAATATTCGCTTTCGGCGCAGGCCAGCCGCCTGCCGCCCCCCACCCGGACCGCTCATCCCGGCCCGGCCATGACCCACAACAGGAGGAACTATGGAGCTCAGCGGCGCATCCGCCATCGTGACCGGCGGAGCCGGCGGCTTCGGCGAGGCAACCGTCCGCCGTCTGGTCGACAAGGGCGTGAAGGTCGTCATCGCCGACCTCCACGACGAGCGTGCCAACGCCCTGACCAAGGAGCTGGGCTCCTCGGTGCAGTACGTGCGCACCGACGTCACCGACGAGCAGAACGTCATCGAGGCCATCAACGTCGCCCAGGAGATGGCGCCGCTGCGCGTCGCCGTCGCCGTGCACGGCGGGCCGGCCGCAGGCAAGCGCCTCGTGGGCCGCAATGGCGAGACCTACCCCGTCGAGACCTTCCGCCGCACGGTGGAGATCTTCCTCGTGGGCAACTTCACCGTGCTCTCGCGCGCGGCTGCCGTCATGAGCCAGAACGAGGCGCTCGAGGACAACCAGCGCGGCGTCTGCATCGGCACCGCGTCGATCGCCGGCTTCGAGGGCCAGGTCGGCCAGTCCGACTACTCGGCAGCCAAGGGTGGCGTCATCGGCATGACCCTGACCGCCGCGCGCGATCTCGGCCCGGCCGGCATCCGCGTCATGACCATCGCCCCCGGCACCTTCCACACCTACGCCTACGGCGATGTGCCGATCGACCAGCTCAACGAGCGCTTCGCGGCCCTCATCCCCAACCCCAAGCGCATGGGCCGGGCCGATGAGTACGCCCAGCTCGCGCTGCAGATCTGCGAGAACGACTTCCTCAACGGCTACACGATCCGCCTTGATGGAGCCCAGCGCTTCTGACCTGCACCATGGAGTGGCCGGCGGGAGTGTTCCGTCGGCCACTTTTTTCGCCTTAGGACCGCGCGGCCACAATGCTGCGGCCATAATTCGCAGACTCACCAACTCAGGCACGTCGCACATCTGGAGGAAGCATGGAACTCAAGGGCGCATCCGCCATCGTCACCGGCGGAGCCGGCGGCTTCGGCGAGGCAACCGTCCGCCGCCTGGTCGACAAGGGCGCGAAGGTCGTCATCGCCGACCTGCACGATGAGCGTGCCACCGCGCTCGCCAAGGAGCTCGGCTCCTCGGTGCAGTACGTGCGCACCGACATCACCGACGAGCAGAACGTCATCGAGGCGGTCAACGCTGCCCAGGAGATGGCGCCGCTGCGCGTCGCCGTCGCCGTGCACGGCGGCATGGGCGGCCCCGGTGGAGGCGCCTCGCGCATGGTCGACCGCCACGGCGTGCCGATCTCGCTGGAGGCCTTCCGGTTCTCGGTCGAGATCTACCTCATCGGCCACTTCACCGTGATCTCGCGCGCCGCTGCCGTCATGAGCCAGAACGAGCCCGATGACGACAACCAGCGCGGGGTCTGCATCGGCACCGCGTCGATCGCAGGCTTCGAGGGCCAGGTCGGCCAGGTGCCCTACTCGGCAGCCAAGGGCGGTGTCATCGGCATGACCCTGACCGCTGCACGCGACCTCGGTCCGGCAGGCATCCGCGTCATGACCATCGCCCCCGGCACCTTCTACACGTACGCCTACGGGGACATCCCGATCGACCAGCTCAACGAGCGCTTCGCCTCGCTCATCCCGAACCCGCGTCGCATGGGCCGGGCCGATGAGTACGCGCAGCTGGCGATGCAGATCGTGGAGAACAACTTCCTCAACGGCTACACGATCCGCCTTGACGGTGCCCAGCGCTTCTGAGCATCAGCATGGGAACGGCCGGCGAGTGATCGCCGGCCGTTCCCATGCGTGCTCGCGCACTGCGTAGGGTCTGCTCAATGCCCAGCATCCTCGATCTCCTGACCATCGACCAGCGCGATGACTCGCATTTCGTCACGCGGGTGGTCGACACCACCCACCCGGGCCTGTACGGCGGCCAGGTCGCCGCGCAGTCGCTGCTCGCGGCCTGTCGCACCGTCGAGGATGGCCAGGTGCCGCACTCGCTGCATGCGTACTTCCTGCGCGCAGGGCGCAGCACGATCCCGATCGAGCTCGAGGTCTTCCGCGACCGTGACGGCCGCTCGTATGCAGCCCGCCGCATCGTCGCGACGCAGTCCGACGAGGTCATCTTCAGCATGGCCGCCTCGTTCCACACGCCTGAGTCAGGCGCCGACGTCCAGGCGGTCACGATGCCCGAGGTGCTGCCCCCGATCGAGGGGCGGTCCGAGGCCGTGCCGCGGGGAACCGGCGACATCGTCCTGCTCGACGCCCAGCCGACCGAAGGGCACGACATGCCCTTCCGGACCTGGACGCGCACGACCACACCGCTGCCGGACGATCCGCACATCCACGCCTGCGTGCTCACCTACGTCTCGGACTTCTTCACGGGACTCGTGCAGTTCGAGGAGTTCCCGAAGAACCCGCGCGTGGCAAGCCTGGACCACGCGATGTGGTTCTACCGGGCGGTCGACATGAACCGCTGGCACCTCATGGACTGGCAGGCGCAGTCGATGGCACACGGGCGCGGCCACTACACGGGCCATATCTACGACGAGCAGGGCCACCTCGTGGCCGGGATCGGCCAGGAGATGGTCGTGCGCGCGGCTCGCCCCTAGTTGATCGCCGGCGAGATGCCTGCGTCGACGTGGAAGTTCGTGCCGTTGATGATGTCGGCGCGAGGGCTCGCCAGCATCGTGACGGCATAGGCGATGTCGGTGACCTCGCCGACGCGGCCCACGGTCTGGCCGGTGCCCTTGACGAAGTACTCCTCGGCCTTGGGCACATCGTCGCCCCAGCCGCGCTTCTGCGCGAAGTTGCCGAGGAACTCCATGAGCCCCTCGGTCCGGATCATGCCCGGTGACACGCAGTTCACGGTGACACCCGTCATGCGCAGCGTCTTCGACAGGCCCAGGGACAGGTTGACCATGGCCGCCTTCGCAGGGCCGTAGTCCGGCTGCGCCGACGTGGGCGTGATCGCCGCGGCCGTCGCGATGTTGATGATGCGGCCCCAGCCGCGCTCCCTCATGGCCGGCGCGAGTGCCTGGATGAGCCGGAAGGCCGCGACGGTGTTGGCCTCGTAAGTCGCGACGAGCACCTCGGGCGTGACGCTGAAGAACGAGGGGTCCGGGGTGTCGAAGCTGCCGCCGGCGTTGTTCACGAGGATGTCGATGCCGCCGAAGGCCGCCAGTGCCGCCTCCGCCACGGCAGCAGCGCCCTCATTGGTCGACAGGTCGCCGATGGCGACTGCAGCCTGGCCGCCCGCTGCGCGGATGCGCTCGGCCACGGCGTTCGCACGCTGCTCGTTGCGGCCATGGACGACCACCTGGGCCCCCTCGGCCGCCAGCTCGGCTGCGATGCCGGCACCGATGCCGCTGCTGCTGCCGGTGACCAGTGCGCGCTTGCCTGCGAGGTCCAGATCCATGCCGTGCTCCTTCTGCTGGTGAACGAGAAACCCATCCCAAAACCGACTTAACGGATTCCCGTGGGAACTCCTGACGGAAACACCTACCGTAATCGGCAGATGGACCGTAGTGGACCGCCCTATCCCGAGAGAGGAAATCCGTGGACATCAACGACCTGATTCTGCTCAGCATCGACGACCACATCATCGAGGCCCCCAGCACGTTCGACAAGCACATGCCGGCCAAGTACAAGGACCAGGCGCCGCGACTCGTCGCCGACCCTGACAACCCCGCGATCGACCGCTGGGAGTTCCAGGGCACTTCAGCGTTCACCGGCGGCCTCGGCGCCGTTGTGTCCTGGCCCAAGGAGGAGTGGGGCTTCGAGCCCACCGGCCTCGCGGAGATGCGTCCCGGCACCTATGACATCCACGAGCGTGTGCGCGACATGAACGTCAACGGTGTGCTCGCCGGCATGAACTTCCCGACCTTCCCGGGCTTCGCCGGCACGCACCTGGCGAGCATGCCGGACAAGGACCTCACGCTTGCTGCGATCAAGGCCTACAACGACTTCCTGCTCGATGAGCTGGTCGGCTCGTACCCGGGTCGCTTCATCCCGATGTGCATCATCCCGTTCTTCAACATCGAGGAGTCGGTCAAGGAGATCCATCGCGTCGCCAAGAAGGGCTGCGTGTCGATCACGATGCCCGAGACGCCCTACGGCATCGGCGAGCCCGACTTCGCCAGCGGTCACTGGGACCCGGTCTTCAAGGCCCTGGTCGACACCAACATGGTCGCCTCGATGCACATCGGCGGCGGCTTCGGCCTCATCAAGCGCCCGGAGTCGGCACTCGTCGACGACATCGTCATCATCGCGGCACTCGTCTCGACGATCGCTGCGACTGACCTGCTGACCAGCGGTGTCATCAAGCGGTTCCCCGACATCAAGTTCGCGATGAGCGAGGGCGGCCTGGGCTGGATCCCGTTCCTGCTCGACCGCATGGACCGCCACATGGTCAACCACGCCTGGACTCACCTCGACTCGCTGCCCACCGGCATGTCGCCCACCGAGGTGTGGAAGAAGAACTTCCTCGCCTGCTTCATCACCGAGCCCACCGCGCTGCACACCCGCACGCGCTACGGCGTCGAGACGATCGCGTGGGAGTGCGACTACCCGCACTCGGACTGCACGTGGCCGTACTCGCCGGAGCTGCTGCTCAAGGAGCTCAACGACGCGAACTGCAGCGACGAGGAGATCGACATGATCACCTGGAAGAACGTGCAGCGCTTCTTCGACTGGGACCCCTTCAAGCACACCCCGAAGGACCAGGCGAACGTCGGCGCCCTGCGTGCGCTGTCGACCGATGTGGACACGGCCGAGACGTCGAAGGACGAGTACCGCCGCCGCTTCGTGGCGGCCCAGGCCTGATCGCAGCCGCACACCACGGAAGGCCCGCCGGTCCCGATCGGCGGGCCTTCCGCATGTCCGGGATCCCACTGCCCGAATCTGATGACCTAGGCCTTCGGCGGCGGGACCTAAGTCCCTACGCATGACCGGCGCGCACACGGCAGGTTGTGCCTATCGAAAGGGTTTCGGTAAGCCACTGGTTCCAGGAGAGTGAAACACATGGATATCAATGACATGATCCTGCTGAGCATCGATGACCACATCATCGAGCCGGCGGACACGTTCGCAGCGCACTTCCCCGCCAGCATGAAGGACGACGCTCCCAAGCTCGTCAAGCATCCTGACAACCCCGCAGTCGATGCCTGGATCTTCCAGGGTGTCCCGGTCGGCAGCCCCGGCCTCAGCGCCGTGGTCTCGTGGCCCAAGGAGGACTGGAGCTTCGACCCGGTCGGCCTCGCCGAGATGCGCCCCGGCACCTACGACATCCACCAGCGCGTCCGTGACATGAACGTCAACGGTGTGCTCGCGGGCATGAACTTCCCGACCTTCCCGGGCTTCGCCGGCACGCACCTGGCCTCGCTGCCGGACCGCAAGCTGTCGCTGGCCGCGATCAAGGCCTACAACGACTTCCTGCTCGACGATCTCTGCGGGGCCTACCCGGGTCGCTTCATCCCGATGGGCATCATCCCGTTCTTCGACATCGACGAGTCGGTCAAGGAGATCCACCGCCTTGCGGCCAAGGGTGTCGGCTGCCGTTCGATCACCATGCCGGAGACCCCGTACGGCGTCGGCCAGCCCGACTTCGCCAGCGGTCACTGGGACCCGGTCTTCAAGGCCCTGGTCGACACGAACATGGTCGCCTCGATGCACATCGGCGGCGGCTTCGGCCTCATCAAGCGCCCCGACGTGACCCTGCCTGACGACATCGTCATCCTGGCCGCGCTGGTGTCGACCATCGCCGCATCCGACCTGCTGACCAGTGGTGTGCTCAAGCGCATCCCGGACATCAAGTTCGCGATGAGCGAGGGTGGCCTGGGCTGGATCCCGTTCCTGCTCGACCGCATGGACCGCCACATGGTGAACCACTCCTGGACGCACCTCGACTCGCTGCCCAAGGGCAAGACGCCGACCGAGGTCTGGAAGGACAACTTCCTGGCGTGCTTCATCACGGAGCCGACCGCGCTGCAGACCCGCGAGCGCTACGGCACCCACACCATCGGCTGGGAGTGCGACTACCCGCACTCGGACTGCACGTGGCCGTACTCGCCGGAGCTGCTGCTCAAGGAGCTCCAGGCTGCCAACTGCAGCGACAAGGAGATCGACATGATCACGCACGAGAATGTCGCGAACTTCTTCAGCTGGGATCCCTTCTCCTACACGCCGAAGGACCAGGCAACGGTGGGCGCGCTGCGCGCACTCGCAACCGATGTGGACACCTCGACCACGTCCAAGGAGCAGTACCGCGCACGGTACGAGGCCGCACAGGCCTAGTCCCTGCAGCACATGACGAAGGCCCCGGGAGAACCCCGGGGCCTTCGTCATGTGCGGGAGCTGCGTCAGCGGCCGGTCCACACGGGCTTGCGCTTCTCCGCGAAGGCCTTGGGTCCCTCGATGGAGTCGGCCGAGCCGTGGGTGATCTTGGACTCCTCGCGCGTGTGCGCCCACTGCTCGTCGTCGGCCGGGCGGTTGCTGCCGTAGTACTGGCGAGCGATGCGCTTGCTTGCCTTGACCGAGAGCGGGGCGTTGTCGGCGATCGCCGTGGCGAAGGCCAGCGCCTCGGTGAGCAGTGCGTCTGCGGGCACGACGCGGTTG
Organism: Candidatus Nanopelagicales bacterium; assembly: GCA_028688835.1. Lineage (GTDB taxonomy): Bacteria > Actinomycetota > Actinomycetes > S36-B12 > S36-B12 > UBA11398. The sequence continues at coordinate 31,688 of JAQTXL010000006.1, read as the reverse complement.
ATGAAGTTCAGCTCGAGCGCACGCTGCGCCGAGATGTTCTCGCCCATGAGCAGGATCTCCAGGGCGATGCGCTGCGGCAGCTGCTCCATGATCCGGAAGGCGCCGCCGGCGCCGGCGACCAGCCCGCGCTTGACCTCGGGGAGCCCGAACTGCGCATGCTCGGCCGCGATGATGAAGTCCGCCGCCATGCAGATCTCCATGCCGCCGCCGAGGGCGAAGCCGTTGACCGCAGCGATGGTCGGCTTGCTCACGTAGTGCCCGACGAACCCGGCCAGGCCCCACTTCTCGCGCTCCGCGCCCTCAGGGATGATGCGCTGGCCGGCAGCGATCGCCTTGAGGTCAGCACCTGCGCAGAAGGACTTGTCGCCCGCGCCGGTGAGCACGATCGCACGCACGTCGATGTCGTGCTCGGCCTCCTCGAGCGCGTCGCCGACGCCCAGGCAGACGTTCTCATTGACGGCGTTGCGCGCTGCCTCGCGGTTGATCGTGATGACCATGACATGGCCCTGGCGCTCGACGAGCACATCGGGATTGACGTCGGACATTGCAGTACCTCCAGAGTTGACGTGCAGATGACCCGTGGGCGGATGCGCCATCACGGGCAGGGGCTGGTGCTGTGCGGCAGCGATCGCCGCCGGACATGCGAAGGAGCGCCCGGTCCAGGACCAGGCGCTCCTCGGCGATCAGTCTGATGCAGGAAGGGCGGTTGCCTGCTTCTGCGTGAGCTCAGCGCCCTCGAAGGTCAGCGGACCCTCGCCCGGGGCGACGCACAGCACCTCGATGCCGACCTCGTCATTGCTGTAGCGCTTGCCGAGAGCGACGACCTCGCCGGAGCCGGCGGTCGGGGTTCCGGTGCGGGCATCGGTCGTCATGACGACACCGGCGCAGGAGAGCTCACCGGCCTGGCTCGGGGCCTTGACTACGACGACCTCACAGGCCGATGCATCGTTACGGAGGCGGGCACCTGGTGCGACGGGCATTGATGGTTCCTTTCGGTGGCGCACCGTCATCAGGGGTCAGATGCGGTGTGACTCAGATTGTGGCGGTTCCTCGGCGCACATGCTAGGGCCATGGGACTGTGATCTGGCTCCCACGTGGCAAAATGCGGATGCCTGCGGACGCGCCAGATGCGCACGGGGCAGCACGGGCATGCCGGCGAAAGCACCCAAACCGCATCCGCATCCCATAGCCTGAGCGAGGCCTTGAACTCCCAGGGACCGGTGGATTGGTGAGGTTCTCTCGTGAAGCTAGGGATCGTCTCTGACGTGCACTGTCAGGACGAGCATCTCGCGCGGACCATCCAGGCCCTGATCGCCGAGGGCGTCGACGAGATCCTGTGCGCGGGCGATGCCCACTACGAGTACCGGCTGAGCAACGAGGTTGCCGAGCTCCTCCAAGAGCACGATGTCCGGTACATCCAGGGCAACCACGAGTGGGTGCTCATGGGCCCGCATGGCGCTGGCGCGCGCAGCGCACCGCATGTCCGGCAGGCCAACATCGAGCACATCGACCAGGCGCCCGAGCAGATCCGCACCACGGTCAACGGCAAGTCACTGCTGATGATCCACGCGAGCCCGTGGGCGCCCAAGGGCCACTACCTGCACGCCGGAGACCCCCTGTTCGAGCGGTGCGACGAGCTCGACGCCGACTACCTCATCATCGGCCACACGCACGTCCCCATGGTCAAGCGCTTCGGCCGCACGCTGGTCATCAACCCGGGCTCGCTGTCGTTCTCGCGCGAGGCCGGCCAGTACGGGATGCTGTCGTACGCGATCCTCGACACGACCACTGACGAGGTCCATATGCAGCATCCGCCCAAGGACTCACCCACGCAGCTGGCCGTCGACGGCTCGGTCGCGCCCGCCACCACCTGAGCGAGGGGGTCAGTCGGCTGCGAGTGCGCGGGCCAGGATCGGCACCTCCGCGAGGGCTCGCAGCGCGTCGTTCATGTGCGTGCAGCCCTCGATCCCAGGGAGCCGCTCGTTCACCACAGTGCGCAGGTCGCGCACGGATGCCCCGATGAGCGCTCGGGCATTGCCGGCTGCGAGCGGGCACTCGTCGAAGGGCAGCACCTGCGGCACGGCCGTGATGTCGGTGATGCGCCCGGACGCGGCGTCGATGCAGGCCGTGAACGTGTACTCGTGCGCGGCGATGCGCCCGCCGTCCGGCGTGGTGCCGGCATCCTGGAAGTGGGCATCGACGAGCAGTGCATCGCCCTCGCGCCACACATCGACGCGTCGGGCCCGCCGCGCTGCTGCTGCCTGCACCTCCTCGAGGGCGTGCCAGGCCCACGGGTCCTCGGGGATGCGCAGGTCGGGCACCGGCTTGCTGTGCGGCACCGCGCCGGGCGAGGCGTCGGTGCCGTAGGCGCTCGAGCCGGCCTGCCAGCCGGCGCAGATGTCGACCATGTGGAGGCGACGGTCGCGGCCCTCGGCGTCGGTCGGCTCACCGCGGAACGATGAGTCGCCCCAGTTCTCCAGCGCATAGAACGAGACGAAGGCCACGCCCGACAGGTCATCGAGCAGGTAGTAGGCCAGGGAGCCGGACTGCGCATCCGACGCCAGTGCCTGGGCCAGCCGCCTGCGCCAGCCGCTGCGCATGTCGTGCAGCGCAGCGATGCGGGCATCGGCCGGCACTGAGGCGAGCTGCACGGATGCGCGGTCCGCCGCGATCACCGCCCGGATCTCCGCCTCGCCGAGCAGCTGGGGATCTGCACCGTCGCGGGGGGTGCACAGATCGCGCGCGCGCCCGAGCACGTGCATGGGCTTCCCGGCCCCGCCCTCGGGCCAGGTCGCCTCGAGCGTCGAGGTCCGGCGGATCGAGCCCGGACGCCTCGCTGGGGTCGGCCCGGCCGGGCCGTGCGTGACGACCCCAGCCGGGATGACGACGGTCACGACTGCCCCGCAGGCGTCTCGCTGTGCGGCGCATCATCGGGCCGCAGGCTGCGCTGCAGCACCGACGCGAGGATCGGGACCTCGGCGAGCGCGCGCAGGGCGTCATTGAGATGGGTGCAGCCGAGGGCACCGGGCAGCCGGTCGAGCACCGCCTGCCGGAACTCGCCGAGGGGAACACCGATCAGGCGGTCGACGTTGACGGCCGCGCCGGGGCAGGCGTCGAAGGGAAGGATCCTGGGATCGGCCACGAGGGTGAGCACCTCGCCCGAGCCGACATCGGCCGTGGCCGTCAGCAAGTACTCGTGCACGGCGATCCGTACCCCGCTCGGTGTCGTGCAGCTGTCCTGGAAGAACGCATCGACATGGATGACGTCATCGAGCCAGACGTCGATGCGACGTGCACGTCGCATGGCCGGCTCGTCCGTCTCCGGCTGATGGGCATGCCACGCGATCGGATCGTCTGCTCGCACCAGCGGCTGCACGGCGCGCACCTGATGGGTCATCCGTCCCTCGTTGGCGGCGGCGATCGCGTTCGATCCCTCCTGGTAGCCGGTGCACATGTCGACCTTCACCCCGCCCGTGCGGCGCGGCAGGCGTTCGGCCCGCTGCGCCTGGGTGAGCCACTCCACGCCCAGCTGGCCCGACACGAGGGCGATCCCCGGGAGGTCGTCGAGCAGCAGGTAGAGCGGGGTCCCGCCGTCGCGCTCCTCCGGCACCAGTGCGCTCATCGCGCGGCGCGAGCTGCCCGGCCCCCGCGCACCCACCATCGCCTGCAGGGCGGGTCGATCCGGGAACGTGAAGAGCGACTCATAGACACGCCCCTCCCCGATCATCGCGCGAAGGACGTCGTCGGCAACGGTCCGGGTGCCATCGGCAGTGGTGATGAGGTCGCGTGCACGACCGCGCACACGACCCACGGCCCCGAACTCCTCGGGGTAGTCGAAGTCGAGCGTCGAGGTGCGACGGATCGAGTTCGCGCGTCGGTCAGGAGTGGGATCGCAGGGCCCGCTGACGGCCGACGTGTAGACGCGTCCGGCAAGGGGGATGTCGAGCGGCACGGTGCGTCCTTTGCTGATCCGGCGGGGAGCAGATCGAGATTACCGCATGCGCGGAATGGCGATTCTGGCCTGCGGGAACCAGATTCCGGGAACGCAGGACAGGACAAATCGCAACGCCTACCGTGTGGAGCACATTCGACCCCGGAGCGTGACCATGAGCATGTTGGACCTCACCGATCGCGTGGCGATCATCACCGGCGGAGGGACCGGCATCGGCACCGCCACCGCCCTGCTGTTCGCCCAGCACGGCGCTGACGTCGTGCTCGCCGGTCGCCAGGCCGAGCGGCTGCAGACCACCGCCGACATGATCAAGGCCGAGACGGGCCGGCGCGCCATCGGCATCTCGACCGATGTGCGCAACGACGAGGCAGTGCAGAACCTCATCGATGGCACCATCGCCGAGTACGGCAAGCTCGACATCCTCGTGAACAACGCCGGCGGCGCCTACATGTTCCCGGCCAAGGACATGGCACCGGACCGCTTCCGCAACTCCATCGAGCTCAACCTCATCTCCGCCTACCTGTGCGCACATGCCGCGCTGCCCCACCTCATCAAGTCGCCGCACGCGGCGATCATCTCGATGTCGTCAGCAGCAGGCGTGAGCGGTGTCAAGGGCGGTTCGGCCTACTCGGCCGGCAAGGCCGGGCTGCAGATGTTCAGCCGCGTGATCGCCGCTGAGTGGGGGCCGAAGGGCATCCGCTCCAACGTCATCGCCGTCGGTGGGGTGGCTTCCGAGGGAGCCCTGCGCTCCTGGGAGCGCTTCGGGATGGATGCCGACAGCATGGGCGCGAACGTCCCGCTGCGCCGCGTCGGCTGGCCCATCGACATCGCCCGGGGCGCCCTGTACTTCGCCAGCGACATGAGCAGCTGGGTCACCGGCCAGACACTCTCGATCGACGGCGGGCCCTCGGGCATGGGCGGCCTGCAGGACGACGCCCTCTGGCCTGAAGACAACGAATAAGGAGAAGGAGCGACATGACCACAGAGATCCAGGCCCCAGTACCCATCCCCAACGCACTCACCGAGGCCTTCTGGCAGGGTGCGGCTGAGGGTCAGCTCGTGATGCAGCGCTGCAATGCCTGCGGCCACCTGCAGCATCCGCCGGAGCCCATCTGCTCGGCGTGCCTGAGCTTCGACCTCGGCAGTGCCGCGGTGTCGGGCAAGGGGACGGTCTACACCTACTGCATCCCCACGCAGGCCTTCCACCCGTGGTTCGCCGACAAGCTGCCGTTCGTGCTGGCTGTCGTCGAGCTCGATGACCAGCCCGGGCTCAAGATGATCACGAACATCGTCGACATCGATCCGGAGGCGGTCAAGGTCGGCGACCGCGTCGAGGTCACCTTCCAGCCGTTCTCCGAGGGCTTCTTCCTCCCCGTCTTCCGTCCCGCTGCCCAGTAGCGACCGACCCACATCCTCAGGAGCAATTCATGGCAAAGAAGAATCGTGTCGCAATCGTGGGCGTCGGCTACTCCGATGTGAGCCGTGGAACCGGGTTCTCGCTCGACAAGCTCACCGCGCAGGCCAGCGTGGCCGCAATGGACGATGCAGGCATCGCCCCCAAGGACATCGACGGCGTCGTGGTGCACAGCTTCCCGCACCAGTTCGTGTCATCCACGCACACCGCCGCGATGCTCGGCATCCCCGATGTCGCGTTCTACTCGGGCAATGTCGATGGCGCGGCCTACAGCGTCGC
>JAQTXL010000006.1:0-25943 GCA_028688835.1 Candidatus Nanopelagicales bacterium | reverse complement strand
TCGACGGCGTCGTGGTGCACAGCTTCCCGCACCAGTTCGTGTCATCCACGCACACCGCCGCGATGCTCGGCATCCCCGATGTCGCGTTCTACTCGGGCAATGTCGATGGCGCGGCCTACAGCGTCGCAGCGATGCACGCCATCGCCGCGATCGAGTCCGGCTCGGCCGAGACCGTGCTCACGATCCGCACCGTGCACAAGGACGGTGCGGCGGGCGGGGCCGCCATGCTCGGCAGCCGTGGCAACGGCATCCCCGGCAATGCCCAGTTCAGCATGCCTTACGGATCCTTCACCGGGTCGCACTGGGCGGGCATGTACATGACCCGCCACATGGCGATGTACGGCTCCACGGAGGAGGATTTCGGATCCTTCGCGATCGCGCAGCGCAAGTTCGCAGTCGCGAATCCGACTGAGTCCTTCTTCCACGAGGAGCTCACGATGGAGGACTACCTCAATTCGCGCTACATCGCCAAGCCACTGCACCTGCTCGACTGCGACTACCCCGTCGACTCGTCGAGCGCGCTGATCTTCACCACGGAGGAGCGCGCCCGTGACATGAAGCAGAAGCCCGTGTTCTTCGACGCGTGGGCGCAGGGCACCACCGAGGCAGCCGACTTCAGCCTGGTGCGCGACATGACGCACTCGTCACCGTGGATGGCCTCCAAGCGCCTGTGGGAGCGCACCTCCCTCAAGCCGAGCGATGTCGACACCGCTGGCCTGTACGACGGCTTCAGCTTCATCGCGATGCAGTGGCTCGAGGCACTGGGCTTCTGCGGCGAGGGCGAGAGCGGCGGCTTCGTGCGCTCGGGCGCAACGTCAGCCACGGGCTCGCTGCCCACGAACACCGACGGCGGTGCCTGCAATGTCGGCCGTCGCCACGGCGCTAACTTCTTCATCGAGGTCACGCGTCAGCTGCGTGGCACTGCGGGTGACCGGGCCCTGCCCAAGAAGCCCGAGGTCGGCGTCGTCAGCAATGCCGTCGGTGGATTCGCCGCCTGCGCGCTGCTGACGGCTGAGTAGCCCAGCACGCGCGGCGTCCGCCGCTCGCACTGCACGATGAGGGTGCCGCATCCGCAGTTGGACGCGGCACCCTCGCTTTTCCGACAGACTGCATGGATTCGGACAAGCCGCGTCTCTACGACATATATCCCTTTGTTCGCATAGTGTTGTCGTCTTCTCGCATTCCCCGGCAACGCGCCCATCGAGTCACTAGCGTCCCGTACCGCAACGCCTTCCATACGGGGTGAGGCAGCGGCCATTGTCGGTCGCGGCCTCCAGACAACACAGGGGATGACACGCAATGACGAGACTCATGATGAAGGGCCGGCGCTCGACGGTCGCGGCCGGTGCACTCGGTGCATCGCTCGTGGTCGGTGCGCTGGCTGCCGGTGGCGCCACCGCCGCACCGACGCCCGCACCCAAGGCCTCGGCTGCTGCAGCCGCCTGTCCGGCCGAGGAGGGCGTCACGCCCAGCACGATCACCATCGGCTACTTCTCGCCCAAGACCGGCCCCGCTGCCGCGAACTTCGTGGGCGGGGAGGAGGCGGGTCGCCTGCGCGTCGCACAGGAGAACGCCAAGGGCGGCATCAACGGCCGCAAGATCGTCGTGATCGGCTACGACGACCAGGCCAACGCCGCGGCGCAGCTGACGCAGGCCACCAAGGCTCTGCAGTCCGATCACGTCTTCGGCATCACGATGACCTCGGCGAACGACGCGGCCTTCCCAACCTTCAAGGCCGCGAACCTGCCGGTCACCGGCTTCAACGTGCTGGCGATGTCGACCGACCGCAATGCCTTCTCCGTCACCGGCCCGCCGGCACCCGGCATCATCAGCACGGCGGTCTACGAGCGCCTGAAGCAGGCCGGCGTCGGCAAGGTCGCGCTCATCGCCCACAACACCCCGAGCGCTGCCTCCGGCATGATCAACACCTCGAAGGCGATCGGCCCGAGCGCCACCGGAATCCAGCAGGCCCTGCTCATCACCGATGAGGCGCAGGGTGCGCATGATGCGACGTCCACCGCACTCCGGGTCAAGAACTCGGGTGCTGACGGCGCCTACATGTCCATGTTCGTCGACGGCGTGGTCTCGATCGCGCAGGCGCTGGCGCAGCAGGGCGTGAAGCTCAAGGGCTCCGTCGGTGCAGGCGTCATCGACCCAGCAGTGATCGCCAAGGCAGCCGGCCCGCTCGAGGGCATGATCGGCACGACCTACGGCACCGTGCCGGCAGGCGTCCCCGGCAACTCCGCTGTGCGCACCTTCATCAACGGTATGAAGGCGGCAGGGCTCAACCCCTACAACGCCACCGCGCCAGTGGGCTACGCGGCCATGGATCTCATGATCGAGGGCCTCAAGCGCGCCGGCAAGTGCCCGACGCGCCAGTCGTTCATCGACAACCTGCGCAAGGTCACGGCCTTCGACGCCCACGGGCTGATCCCCGAGAAGATCAGCTTCGGTCCCGGCGTCACGCCGATGGGCAGCCCGGCCAAGTGCTCGTGGTACATCACGATCAAGAACGGCCAGCCCGTTCCCGATGCCAAGCCCACCTGCGGCAAGCTCGTGAACACGGTGACCAACCAGGTCGTCGGCTAGTCAACAGCAGCACGAAGCCCCGGTCGAGCAGCGATGCTCGGCCGGGGCTTCGTCGTCAGCGGGCTACTTCGCCAGCGTCTGCGCGTACTCGGCCGCACCCGAGGCCAGGCTCGCGCCGAGCTTGCCCAGGGCGATGCGCCAGAACCAGCCGGTGCCCGGGACCTTCGGACGGAACTCGGATGACCACTGCACGCTGCAGCCGGTGGCCGTGGGCGTGATCACGACATCGGCGCGATAGTCGCGCACCAGCACCAGCTTGCTCTCCAGGAGCGTGTACGCGAACTTCGTGGGCGCCTCGACCTCGACGACCTGCTCGATCGTCGTCATGAGGCCGCTGTTCCAGCGGCGCACGGCGCCGACACCCTCGGCCCCGTCGGCTCCTGGCGTCTGCAGCGTGAACGTCTTGATCGCCGACCAGTGCGGCCAGGTGCTGCCGTCAGCGATGACGGCGAAGACAGCCTCCGCACTCGCAGTGGACTGGGCGGTGGAGCTGACATGGATGAGATCGCTGGTCATGCGCTATTCCTAGCAGCAGCCAGGGCGTCGGACCACCACAGCAGGTCTGCCACGAGGGCGTCGAAGCGCGGATTGAGGCTCTCGTAGTGGGCCGGGTCGGTCTTGTCCTCGGCCATCATCGCCACTCGGAGCACGTCGGGCAGGATGTGCACGGCGTGGCGCAGGGGGGCCATCTCGAACTCGACCGCCACCAGGCGCAGCTGCTCGATCGCCCGGGCGCCACCGACACCGCCCCAGCCGATGAAGGACATCGGCTTGCGGTGCCACTCGACGAAGGTGGCGTCCATGGCGTTCTTGAGCACGGACGGGTAGCTGTGGTTGTACTCGGCCGTCAGGACGATGAAGGCGTCGGCAGCGTCGATGCGGGCACCGAAACGCGCGACGGCATCGCTGCGGTAGACACGGGGACTGCGCGCTGGAGGGGCGCCATCGAAGTGCGGGATGTCGAAGTCGCGCAGGTCGATGAGATCCACCTCGACTCCAGCGGTGTCCTGCAGGCGCGCCACTGCCCAGGCTGCCGGGCCGTCGGCGAACCGGCCCTCACGGGTGGTGCTGACGATGACGGCAATGCGGGTCATGCGTGACTCCTCGTGCTCGGGTCGAACCTAGGGCTGGCGCAGGACGACTGCTCCAGCGGCGGCGAACATGCCACCGACGCCCTGGACGAAGCTCGTCTGCACGCCGTCGACCTGCGCCGGCGAGGTGCCGCGCATCTGGCGCACGGCCTCCTGGAGCGCGAACATGCCGTACATCCCCGTGTGGGTGTACATGATGCCGCCGCCGTTGGTGTTCATCGGCAGGCTGCCGCCGGGGCTCGTGGCACCGCTCCTGATGAAGTCGGTCGCCTCGCCCTTGCCCACGAAACCGAGATCCTCGAGCCCGTAGAGCGGCAGGTGCGCATACGCGTCGTAGACCATCAGGTGATCGATGTCGTTGACATTCATGTCGGCGCTGCGGAAGGCCTCGGCCGAGGACTCGCGGAAGGCCCGGAAGCTCGTGAGGTCCTCCATGAACGACGAACCCGCGCCCTCGACGAGGGAGCCCGTGCCGGCGACGACCACCGGCTTGTACTTGAGGTCCATGTCGGCAGCGCGCGATGCCGTGGTGAGCACGAGCGCGCCGCCGCCATCGGTGAGCGGGCAGCACTCGAGCACGCGGAAGGGCCACGAGATCATGCTCGAGCTCAGCACATCGTCGACCGTGAGCACCTTCTGGCGCAGGGCACGCGGATGCTGCGCCGCCCAGCGCGACTGGGCCACGGAGACCTCGGCGAGCGCGGTCTCGTCGAGTCCGTACTTCGTGAGGTACGCCATGACCGGCAGGGTGAACATCGAGAAGGTGCCGGCGACGCCGTAGATGCGCTCGAACTGGCCCGGCGCGGCGGTCATGTCCATCGACATCGCCGGCACACCGACGCGCGAGCGTCCTGACTCGCCGTGCATGATGACGACGACCGAGGCCATGCCCGTCTGCAGCGCTGCAACCGCGTGGCGCACGTGCAGCATGTACGAGCAGCCGCCGACATTGGTGCCGTCGGCGTAGCGCGGACGCGTACCGAGCTGCAGGGCGAGCTCGGCCGGATGCATCGTGCCGGCGACGCCGTCGACATCGGCCGGCGTCAGGCCCGCGTCGTCGAGCGCGCGCAATGCAGAGTCGATGGCCAGTCCCATGGCCGAGACGTCGGGCACGATGCCGATCTCAGCGGACTCGGACGCACCGACGATGACGATCTCCTCGGCCTTCATGCGGTCACCGTCGATCCGAGTGGTCGCCACTGCGGCACGTTGACACCCTCACGGTCTTCGAAGAACACCTCGACCGGCATGCCGATGGTGACGCTCTCCGGCGTCACCGGGACGCCGTAGAGGTTGCCCACCATGCGCGGGCCCTCAGCAGTGTCGACGATGATGATGAAGTAGGGGACCTCGTCCTGATAGCCCATGCCGGGACGGTGGGAGATGATGAACGAGGCGATCGTCCCTCGACCGGACAGCTGCTGCCACGCCAACGGGCGCGTGCCGCAGGTGGGGCAGTGGGGCCGCGGCGGGAACACCCAGCCGTGCTCCTCGCACTTGGGCATCCACACCTCGCCCTGGGCGGTGTGCTCCCAGTAGGGACGTGTCTCGGGTGTTGCTGCAGGTACGGACTTGCCGCTCAAGCGCCCGTCACCTCGGCCACACCGCGATCGAGCACGACGGCGTCGTCGACCAGCACGCGGAAGAGCACGCGCTCGCCCTCGACCCACATATGCGTCGTGAGCGCCTGGCCCGGCAGCACCGGCTTGGAGAAGCGCACCGACATGGCCTTGAAGCGCGTCACGTCGGAGTCGCAGGCGGCGTGCAGGATAGCTCGGCCGACGAAGCCGAAGCTGCACAGGCCATGGAGGATCGGCACGCCGAAGCCGCCCTTCGCTGCGAAGACCGGGTCGTTGTGCAGCGGGTTGCGATCCCCGGACATGCGGTAGATCAGGGCCTGGTCGGTGCGCGTCTGCTGGCGCACGACGTGGTCAGCCGGTCGATCCGGGAGGTCCCAGCTCTCGGACGGGCCGCCGTCGCCGCCGAAGCCGCCCTCGCCGCGGATGAACGAGCCGTTCGCGGACTCGACGATGACGTTGCCGTCGAGGTCGGTGATCGTCGAGGTCATGGTCACGAGTGCGCCGCTGCCCTTGTCGTAGATGCCCGTGAGCCGCGAGGACTGCAGGCCCTCGCCCTCCACCGGGATCGGCCGGTGCAGGCGGATCGCCTGCTGGCCGTGCAGCAGCTTGCTGCGGTCGAAGTCGCCGTAGTTGATGCCGGGGCCGCGCTGGGCGCCGGCGCCCATCATCACCGCGAAGGTCGGCAGCACCTGCTGCGGGTGGCCCTCGGAGTTCTCGGTCGTGAACTCGAGCTCCTTGAGGGGATCCTCCTGGCCGGCACCGACGCCCAGGGCGTAGATGATGGCGCGATCGGAGTTCCAGCTGATCGGCATGGGCTCGGTGGTGCGCCCGATTGCAGTGAAGTCAAGTGGCATGGTCAGTCCCGCATCGAGTAGGGGTGAGAGCTTGCTGGTGACATGTTCGGCTTGGAATTGGCGACGGCTGCTGGCAGCTGTTCGTTGATCATCTCGTAGGTGAGCGGGCCGTCAGGGTTGTAGACCGAGTCACCGATCTGCCATGCCTCGGCGACGCCGACGTAGCCGCCGACGACGCTGAAGGCACGGCCGGTGACCTGGCAGTCGGGCCCGCCGAGCCAGGTGACCAGCGGCGACACGAACTGCGGGTCGAAGGGGTCGTAGCCCTCCTTGAGGGTGACGTCGGTGCCGGTGGTGCCGATCAGCCGGGTCTTGGCGACCGGCGCGATGCAGTTGGCGTTGACGCCGTACTTCGCGAACTCCAGCGAGGTCACGATGGTGAAGGCTGCGATGCCGGCCTTGGCCGGCGAGTAGTTGCCTTGGCCGAAGTTGCCGAACAGTCCGCTGCCGGAGGTGGTGTTGACGATGCGCGCATCGACGCCCTTGCCCTCCTTGACGTGGTCGCGCCAGAACCGGCCCACAGCCTGCGTCGTCAGGAAGGTGCCGCGCAGGTGCACGCCGAGCACGAGGTCGAAGTCCTCGACCGGCATGTTCAGGATCGTGCGATCGCGCAGGATGCCCGCGTTGTTGACGAGGGTGTTGATGTCACCGAACTCGTCCATCGCGACCGTGACCATCTCCTCGGCGCACTTGGGATCCGAGACATCGCCGAACTGGGCCACTGCCTGACCGCCCATGGCCCGGATCTCCGCTGCCACCTGCTCCGCCGGCGCGGCCGACGAGCCCGTGCCGTCACCCGAGCCGCCGAAGTCATTGACCACGACCGCCGAGCCCAGGCGGGCGTAGGCGAGCGCATGCTGGCGGCCGATGCCGCCGCCTGCACCGGTGATGATCGCGACGCGACCGGCCAGTGGGAGTGAAGCAGTCACACGAGACTCCGTTCGAGAACCTGCACAAAGTGGGCATTGCGTTGAGACGGTAGGGAATCACCGCAGCGCACGCAACCGCTTTGGCGAGAAATGACGAGGTGCCCGGAGCCAGGCTCCGGGCACCTCGTCGGTGAAGCGGTTCGACTAGCCCTTGCGCGGGAAGTTGTACACGCGGCGGGCGTTGCCCTCGGCGATCAGGCGAGCCTGGTCGTCGGGCACGTTCGCAAGCGACTCCTCGAGCATCTTGCGGGTGTGCGGCCAGTTGCTGTCCGAGTGCGGGTAGTCCGACTCGAACATGATGTTCTCGATGCCGATGAGCTCGCGGGAGAAGATGCCGGCGTCGTCGTAGATGAACGGCGCGTACATGTTGGTCTTCCACAGCGACGAGGGCTTGACCTCGCGGTTGACATCGTTGTACCAGCGGTGACGATCCCACACGTAGTCGATGCGCTCGAGCATGTACGGCACCCAGCCGATGCCACCCTCGGAGAGCACGAACTTGACGCCCGGGTAGTTGTGGAACACCGGCGAGAGCAGCAGCTCAGCGGTGGCCATCGCGGAGTTCAGGGCGAACAGCGAGATGCCCACGGTGAAGTTGGTGCTCATGCCCTCATTCGAGACACCCAGGGGTGCACCGCCCGAGCCGAAGTGGATCGAGATCGGCATCTCGCGGTCCTGAGCAGCCTGGAGCATCGGGTTCCAGTGATCGGTGTGCCACGACGGCATGCCGAGCTTGTGCGGGAGCTCGACGAAGGTGAAGCTCTTGGCCCCCTTGTCGGCCGTGCGGTGGATCTCCTTGACCGTGAGGTCGACATCCCACCACGGCACGCAGACGAGCGGGATCTGGCGCTCGGGGTAGGCGGCGCACCACTCATCGATGATGAAGTCGTTGTATGCCTGGATGCTGGCCAGGCCGAGCTCCTTGTCCTTGGCGTTGCAGAGCGTCGTGCCTGCGAAGCCCGGCATGTTCGGGAAGTTCAGCTGGGCCCAGACGCCTTCGACGTCCATGTCCTTGATGCGCTCGTCGATGTCGTGGCAGCCATCGCGCATCTCGTCGTACGAGCGCGGATCCATCGCGATGTCTTCCTTGGCGCGGCCGGCGACGGCGTTGAGGGCGAAGTTGCCCGCCTTCTCGCCCTCGAAGCGCCAGTAGTCGCCGTTCTCCTTGTCGAAGATCAGGTTCGGGCCGGCTTCCTTGAACTTCGCGGGAAGACGGTCGGTCCAGACGTTCGGGTGTTCGATGACGTGATCATCGACGCTGATGATCTGTGCGTCCTTGGGCAGTGCCATGCGTCCTCCTCATCCCAGGGGATGTTTCTCTTGTCGGGGCGGAATCAGTACGGTCCAGGACCGCGTGCAATTACCGTAATAGTTACGATACCTTCCCACAAGGGGTCGGACCGGACTTTCTTGACAGCCGCGATCCGCCGCCGAAAAGTCTGGCGAAGGTCCGCCGCACCCATTACGGTGAGGCCTCCCAAGATCTGAGACGAGAAGGAGTTTCCATGAGTGGTCCCATGAAAGGGGTGCGCGTCCTCGAGATCGCGCAGTTCACTTTCGTACCGGCAGCCGGCGCCGTCCTGGCCGACTGGGGCGCCGAGGTCATCAAGGTGGAGCACTCGGTCACCGGTGACGCCCAGCGCGGACTCGTGCGGGTCATGGGCCTGGACGCCCTCGTGCCCGGCTCCACCTTCTACCCGATCATGGAGGGCCCGAACCGCGGCAAGCGCAGCATCGGACTCGACCTCACCAACCCCGCCTCGCAGGAGATCCTCGCCGACCTCGTGAAGCAGTCCGACGTGTTCCTCACGAACATGCTCCCCGGCGCCCGCATCAAGATGGGCATCGACGTCGACCAGATCAAGGCCATCAACCCCGACATCATCTACGTGCGCGGCACGGCCTTCGGCAACAAGGGCCCTGAGCGCCTCAAGGGCGGCTACGACTCCACCGGCTTCTGGGCACGCAGCGGCGCCGCACGCGCCACCACCTGGGCCGATGCAACCGAGCTCACCGCCATGCCCACGGGCGCCTACGGCGACAACGCCGGCGGTATGACCATCGCCGGCGGCGTGGCTGCCGCGCTCTACAAGCGGGCGACCACGGGCGAGGCCTCGGTCGTCGACGTGTCGCTGCTGAGCGTCGGCGCCTGGTCGACCTCCTTCGGCTCGAACCTGGCCATGCTCACCGGCCAGGCCCCGCCGCCGCCGTCGATGCCCGTCCCCGGCACCCCCGGCAACCCGCTCACGGGTGCCTACCGCACCAAGGACGGCAAGTTCATCATGCTCACGATGCTCCAGCCGGGCGCCTACTGGCCGGGCTTCTGCGACGTGTTCAACAAGCCCGAGTGGAAGACCGACGAGCGGTTCGCCGATGCGATGACCATCGTCGCCAACGGCTACGAAGGGCGTCAGCTCGTCGCCGAGCTCTTCGGCTCGATGAATCGCGACGAGGTCACTGCGCTCCTCAGCCAGCAGGAGGGCCAGTGGGCCATCGTGGCCGACTTCTGGGACATCGCGCAGGATGAGTCGCTGCGCGCCAACGGCCTGGTCGCCAAGGTGACCGACGCCGAGGGCGTCGAGCGCGAGCTCATCGCCAGCCCGGTGCTCTTCGATGAGGAGAACCCCACGCTGACCCGTGCCCCGCAGTTCGCGGAGCACACCGATGAGATCCTCACCGAGCTCGGCATCGACTTCGAGAAGCAGATCGAGCTGAAGATCGCCGGCGCCGTCACCTGATCCAGCACACGCCTGCGAAGGGCCCCGGTCACGCGACCGGGGCCCTTCGCATGTTCCGCGGGAATTTCCTCATCTGGGACAAACAGTAAGATCATTCGACTAGTCTTGCTCCAGACCACTGCACTCCCCGGAGGGAACCACCATGTCACTTGCGCTCACTGAGGAGCACCGCTCACTCGCTGACGTCGCCCGCTCACTGCTGGCCGACAACGGAGGGCTGGCACCTGCCCGTGCCACGCTCGATGTCGATCACGAGGTGCTGCCCGCCTTCTGGTCGGCCTTCCAGGAGAACGGCATGTTCGGCCTGCACCTGCCCGAGAGCGTCGGCGGCCAGGGCTTCGGCCTTGAGGAGCTGGCCATCGTGGTCGAGGAGCTCGGGCGCGTGGTCGCACCCGGAGCCTTCCTGCCCTCCGTGGTCACCTCCACGACGATCGCCGCCGCAGGCACCGAGGCCCAGCGCACCGCGCTGCTGCCCGGCTTCGCGGCCGGCACCTCGATCGCCGGCTTCGCGCTGCGCTCGGACATCGCGGTCGCTGGTGGCAAGGCCACCGGCACCGCCAAGGCCGTCACGTCGGCCGAGCTCGCCACCCACCTGGCCATCGTGGTCGGCGACGATCTGGTCATCGTCGACGCCAAGGGCGCCGGCGTCACCATCACCCCCAACACGGCCATCGACGCCACCCGACGCAATGCCACGGTCGTCCTCGCGGGCGCCGATGCCGAGGTCATCGCCGGTGGCGGCGCGGTCGCACTTCGGGTCGGTCGCGTCCTCGCGTCGGCCGAGGCCGCTGGCGGCTCCCGCGCGGCAACCGAGATGTCGGTCGCGTACGCCAAGATCCGCGAGCAGTTCGGTCGCACCATCTCGACCTTCCAGGCCATCAAGCACCACTGCGCGAACATGATCATCCAGACCGAGATGGCCACGGCCCTGGCCTGGGACGGTGCCCGCACCGGCATGGATCCCAAGCACGGCGACATCGCGGCAGCATCGGCCGCCGCACTCGCGCTGCCCGCCTTCGAGTTCACGGCACGCAAGAACATCCAGATCCACGGCGGCATCGGCTTCACCTGGGAGCATGACGCCCACATCTTCTTCAAGCGCTCCGCCGCACTCGCGGCCCTGTTCGGCACCTCGGACGACGCCGCTGCCGAGCTGACGGCACTGAGCGCCAACGGCAACCACCGCGTGTACGCCCTCGAGCTGCCGCCCGAGGCCGAGGCCTTCCGCGCCGAGGCCAAGGCCGCGGTCGCCAAGTACCACGCCGCTGCCGAGCAGGACCAGCGCGCGGTGCTGCTCGAGACCGGCTACCTCGTGCCGCACTGGGGCAAGCCCTGGGGCCGCGAGGCCTCGGCGGTCGAGCAGATCGTCATCGAGGAGGAGTTCACCGGCATCACGATCGCCAACCCCGGCATCACCAGCTGGGTCGGGCTGACGCTGTCGCAGGTCGCCAACGAGGAGCAGATCGCCCGCTGGATCCGCCCGGCGCTCATGATGGAGACCACCTGGTGCCAGCTCTTCTCCGAGCCGGGTGCCGGCTCGGATGCGGCCGCGGTGGCCACCAAGGCCGTCAAGGTCGATGGCGGCTGGAAGGTCGATGGCCAGAAGGTCTGGACCTCCGGCGCCCAGTACGCCCAGTGGGGGCTGTGCACGGTGCGCACCGATCCTGATGCACCCAAGCACAAGGGCGTCACGGCCATGGCCATCAAGATGGACGCCCCGGGCGTCACGATCCGCCCGCTGCGCGAGAACACCGGCGAGGCAATGTTCAACGAGGTCTTCTTCGACGGCGTCTTCGTGCCCGACGCCGACGTCGTCGGCGAGATCGACAACGGCTGGGCCGTGGCCCGAGCCACGCTGGGCAACGAGCGCGTGACCATCGGCGGCCAGGCGCGCGCAGGCATCGACGCCTACGAGCTCATCGAGCTGCTGCCCGGCGGTCCGGGTGCCGACCTGGGCCACGACCGCGAGGTCGGCAAGCTGGTCGCGCAGGAGCAGGTCATCCGCCTGCTCAACCTGCGCGCTGCAGCACGTGCAGTCGTGGGCGCCGGCCCTGGCGCCGAGGGCAACATCACCAAGGTGCTCGTGTCCGAGCTCGCCCAGAGCGCGACCGAGCTGGCGATGAAGCTGGTGGGCGATGCCGGCATCGACGGCGAGCGCGCTGACATCGCGTTCCAGTACATCTTCAACCGCTGCCTCACGATCGCGGGCGGCACCTCGGAGATCAGCCGCAATGTCATCGCGGAGCGCATCCTCGGGATGCCGAGAGACCCGCTGATCCGTTGACAGCACCCGCACCGGGTCACACGACGAGCCCGCGCCCGCAGCAGACCGGAACAGCGCGGTCTGCCCTGCAGGTGCGGGCTTTTCGCTACATGCTGCTGGGGTCCTTCCTGTCCCAGATCGGCACATGGATGCAGACCGTGGTGCTCGGTGCCTACGTCTATGCCCAGACGGGGTCACCGCTGTATGTCGGACTGATCACCTTCGCGCAGCTCGGCCCGATGCTGTTCCTGCCGATCGTCGGCGGATGGATGACCGACCGCTTCGATGTGCGCCGGTACATCCTGCTCCTGCAGAGCTGGCAGGTGCTGTGCGTGCTCGCCCTGGCCTTCTCACTGCGGGGCTCGACGCTCAACTTCCCGGCGGTGTTCGCCTGCGTGCTCGGCGTCGGCATCGGCAATGCCCTCATCGGCCCCGCCTGGGGCTCATCCGTGCCGAGCCTGGTCGGCCCGGAGAACCTGCGCGCTGCGGTGTCGCTGAACTCGACGCAGATGAACATGGCGCGGGTGATCGGGCCGGCGATCGGCGGCATGCTGTTCCCGCTCATCGGCGCAGCCGGCGTCATGTTCCTCAACGCCATGAGCTTCTCGTTCGTGATGTCTGCGGTGTTCTTCGTGCGCTTCCCCGCGCGCCGCAAGCGCGAGGACGGCGAGGCTGGGATCCTCGGCGGCATCACGATGATGCGCGAGGACCCGTACGTGCGGCGCATGGTGCTCAGCATCTTCTTCCTGGCGCTGCTCACGTTCACCTTCCTCTACCAGCTGCCGACCATCGCCGGCCAGAACTTCGGCATCGACGTCAAGACGCCGAGCTACGGCTGGCTCTATGCCTGCCTCGGCGGTGGTGCCGTCACCGGGGCCCTGGCCATGAGCACCTTCCTGGTCAAGCGCGACCAGTTCCGGGTGATCGCCTCCGGCCTGGCCGGCGTGGTGGTCATGCTGGCCCTGCTCATCTTCGCCAAGCTGCCCGCGATGGCCTACCCGATGATCTTCCTGCTCGGCATCTCCTACCAGCTCGTGCTCATCTCCCTCAATGCCGCCGCGCAGACCCATGTCGCCCTTGAGCGACGCGGCCACCTCATGGGCCTGTGGATGACGGCCCTCGGCGGCACCGTGCCCATCGGCCTGCTGCTGTCGGGAGCGATCGCCCAGGCGACGTCGATCCGGGTGGTGCTGGCCTACGGCTGCATCGTGGCCGTGATCGTCCTGTGGTTCCTGCGCCCAGCAGCCATGCGCCGTCTCGAGCAACGCTCGAACGCGCTGGGCTTCGGCATCTAGAGTTCACTCACCTACGCAGAAGGGCTCCACCATGCGCCTGTCCTACACGCTGGACTACACCAAGGATGTCGTCGCGCTGACCCCCCTCATCCAGGACCTCGAGGCCGCCGGCCTCGACCTGCTCTGGCTGCAGGAGGCCTACAGCTTCGACGCGGTGTCGGCGATCGGCTACCTCGCCGCCAAGACGAGCACCATCGGCCTGGGCACCGCGATCCTCAATGTGTACAGCCGGACTCCGGGCGTGCTGGGCATGACGGCCGCCGGGTGCGACCACCTCAGCGGTGGGCGCTTCCACCTCGGGCTCGGCGCCTCGGGCCCGCAGGTCGTCGAGGGCTTCCACGGCATGGCCTACGCCAAGCCGCTCACGCGCACCAAGGAGGTCGTGGACATCGTCCGCAAGGTGGTCGGTCGTGAGGTCGTCGAGTTCAGCGGCGACACCGTCAGCGTCCCCTTGACCAAGGAGGCGGGCGGCACTGGCCTGGGCAAGCCGCTCAAGCTCATCAACAAGCCCGATCGCGCCGCTGTGCCGATCTACCTCGCCGCGCTCGGCGACAAGTCCGTCGAGACCGCGGCCGAGATCGCCGAGGGCTGGCTGCCCTTCTTCTGGGTCCCCGAGAAGGCCCAGGAGGTCTTCGGCGCCGCCCTGGCCCCCGGCCTGGCCAAGCGCTCCGCCGACCTGCCGGCCCTCGACATCGTCGCGAACACCACGGTGGCCATCGGCGACAACCTCGACAAGGACGCGCTGCTCGCCGGCATGCGCAACCACATCGCGCTGTACGTGGGCGGCATGGGCGCGCGCAACGCGAACTTCTACAACGACCTCGCCCAGCGCATGGGCTGGGTCGATGAGGCCCTGGCCGTCCAGGAGCTCTTCCTCACCGGCAAGCGCGAGGAGGCCGCCGCCGCGGTGCCCCAGGCCTGGCTCGACCAGGCCACGCTCGTCGGCCCGGCGTCCTTCGTCGCCGAGCGCCTGGCGGCCTACCGCGAGTCGGGCGTCACGAGCCTGGACATCACCATCCCCGCTGGAGTCGACCCGCTGGCGACCGTGGAGCAGCTGCGCTCGCTCATGTGACCAATTCGCACAATCGCACCACGGCTGATGCCAGAAGTGCCTATCTTGTCCTCATCCATCGTGTCTGAGGAGGACTCGTGTCGATTCCCATTGTCGATTACCTGGTGCTGGAGCCCCAGCCGCATCTGGTCGCGCAAGAGTGCACGGCCTGCAAGGCCAAGGTCTTCGGCCGGCACAATGCGTGCCCTGCCTGCTTCAACGAGGGCTTCGACGAGTACGTCGTCCCGACCACCGGGGTGCTCAAGACCTTCACGATCGTCCAGTTCGCAGCCAAGGGCATCCCGGTGCCCTATGCGACCGGCATCGTCAACTGCGGAGGCATGGACGTCGCCGCGAACATCACGGGCGTCGATCCCAGTCCCGAGGTGATCACGCGCGGACTTGAGGTCCAGCTCACCACATTCCCACTTGGCAAGGACGCAAGCGGCGTCGAGGCCATCGGTTTCGGCTTCGAGCCGGTCTAAGGACGAGAGGTACACCAGATGAGTGAGAACGTTTGGATTCTTGGCATTCACATGACGCCGTTCGGCAAGCATGCCGACAAGGACGTGCTCGACCTGGCATCTGAGGCGGCCCTGGCTGCCATGAAGGATGCCAACGTCACCATGAAGGACATCCAGATCCTCGGCTACGGCAACCTCATGGGCGGTACCCAGGGGCAGAGCCTGCAGAAGCAGATCGGCCAGACCGGCATCCCGGTCTTCAACGTCTCGAACGCGTGCGCGACCGGCGCCACCGCACTGCGCGCAGCCATCATGGCGATCAAGGCGGGCGAAGCGGACTACGGCCTGGCCGTTGGCGTGGAGAAGCTCTCAGGAGCCGGACTGCTCACCGGGAACACGGCTGGTGCACTGCCGGAGAACTGGACCCCGAAGGGCCGCCAGGGCGCGATCATGCCGCTCGACGGCCGCATCGGCACCACCGGCATGGCTGGCCTGTTCGCGCAGATCGGCCTTGCCTACAACGACAGCGATCCGCGGGCCGACTTCGAGCTCTTCGCCCGAATCGCCGAGAAGAGCCACTCGCACTCGACGCTCAACCCGAATGCTGCCTATCAGAACAAGATGACGCTCGAGCAGATCATGAACGACCCGATGATCTCCTACCCGCACACGCGCTCGATGTGCTCGGCCAACTGCGATGGAGCAGCCGCTGCCGTGCTCGTCAGCGAGACCAAGCTGCGTACCCTGCCGCTCGAGCAGCAGCGTCGCGCTGTGAAGGTCAGCGCGTCCATCATCGCGACCGACCCCTGGACCGATGGCAATCAGGAGCTCGCCGACGTCAACACGGTCACGCGGAATGCATCACGCGACGCCTACGAGCAGGCTGGCATCGGGCCGGAGGACCTCGATCTTGTCGAGCTTCATGACTGCTTCGCAGCGGCCGAGCTCGTGCACTACGACAACCTTGGCCTGTGCGCACCGGGCAATGCGATCGACTTCTTCAACACGGGTGCCACGTGGCGCGACGGCAAGATGCCGGTCAACGTCTCGGGCGGCCTGCAGTCGAAGGGCCACCCGATCGCAGCCACCGGGATCGCCAACGTCTGGGAGGTCGCCACGCATCTTCGCGGCGAGGCCGGACCCCGTCAGATCGAGGGTGCCAAGGTGGGGCTCGCGCATGTCATCGGGCTTGGCTCCACGGCAGGCGTGCACATCCTTGAGAAGAGCGGCCTCTAGCGAGAAGTCCGCTCGAACGTCCACGGCCGGTCACCCATCGTCAAGCGGTGCCGGCCGTTGGCGTTCGCAGAGCTGGGGTGCTCCTGGTCGCCGGCCCACACGACTGTGGGGCGCTCGTCGATCTGCACGACGAAGCTCTCGAACAGGGGCGTCTCGTCGATCTCGGCCAGGGCGAGCGCAGCCTCGACCGTGGCTGCAGCGGCGATGCTCTCGATGGTCACGAAGGTCGGCGGCATGAGGTCGATCTCCTGGCGCTGATGGCGCGCGATCGCCTCACTCGGGGTCATCCAGGCGTGCTCGACCAGCTCGCCGTCGGGCAGTTGCACCTCGCCATGCGCGGGTGCCTCGCCGATGAAGAACCAGGTGTGGAAGCGCTTGGGCGCCTGCGGCGGCGGGAGCCACACCGCGAAGTGCGCGAGGTTGACCGCCTCGACGACGAGGCCGGTTTCCTCGAGGGTCTCGCGTGCGGCCGTGCGTCGGGCGACGTCGACCTCGGTGTCGTCGTCATGCACGACATCCTCGACCTCGACCCTTCCGCCCGGGAACACCCACGCGTTGGCGAACGCTCCCTGCTGGGGGCGCTTGAGGAGGAGCAGCTCGACGCCGTCGGCACTGTCGCGCACGAGCACGACGGTTGCCGCGGCCAGGAGATCAGTCATGGGTGCAGCCCGTGATCAGATGACAAGTGCTGCGCCGCCACTGACCTTGTAGGTCTCACCTGTGATGAAACTGGCCTTGTCGGAGACCAGGAACAGCATCATGTTCACGATGTCCTCGACCTCGCCGCGTCGGTGGATGAACTGCATGTCGTTGATGATCGACTCGATCATCGCCGGCGGCAGGTCGGCCATGGCACTGTCGGTTGCCATGAGCCCGGGCGAGATCGCATTCACGCGGATGCCCGCATCGGCGAACTCCTTCGCGAAGGCCATCGTGAGCCCGCGCACCGCGAGCTTGGAGACTCCGTACGGAGAGGTCGACATGTTGCTGGCCATCGACGAGATGTTGATGATGCTGCCGCCGCCGCGGCTGCGCATGGACTCCAGCGCGGACACTGAGCAGTTGACGATGCCGATGACATTGACGTCGAACAGTGCGCGGACCTCTGCGCGCGTGAGCGTCGAGAACGGCAGGTTGTACTTGGTCAGGTGCAGCCCGGCGTTGTTGATGAGGATGTCGATGCCGCCGAACTCGGCGATCGTCTTGGCCACGGCGGCATCGACTGCCACGTCGTCGGCGACGTCGCACTCGAGGGCGATCGCGCGGATGCCGGCCGACTGCAATCGCGCAACGGCCGCATTCGCAGCCTCCATGTTGATCTCGGCGATCACCACGGATGCGCCCTGCGAGCCCAGGGCCTCCGCGAACGCATAGCCGAAGCCGATGGCCCCACCGGTGATGAATGCGACCTTGCCTGCGTGGCTCATGCTGATCCCTTCGATGTCGATCCCCCATCGTGGCCTGCAGCGCCTGGGGTTTCCACCGAATCCAGGAATTCGCGGGCGACTCGGATGACGTCGTAGTCATGCTGCGCGATCCCGCTGAGGATGCCGACATCCTTGGTGAGCGCATTGCTCGCGGGTCCCGGTGCCCTGAACACCGCACTGCCCCCGGCCCGCGCGTACATCTCCACCGCGAAGCTGCGCCCTGAGCTCACGGCCACGGTCTGCAGCAGCACCACCGGGTCGACGTCGAGCTCGACGGCCAGCGCGCACAGCGACTCGACCAGGCCGAGCTGGGCCGTGAGCATGGTGTTGTTCAGCAGCTTGGTGCGCTGGCCGGCGCCGAGGCCGCCGAGCAGGAACACATTGGCGCCCAGGATGTCGATGACGGGGCGGGCTCGCTCGATCGCGGCCGCTTCACCGCCGACCATGATCGTGAGCTCGCCCAGGGCAGCCACGGGTGCGCCACCGCTGATCGGCGCGTCGACGACCATGACGCCGTGCTCGGCGCAGCGCTCGCCCAGGGCGATCGCCGCATCGGGAGGAACGGTGCTGTGCAGGAGCACGACCGATCCGGGGGCCAGGCCCTCGATCAGGCCGTCTGCGCCGAAGATCACGTCGGTGACAGCGTCGGCGTCGAAGACGCAGATGCCCACGACATCGCTGCGGCGGCCCAGCTCTGCGGGCGTGGCAGCACGCGTGACCTCGGGGCCGAAGGGCTCGAGGGCATCAGGGCGACGTGCCCAGATGGTCAGGTCCACGCCCGAGGCAGCGAGGTGCTGCGCCATGGGCGTGCCGATATTGCCGAGGCCGATGAATCCGACGCGCAGTGCCTGGCTCATCGTCGCCTGCCCTTCGTCCTAGTCGCGGATGCCCTTGGTGAGCAGCATCGCACCGGCGATGGGGCCGCCGCCGTTGGCTGCCACGATCACTTCAGCACCCGGGATCTGGCGCTCGCCGGCATCGCCGCGCAGCTGGACGACCGCCTCATAGACATGGCCGTAGCCGTGCAGGCGACCCTCGGAGAGCTGGCCGCCGTGCGTGTTGATCGGCAGCTCGCCGGTGCGCGCGATGCGCTGGCCACCCTCGATGAAGGCACCGCCCTCGCCCTGCTCGCAGAAGCCGAGCGCCTCGAGCCAGGCCAGGGTGATGATGCTGAAGCCGTCGTACAGCTCGGCGACGTCGACATCGGCGGGCTTGAGATCGGTGCGCGACCACAGGTGCTTGGAGACGCCCTGCGCGAGCATCGAGGTCATGTCCTCGTACTGGTCCCAGGAGGGGCGGCCGATCTGCGCGGTGCCCACGGCGTTGATGTGGGCCGCGATGTGCGGCGCGTCCTTGGCGTAGTCGACATGGGACACGACCATGGCGGTGGAGCCGTCGACCGGAACATCGCAGTCGAGCAGGCACAGCGGCGTGGAGATCATGCGCGCGTTGAGGTAGTCGTCCATCGTGAGCGGGTCGCGGTAGACGGCCCGCGGATTGACCCCGGCGTTGGTGCGGCAGGTGAGGGCGATCTGTGCGAGCTGCTCGCGCGTCGTGCCGTACTTGTGCATGTGCAGCTGCGCCACCTGGGCGAACCAGTTGGTCGCCGAGACCGCACCGAACTGCATGAGGAACCCACCCATGCGCTGCATGCCACCGCCGGGATTGCGCCCGGCCATGCCCTGCATGGTCGACTCGGTCACCGTGCGGAAGACCAGCACATGCTTGGCCAGGCCGGCCGCGATCGCGCTGGACGCCTCGATGATGGAGCCCAGCTGGGCAGAGCCCTCGCCGGAGCCGTACAGGTAGTTGATGTCCAGGCGCAGGGCATCCTGGACAGCAGACGCCGAAGGCCCGCCGAACCCGCGCGACATGATCGCGTCGCCGCCGGGATAGGTGGCGATGCCGTCGATGTCGTCGCGCGTGAGACCGGCATCGGCGATCGCCTCGAGGGCTGCGTCGAGGGTGAGGTCCATCGCCGTGCGCCCGAGACGGCGGCCCGAGGCCGATCGACCGACGCCGCTGATGAAGGACAGGCGCTCAGGGTTGCTCATTCGGGGGTCCCTTCGGGCACGAACAGCGGGTACCAGACATCGTCGCGGGCCAGGAACCTGACCTCGACGCGCATCCCGATGATGTTGTCCGCGTCGAGCGGCACGCCGACGAGGTTGGTGGTCAGGCGCAGGTCGTCCTGCTCGTCCATGGTGACCAGGCCGATGATGTACGGCTCCTGGCCGGGAACCCACTGCTGCACGTTCACGGTGTAGGTGAGCACCGTGGCCTTGCCGGACACGACCTCCGGCACCATCTCGCCCGACAGGCACTTGGGGCACCTGGGCGTCGGCGGGTGCGAGTAGTAGCCGCACGACTGGCAGCGCTTGAACCGGAGCTTGCCGTCCTCGCCACTGGCCCAGAAGAAGTCGGTCTCCGGGTCATCCTGCGGTGCGATCCGCACCGCCAGGATGTCATGGTCGATTGCCAAGGCGCACTCCTTCGGTTGTCGAGCTCCTAGTTGTTCTCTGCGTGCAGCGCGAACTCGGTGACGAGGTTGCGGCGCAGCAGCTTGCCCGTGGCGGTCTGGGGCAGCAGCTCGTGGCGCAGGCGCACGTAGTCGGGGGTCTTGGACGAGCGCAGCTTCTCGCGGCAGAAGTCCTTGATCTCCTCCTCGGTGGCCGTCATGCCCTCACGCAGCACGACGAAGGCCGCGATGCGCTGGCCCCACTCGTCGTCCGGCACGCCGGCGACCGCGCACTCGAGCACGGCCGGGTGACGGTGGATGACCTCCTCGATCTCCGCCGGGGCGATGTTCTCGCCACCGCGGATGATCGTGTCGTCGGTGCGTCCCTCGATGAACAGGAAGCCGCCGGCGTCGAGCCAGCCGCGGTCGCGGGTGTTGAACCAGCCCTCGTCGTCGACCACGCGGCCGCTCTCGAGGTACTCGCCGGACACCTGCTCGCCGCTGACCCAGATCGCACCGGGCTCGCCCAGCGGGACCTCGTGGCCCTTGCCGTTGCGGATCTGCATCGTGACGTTGGGCAGCACCTTGCCGACCGAGCCGAGCCGTGCGCGGATCTCCGGATCGGTGCTGTTGAAGGACTCGCGGTGATCGTCGGGCCCGAAGACGGCCACGGACGACGAGGTCTCGGTCAGGCCGTAGGCATTGACGAAGCCGACCTCGGGGAACAGTCCGAGCGCGCGCTCGAGCGTCGCCTGCGCGATGCGCGCTCCGCCGTAGCTGAGGCTGCGCAGGGTCGGGGGCGCCTGGCGGCCGGTGGCCTCCATGTGCTCGACGATGCGCGACAGCATGGTGGGCACGAGCATGGCGTTGGTGACGCCCTCGCGCTCGACGGTGTCGAGCCAGATCTCGGGCGTGAAGCGGTCGAGGTAGACCACGCGGCGACCTGCGTAGAGGTTGGACAGCAGGTTCGCGACCGCAGCGATGTGGTACGGCGGCACCGACACGACCATGGCGTCCGTGGGCTCTGCGCTGGCGAAGTCGACCGAGCCGAGCACATAGGCGACGAGGTGCTTGTGGCGCAGCACTGCGCTCTTGGGTGCCGACGTGGTGCCGCTGGTCTGCAGCAGGATCGCGATGTCCTCGGGATCGGGCTCGGAGTCGAAGAACGGCACGTCACCGCTGCCGGTCGAGGCCAGCCAGTCATCGAAGGTCACGACCACCAGGGCAGCGCCGTCGGGCACGATGCTGGGGTTGTCCGTGACGATGTAGGGCGCGGGCATGCCCATGATCGCCTTGTGGATGTACTCCTCGGCGAGGCGGTAGTTCAGGGGCAGGAACTGCACCTGGGCGAAGGAGGCCGCGAACAGCGCGATCGGGAAGGCAGGGCCGTTCTCGCCGCAGAAGATCACGCTCTGGGCGCCCGAGTCCTTGATCAGCTGGCCACCGCGCGCGGCGGCCGCGCGCAGCTGGGCGTAGGTCATCCCGTCGGCGGCACTTCCGACCGCGACGCGGTCGTCGTACCCGCCCGAGACCATTTCCAACAGCGTCAACAAGTTCACAGCTACTCCTTGAAGAGAACAGGGGTGTTGAAGGTCAGTGCCGTGCGCACGGAGGGTGTCCGGCACAGCGCTGATCGGAGGCGCGCGAGGGTAATCGCAGCACGCTCCGCAAGAGCGTCACACTACGGCAGTCGGGTCTGGGCACGCTAGGCGATCTCCCAAAGTGAGCGTCACCTCACATGGGGGGCGCCAGGACTACAGACGCTCGATGATCAGGGCGTTGGCCAGGCCGCCGGCCTCGCACATCGTCTGGAATCCGTAGCGTCCGCCGGTCTCCTCCAGGGTGGTGAGGAGCGAGGCGAGGAGCCGCCCGCCCGAGGCCCCCAGCGGATGGCCGAGCGCGATCGCACCGCCGTTCTGGTTGACCTTCGCGACGTCGGCGCCGGTGTCCTTGAGCCAGGCCAGCACAGGTGCGGCGAAGGCCTCGTTGACCTCGAAGGCATCGATGTCGTCGATGGTCAGGCCGGCCTTGGCCAGAGCCTTGGCGGTGACCGGGATGACGGCCGACAGCATCTCGACCGGATCGTCGCCGATCACGGCCGAGGCCACGATGCGCGCCCGGGGCTTGAGCCCGAGTCGCTCCACGGTCTCGGCGCTGGCGATGAGGATCGCCGAGGCGCCATCGCTGATCTGCGACGCGTTGCCCGCGGTGACCGACCAGTCGATCTCCGAGAAGCGCGCCACGGCGTCCTCGTTGACGAAGGCAGGCTTGAGCCCGGCCAGCGCCTCGAGGGAGCTGTCGGCGCGGATGCCGTCGTCGGCGGTCACGACGGTGCCATCGGGCAGCGTCACCGGCACGATCTGCTTGGCCAGTGTGCCCGCTGACTGTGCAGCGGCGGCACGCTGGTGCGACTGCAGCGAGTAGGCGTCCATGTCGGCGCGCGAGAGCCCCCACCGGGCGGCGATGAGCTCTGCGGAGATGCCCTGCTCGACGAGCCCGCCGCCGGTGTAGCGCTCGGCCACGGTCGGGCCGAAGGGATCCTCGCCGTTCTTGTTGCTGAACATCGCGGTGGTGCTCATCGACTCCACGCCGGCCGCGATGACGAGGTCGTAGGCCCCCGCCTGGATGCCCTGGGCGCCGAAGGCCACGGCCTGCATCGACGAGCCGCACTGGCGGTCGACCGTCGTCGCGGGCACGGACTCGGGGAAGCCGGCCGCGAGCACCGCACTGCGGGTGATGTTGTTGCTCTGCCGGCCGATCTGCGTGACGCAGCCGCCGATGACGTCGTCGACCAGGGCCGGGTCGAAGCCATTGCGCTCGACGAGTGCCCGCAGGGGCACTGCCATCAAGTCTGCGGGGTGCACCGACGTGTACTGGCTGCCATCGCGCTTGACCCGCACGATGGGCGTGCGGACGATGTCGATGATGTAGGCCTCGCTCATGCCGTCAGCCCCAGGAGCTGCTGGAGCTCATCACGGCAGACCAGCGCATTGCCGAACAGGACCTCATCGGTCTTGACTCGCCGCAGGTACAGGTGGGCGCAGTGCTCCCAGGTGAAGCCGATGCCGCCGTGCACCTGGATGGTCGCCTCGGCGATCCAGGGCGCGAAGCGTGAGCAGTAGGCCTTCACCACGAGCGCCTGCTCGTGCAAGGCGACAGTGTCCGACGGATCGACGAGCGCGGCGGTCTCGACTGCAGCGCGCATGGACTCCACATGGGCGAACATCTCGGAGCAGCGGTGCTTGATCGCCTGGAATGCGCCGATGGGCTTGCCGAACTGCACGCGGGTCTTGGCGTAGTCGACCGCGACCTCCATGAGCTTCTCGGACATGCCCAGCAGCTCGGCGCTGGTGGCGATGCGACCCAGCGACACCAGGGTGCCGAAGGCCTCGGAGTACTCGCCGCCGATGCGGACTGCGGGCGCTCCCTCGAGCGTGACCAGTGCGGTCGGGCGGGTGAGGTCGAGCGCATCCTGCGGCGTGATGACCACGCCCAGGCCCTTGGCATCGACCACGAACAGCCCGGTGCCGGTCGGCGTCGTGGCCGTGACGAGGATCTGCGAGGCGATCTGCGCGTTGAGCACTGCGGTCTTGGTGCCGTAGAGGCTCCAGCCGTTCTCGTCGCGTGCCTGGGTGGTGACGCCGCCGCCGTCGATGCCGGCGAGGGTCATGATCGAGCTGCCATCGGCCAGCCCCGGCAGGTAGGTGGCGTTGGCCTGTGCATCGCCCGCGAGCTGGATGGCCAGGGGTGCGAGCACACCCGAGCTCAGCAGCGGCACCACGGCGAGGGCGCGAGCGGCCTCCTCCAGTGCCACGACCATCTCGGCCATGCCCATGCCCTGGCCGCCGAACTCCTCGGGGATCAGCAGGCCGGTGATGCCCAGGTCGGCCGACAGGCCCTTCCATGCGGCCTCGTCGAGCCCGGTGCCACCGGCGATGACCTCGCGCACACGCGTCTCCGGGGAGGCGCTCGACAGGAAGTCGCGGACGCTCGAACGGAACTCTGATCGCTCTGCAGCGGTTGTCGTTGATGTCTTCACAATGCAGTCCTTTTCCGAGAGTCCAGTTATTCGCGCGGCAGGCCGAGAACGCGGTCGCCGATGATGTTCTTGACGATGTCCGACGTGCCCGCGGCGATGGTCGCCGAGCGTGCCGACAGGTACCCGAGCTTGGCGTCGTTGTCGTCGCCCGTGACACCGGCGACCCCTGCGAGCTCCATGATGGTCGTGTCGACGCGCTGGCTCAGCTCGCTCCAGACCATCTTGATGACCGACTGCTCCGAGCCCGGCGTACCGCCCTCGGCGATCTTCGCGAGCATCGCGCGGCCCATGCTGCCCAGCACCCGGCTCTCGACATAGTGCTCGACGAGCTCGTCGGCGACGACCGGCGAGACCGCGTGGTCGCTCTTGCTGACCTCCTCGATCAGCGAACGGATGCGTGCCTCGAGGCGCCCGGCGAAGACCGCGACGCCGGCACGCTCGTGGCCGAGGGTCGTCATGGTGACGCCCCAGCCGTCGTGCAGCGGTCCGATGAGATTGGCCAGCGGCACTCGCGCGTCGGTGAAGAACACCTCGGCGAACTCCGCGCCGCCGTTGATCTGCTTGATCGGGCGCACCTCGACACCCGGGGTGTCCATCGGCACGATGATCGCCGAGATCCCCTTGTGCTTGGGTGCATCGGCATCGGTGCGGGCCAGCAGCTGCATGTGGCTGGCGTGCATGCCGTTGGAGGTCCAGACCTTCTGGCCGTTGATGACGAACTCGTCGCCGTCGATCACCGCGCGCGTGCGCAGGGAGGCCAGGTCGGAGCCGGCACCCGGCTCGCTGAAGCCCTGGCACCACACCTCGTCGGTGTTGCCGATGCGCGCCACGTGCTTGCGCTGCTCCTCGTTGCCGAACTTCATGAGCGTCGGTGCGACGTTCTTCAGGCCGATCATGCCCGGGATCTGCGGGGCACCGTAGGACGCGACGACGTCCTCGATGGCCAGCACCTCGAGCGTGCCCAGGCCACGACCGCCGAACTCCACCGGCCAGCTGGCGATCGCCCAGCGGCCGTCAGCCATGCGGCGCTGCCAGTCGCACTTGGCGTCCCAGGTCTCCTGGTCGGCTCCCCACTGCGCCTGCCAGGCGGGGAGTGCATCGTTGAGCCAGATGCGCAGTTCGCCCTCGAGCTCTTCCATGGTGGACCTCTCTTTCAATTCAGCAGATTCAGCATCGGCGTGGTGGAGCGGAGAAAGCGCATGGCGTCGTTGAGGTGCGTGCACCCGAGCTCACCGCGAAGGTGGGCACGGACGCCCTCATCGATCCGATCGACGGTGGTGCCCTCGAGCAGCGAGACATGCTCGCCGGCCAGGGGGCAGTCGCCCATGGGAAGGGTACGCGGCTGCGCCGTCGCATCCGCAAGCAGCCCTGAGTCGTCCAGGCGAGCGAGGACGACGTACTCATGCAGCCCGCGATCGTCGCCGGGGCCGGCGTATCGGGAGTCACGGAACCACATGCGCAGCTCGGTGTCGCCGGAGTCCAGCGGGCGCACGTCGAGCAGGCGACGCCGCTGCATGCTGCCCTCCAGGACCGTCTCCTCGCGGTGCCAGTCGCCCTCGTCGACGACCAGCTGATCCATGCTCGGCGCCGACGGGAGATCGGCCAGGATGCTCACCTCGCTCGCGAGGGCGGCGACCCCGCCCGCCATCCAGCCTGCGCACGTGCCGATCTGGGGCGAGTTCGCCAGGAAACCCAGGGGCTGCGGGCCCGCAGTGATGCGCCCGTATCCGGCCACATGGCGGATGCCGGACATGTCGTCGAGCAGTGCCCCTGCGAGGGAGTCATCGGCGATGGGGTGATCAAACTTGGCCAGGATCGAGCGCCATCCGGCGCCGATGTTGCGCCCGACGACGAGATCGGTGAGGTTGCGCGATCCTGAGGCGTCCGAGACCGTCATGGTCTTGACCTTGCCGATCGGGTCCATGTTCG
>JAQTXL010000080.1 GCA_028688835.1 Candidatus Nanopelagicales bacterium | reverse complement strand
TCATTGGCCTTCTCGAGCGCCTCCTGCTCGTCGGTGAAGCGCTGGATCGTGATGACCGGCCCGAAGATCTCGCTCTGGATCATCTCGTCGTCCTGCTGCAGGTCGGCGACGATCGTGGGCTCGATGAAGTAGCCGCGGGCACCCTGGCGCGATCCGCCGGCCACGACCTGCGCATGCGAGGGGCGGCGGTCGAGGAAGCCGAGCACCCGGTCGAGCTGGGCGCTGTTGTTCACCGGCGGCACGAAGCCCTCGCCTGCGGGACCATCGGCGAAGGTCGTCTGCATCGCCCGCGCCTGGTCGGTGAGCGCGTTGACGAACGCGTCGTAGACCTTGGCACCCACGAGCATGCGCGTCGCCGCAGTGCAGTCCTGGCCTGCGTTGAAGTAGCCCGCCACCGCCAGCCACTCGGCCGCTGCATCGACATCGGCGTCGTCGAAGACGATCACTGGGGCCTTGCCGCCCAGCTCGAGGTGGCTGCGCTTGACGTCGCGAGCTGCGGACTCGGCGACGTTCATGCCGGCGCGCACCGAACCGGTGATCGACACCATGCGCGGGATGGGGTGCTCCACCACCGCTCGGCCGCTGTCACGGTCACCGCACAGCACGTTGAACACGCCGGGCGGCAGGGCGCCGGACTCGGCGATGAGCTCGGCCATGCGCACCGTGGTGACCGGAGTCGTGTCGCTGGGCTTGAGCACGACCGTGTTGCCGGCGGCGATCGCGGGGGCGAACTTCCAGACGGCCATCATCATCGGGTAGTTCCAGGGCGTGACCTGACCGATGACGCCGATGGGCTCGCGTCGCACGAACGATGTGAACCCCTGCAGGTACTCGCCGGCCGAACGGCCCTCGAGCATGCGAGCCGCGCCCGCGAAGAAGCGGATCTGGTCGAGCATCGGGGGCAGCTCCTCGGTCGTGGTGACCGCGATGGGCTTGCCGGTGTTCTCGCTCTCGAGGGCGACGAGCTCCTCGCCGTGCGCCTCGAGCACCTCCGCGATGCGCAGCAATGCCGCCTGGCGCGCGCTCGGGGTCGAGTCGCGCCACTGCGGGAAGGCGGCGGCGGCGGCCTGGTAGGCAGCATCGACATCGGCAGCGGTGGACACGGGCGCCAGGGCGAAGACCTCGCCGGTGGTGGGGTTCACGAGCTCGGTCACCTGATCGGTGGCGGCCTCGACGGCGGCGCCGTTCACGACATTGCGCAGGACACGTGGGGTCATGGCATCTCCAATCCGACTCAGATCATAGGGCCGGGATTCGCAATGCGTACAGAATCTGCCCCTCGCACCACTGAAATCGCACATCCGCGACCAATTCGCTGCGGATTCGCTTGCCTTGGCGCCGTTTTGCCCACACCATAGGACCATGGCGCGCAAAGAGAGCCCCGTGGTCGTCGACGACGTCTCGCGCGCGATCATCGAGCAATTGCAGGAGGACGGGCGGCGGCCCTACGCCGCGATCGCCAAGGCGGTGGGCCTGTCGGAGGCTGCGGTGCGCCAGCGCGTGCAGCGCCTTACCGACGCCGGGGTCATGCAGATTGTGGCGGTCACGGATCCCGCATCGCTCGGCTTCTCCCGCTCTGCACTCGTCGGCATCAGCGTCGACGGTGACATCGAGGCCGTCGCCGATGCCCTCGAGGAGGTGCCGGAGATCGACTACCTGGTGATCTCGGCCGGCTCCTTCGACATCCTGGCCGAGCTGATCGTCACCGACGATGCCGAGCTGCTCGACCTCATCAACGGCCGCATCCGCGCCATCGCCGGCGTGCGATCGACCGAGACCTTCGTCTATCTCAAGCTCCGCAAGCAGATCTACACCTGGGGAACCCGATGAGCAGCAACGAGCCCGCGACATCATCCGAGCACTCCTACGCCGAGCGCGCGCGGAGGCACCTGTGGATGCACTTCACCCGGCACTCCCCGTACTACAACGGCGAGGAGCTGCCCGTCATCGTCAAGGGTGACGGCTGCTACTTCTGGGACGAGCACGGCCGGCGCTATCTCGATGGCATCTCGAGCCTGTTCAACGTGCAGGTCGGCCATGGTCGCGTCGAGCTCGCCGAGGCCGCGGCCAAGCAGGCCCAGGAGCTCGCCTTCTTCCCGGTCTGGGGCATCGCCCACCCCCGCGCCATCGAGCTCGCCGAGCGCGTCGCCTCGATCGCGCCCGGCGACCTCAACCGCGTCTTCTTCACCGGCAGCGGCGGCGAGGCGGTCGAGTCGGCGTGGAAGCTGGCCAAGCAGTACTACAAGCTCACCGGCAGGCCCACGAAGCACAAGGTCATCAGTCGCGCAGTGGCCTACCACGGCACGCCGCAGGGAGCCCTGTCCCTCACGGGCATCCCGGCGGCGAAGATCCCGTTCGAGCCCCTCGTGCCCGGGTCGATCCGGGTGCCCAACACGAACTTCTACCGCGCGCCCGAGCACCTGCGCACCGACCTGTACGCCTTCGGGCAGTGGGCAGCCAACCGGATCGCCGAGGCCATCGAGTTCGAGGGCCCCGAGAGCGTGGCGGCAGTGATCCTCGAGCCCGTGCAGAACTCCGGCGGCTGCTTCACTCCCCCGCCCGGCTACCTCGAGCGGGTGCGCGAGATCTGCGACGAGTACGACGTCCTGCTCATCGCAGACGAGACGATCACCTCATTCGGTCGCATCGGCGACTACTTCGCGATGTCGCGCTTCGGCGTGACACCCGACATCATCACCTGCGCGAAGGGGCTGACCTCCGGCTACTCGCCACTGGGCGCCATGATCGCCGATGACCGCCTGTTCGAGCCGTTCAAGGAGGGCACGAACACCTTCCTGCACGGGTTCACGTGGGGCGGCCATCCGGTGTCCTCAGCCGTGGCGCTGGCCAATCTCGACATCTTCGAGCGCGAGCAGCTCAATGCGCGCGTGGTCGAGCACGAGGACCTGTTCCTCAAGAGCCTCGAGGAGCTGCGCGACCTGCCGATCGTCGGCGACATCCGCGGGACCGGCTACTTCTACGGCATCGAGCTGGTGAAGGACAAGGACACGCGGGAGACGTTCAGCGACGAGGAGTCCGAGCGCCTGCTGCGCGGCTTCGTGTCCAAGGCGATGTTCGCCAACGGCCTCTACTGCCGCAGCGACGACCGCGGCGACCCCGTGGTGCAGGTCGCTCCCCCGCTCATCGCCGGCCAGGAGCAGTTCGACGAGATGACCCAGATCCTGCGCAGCGTGCTCACGGAGGCCTGGAGCATCATCTGATCAGCCCTGGCCCGAGCCGCCCAGCAGCGGCGCGATGGCCTCGAGCACCCGGATGTCCTCGATGGTGCTCGGCACGGCCTCAGGCCTGCCGTCGGCGATGCCGCGCATCGTGCGCCGCAGGATCTTGCCCGAGCGGGTCTTGGGCAGCCCCGGCACGATGACGACCTCCTTGAGCGCCGCCACGGCGCCGATCTCGTGCCGGATCGACTGCACGATCTCGCGCTGGAGCTGCTCCGGCTCGATCAGCGCGCCGGACTTGAG
Organism: Candidatus Nanopelagicales bacterium; assembly: GCA_028688835.1. Taxonomy (GTDB): domain Bacteria; phylum Actinomycetota; class Actinomycetes; order S36-B12; family S36-B12; genus UBA11398. Next base: position 6,137 of record JAQTXL010000080.1, on the reverse strand, counting down.
GACGACGAAGGCCCTGGGGATCTGGCCCTTGAGCTGGTCCTGCACGCCGATGACCGCACACTCGGCCACCAGCGGGTGCGAGGCGACCACAGCCTCCATGGAGCCTGTGGAGAGCCGGTGCCCGGCGACGTTGATGACATCGTCGGTGCGACCCAGGACGTAGACGTAGCCGTCGGCATCGATCATGCCGCCGTCGCCGGTCGTGTAGTAGCCCGGGAAGGTCGTCAAGTACGAGTCGATGTACCGCTGGTCATCGCCCCACAGCGTCGGCAGTGTGCCGGGGGGCATCGGCAGGCGGATCACGATCGATCCCTCGACTCCCGCGTGCACGACGTTGCCCTCACCGTCGACCACAGCGACATCGAACCCGGGGACCGGCACGGTCGGCGATCCCGGCTTGACGGGCATCGGCTCGAGCCCGCGCATGTTCGACGCGATGGCCCAGCCCGTCTCGGTCTGCCACCAGTTGTCGATGACCGGGACCTGGAGATGGTTCACGGCCCAGTGGTACGTGTCGGGATCCAGTCGCTCGCCGGCCTGGAAGAGCGCCCGCAGCGAGCTGATGTCGTAGTCGGCGAGCAGGAGGGCGTCGGGATCCTCCTTCTTGATCGCGCGGATCGCGGTCGGCGCGCAGAACAGGCCGTTGATGCGGTACTCGTCGATCATGCGCCAGAAGGCTCCAGCGTCAGGCGTGCCCACGGGCTTGCCCTCGAACATGACGGTGGTCGCACCGACGATGAGCGGCGAGTAGACGATGTACGAGTGACCGACGACCCAGCCCACGTCGGAAGCCGCCCACCAGACGTCGTCGGGCCCGATGTCGTAGACGTTGCCCAGCGACCACGCCATCGCCACCGCGTGCCCGCCGTTGTCGCGCACGACACCCTTGGGCTTCCCGGTGGTGCCTGAGGTGTAGAGGATGTACAGCGGGTCTGTGGCCTGCACCGGCACGCACGCCTGGGGCGCAGCGTCGGCCATCAACGCGTGCCAGTCGTGCGTGCGCTCACCCACGGCCACGGGGACCTGAGGCCGCTCGAAGACGACCGTCGCACTCGGCTTGTGCGTGCTCAGCGCGATCGCCTCCTCGACGAGCGGCTGATAGGCGATCACCCGACTGGGCTCGATGCCGCAGGTCGCGGTGACGATCACGGTCGGGCTGGCGTCGTCGATGCGCGCCGCGAGCTCTGCGGGCGCGAAACCGCCGAAGACGACGGAATGGACGGCTCCCAGGCGCGCCGTCGCCAGCATGGCGACCACAGCCTCGGGGATCATGGGCATGTAGATGACGACGCGGTCGCCGACGCCGACACCGAGGGTGGCCAGGACTCCGGCGAACCGGCTCACCTGGTCGAGCAGCTCGTCATACGAGATGCGTCGCTTCGCGTCGGCCAGGGGGCTGTCGTAGATGATCGCGGTGCGCGTCCCTCGGCCCGCCAGCACATGGCGATCGACCGCGTTGAAGCAGGTGTTCAGCTCGCCGTCGGGGAACCAGCGGTACAGCGGTGCTGCCGAGTCGTCGAGGGCACGTGTGGGTGCCTTGGTCCAGGAGACCCGGCGTGCTGCCTGCAGCCAGAAGTACTCAGGATCGTTCGCCGCCAGGCGTGCTGCAGCCTCATAGGAGCCCATGCGTGCACTCTAGATGTCGTCGACGAGCGGATCCTTGACCCCTGCAGCCTTCGCCTTCTTGAATGCCATGGACTTCTGCGCGGCGCCCGTGAGCGTGCGCACCATGACGGCAATGAACACGATGTCGATGGACATCTGGATCATGCACACCAGACGGGCACCGCCGGTGACCGGCGTGATGTCGCCGAAGCCGACGGTGGCCAGCACCGTGAGCGCGAAGTAGAAGGCGTTGAAGTGGTCGAGATCCTCCGTGAAGGCGCCGGCGTTGGCGGCCGACATCATCACGTAGATGCCGGCGAACAGCGCGAGGAACATGGCGGCGGTCAGGATGAGCGCCTCGATGACACTGACGGCAGGGAACCGCGCATGCTCGATCCGCTGGAGCTGGCGCCGGAAGAGGTAGCCGTACACCGCGATGCCGATGACGACGATGGCCGCTGGGCGCCACAGTGACGCGTCGGCCGTCTCGGGGACGAGCGACAGCGCCCACAGGATGACGAGCAGCCCCAGCACGGTGCGCACGAGCGACAGCACGAGGACGCCGATCAGCTTCGGCTTGGGCAGCTCATTGAGCGAGGGAGGCGGAGCCATGCTGCGGATTCTCGCAGAAGGCGCCGCCCGGCACCCGACTTCAGGCCTGGGTCGCGGCGAGCTGGCCGCAGGCCCCGTCGATCTCGCGGCCACGCGTGTCGCGCACGGTGACCTGCACGCCGCGGTTGCGCAGGATGCGCACGAACGCAGCCTCGTCGCGCGGCAGCGAGGCTGTCCACGCCGATCCCGGCGTCGGGTTGAGCGGGATCAGGTTGACGTGCACGAGCTCGCCCTCGAGCATGCGGGCGAGCCGCTCGGCGCGGAACGCCTGGTCGTTCACGCCCTTGATGAGGGCGTACTCGATGCTCACGCGTCGGTGGGTGCGGTCGGCGTACTCCCAGGCCGCATCGAGCACCTCCTCGACCGGATAGCGCGTGTTGATCGGCACCAGGGTGTCGCGCAGCTCATCGTCGGGTGCATGCAGGGACACCGCGAGCGTCACTGGGATGCCCTCATTGGCCAGGTCGCGGATGCGCGGCACCAGACCGACCGTGGACACGGTGATGCCGCGCGCCCCGATGCCCATGCCACCGGGCGCGGGATCGTTGATGCGGTGGATGGACTCGATGACTGATCCGTAGTTGGCCAGGGGCTCACCCATGCCCATGAACACGATGTTCGACACGCGGCCGGGTCCGCCGGCGATCTGGTCGCGCTCGAGTGCGCGAGCGCCGGCGAGCACCTGCTCGACGATCTCCGCCGTGGACAGGTTGCGCTGCAGCCCGCCCTGGCCGGTCGCGCAGAACGGGCAGTTCATGCCGCACCCGGCCTGGCTCGAGATGCACATGGTGACGCGATCGGGATAGCGCATGAGCACGCTTTCGATGAGCGACCCGTCGTGCAGGCGCCACAGGCTCTTGACCGTCTGCCCCTCGTCGCATGCGATCACCTTGATCGGCGTGAGCAGCGTCGGCAGCAGTGCATCGACGATGGTCTGCCGGGCGGCAGCAGGGACATCGGTCCACTGCTCCGGATCATCGGACAGTCGCGTGAGCCACTGGCGTGAGACCTGGTCGGCTCGGAAGCCCGGCAGCCCGAGCTCCGTCACTGCCGCGCGGCGACCTGCAGCATCAAGGTCCATGAGGTGGCGTGCCGGCCGCCCGCGTCGTGGAGCCTCGAGCACGAGCTCGCCGGGCACCGGTGGCGTGCTCATGCCGAGCCCAGGAACAGCGTGAACAGCGCCCACGAGCTGAAGGCGTTGGGGATGAGCGAGTCCAGGCGATCCATGAGGCCTCCATGCCCGGGCAGCAGCCTGCCCATGTCCTTGATGCCGAGATCGCGCTTGACCGCGGACTCGGCGAAATCCCCGGCGGTCGCCGTGAACGTGAGCACGATGCCGGTGATCGCACCCTGGTACCAGGGTGCATCGAGCAGCACGACGAAGGCCACGATGCCCAGGGCCGTCTGCAGGAGCAGCGATCCTGCAAGTCCCTCCCAGGACTTCTTGGGGCTGATCGATGGTGCGATCGGGTGACGTCCGAACAGGACTCCGGCCGCGTAGCCGCCGATGTCATTGCCCACGGTGAGCAGCACGAAGACGAGCACGCGCATCGGGCCGTTGTCGGCCGCGAGGGTGAGCATCAGGAAGCTGGCCATGAACGGCAGGTAGGCCAGCACGAACAGGCTCGCCGTGACGTCCTTGACGTATCCCTGGGACCCACCGGACAGTCGGGCGAAGATCACCACGAGCACTGCCGCGCCCATCACGACCACCTGGCCCGTGGCGCCGTACCAGAAGGCCGCGAGCGGCATCACGGCTGCGGCGAGGGCCACCGTCACGCGCTCGAGCCGGATGCCCAGCTGAGCGAAGGCGCTGCCGAACTCGAGCACCGCGATGATCATCGCGATCGACACCAGCACGCCGAAGGTCCACTGGTAGGTGAACAGCGTGACCAGGAACAGCGCCAGCAGGCCGGCTCCGGTCGCGATCGCGGCAGGCAGGTTCCGCCCGGCCCGCGGCTGGCGGGCTTGAGCCGACGAGCCGACTGGGCCTGACACCACTACACCTCGAGCAGTTCTGCTTCTTTGTGCTTGAGGATCTCGTCGACATGCTCGACGTGCTTGTGGGTGACCTCGTCGAGGTGCTTCTCCGCGCGCCGCACATCGTCCTCGCCCGCGTCGCCGTCCTTCTGGAGCTTGTCGAGGAGGTCCTTGGCGTGGCGACGGATGTTGCGGACGGAGATGCGGGCGTCCTCCGCCTTGTTCTTGGCCACCTTGATGAACTCCTTGCGGCGCTCCTCGGTGAGCTGCGGCAGCGAGATGCGGATCACGGCACCGTCGGACGAAGGGTTGACGCCGAGGTCACTGTCGCGCAACGCCTTCTCGATGGCCGAGAACGCGCTCTTGTCATAGGGAGTGATGACGATGAGGCGCGCCTCGGGGATGGCGATCGACGCCATCTGGTTGATGGGCGTGTAGGTGCCGTAGTAGTCGACGACCACCTTGTTGAACATGCCCGCATTCGCACGCCCGGTGCGCACGGTGGCGAAGTCCTCACGCGCGACGACGATCGCCTTGTCCATGCGATCCTCGGCGTCCATCAGGATCTCGTCGATCTGCTCGCTCATCCAGCTCTCCTCGTCAGCACCATTGATTGCATCTTGCGTCAGACTGTGTAGACCAGTGTGCCGATGGTCTCGCCACGCACAGCGCGCGCGATGTTGCCCTCGACCAGCAGGTTGAACACGACCAGCGGCAGGTCATTGTCGCGGCACAGGCTGATGGCCGTGGCATCGGCCACCTTGAGATTGCGCGCCAGCACCTCGTCGAAGGTCAGCGAGTCGAATCGCGTGGCCTCGGGATTGGTGCGCGGATCGGCGTCGTAGACGCCGTCGACGCCCTTGGCCATGAGCACGGCCTCCGCGCCGATCTCGAGCGCACGCTGTGCGGCGGTGGTGTCGGTGCTGAAGTACGGCTGCCCGAGTCCGGCGCCGAAGATCACCACGCGTCCCTTGTCGAGGTGGCGCATCGCACGTCGCGGGATGTACGGCTCAGCGACCTGGCCCATCGTGATCGCTGTCTGCACGCGGGTGTCGATGCCGGCCTTCTCACAGAAGTCCTGCAGCGCCAGGCAGTTCATGACCGGGCCGAGCATGCCCATGTAGTCGGCGCGGGCGCGGTCCATGCCGCGCTCCTGCAGCTGCACTCCACGGAAGTAGTTGCCGCCGCCGATGACGACCGCGACCTCGGTGCCGGCGTTGACCACATCGGCGATCTGGCGCGCGATGGATGCGACGACATCAGGATCGACGCCGAGTCCGCCGCCACCGGCGAAGGCCTCGCCGGAGAGCTTGAGCAGGATGCGCTTCCAGCCGCCCTCGGGCACCGAAGGCCAGGTCGAGATGGTGCCCTCGAGCGACGGCTGGACGGCTCCGCTGCCTGCTGACTGAGCCATCTGCACGTCCTCTCGGTGTCTCGACCTGACCCTACCGGTGGCTACTGGCCGATCTCGAAGCGCACGAAGGCCGTGACCTCGGTGGAGGCGTCGGCCAGGACCTGGGCAACAGTCTTCTTCTGCTCGACGACGCTGGCCTGCTCGAGCAGCACGTTGTCCTTGAAGTAGCTGTTGACGCGACCCTCGATGATCTTGGACATGGCCGCCTCGGGCTTGCCCTCCTCCTTGGCCGTGGCCTCGGCGATGCGACGCTCGGTCTCGACCGTCTCGGCCGGGACCTCGTCGCGCGTGAGGAACTGCGGGCGCATCGCCGCGATCTGCATCGCGGCTCCGCGGGCAGCATCCTCACTGCCGGAGTAGGCGACCATCACGCCGACCTGCGCGGGCAGGTCGGACGCACGCCGGTGCAGGTAGACCGACACCGGCGCCTGCAGGACGGCCACGCGGCCGACCCCGAGTTTCTCGCCGATGACGCCGGCCATCTCGGCGATGGCGTCGCCAGCGTGGCGACCGTCGGCCCGCGTTT
>JAQTXL010000005.1 GCA_028688835.1 Candidatus Nanopelagicales bacterium | reverse complement strand
CGATCACCTCTGCTGCGACCACGTGCGTCTGGAAAGACCACACCATCAACATCATCGACACCCCGGGCCACGTCGACTTCACGGTCGAGGTCGAGCGTTCGCTGCGCGTGCTCGACGGTGCCGTCACGGTGTTCGACGGCGTCGCCGGCGTCGAGCCGCAGTCCGAGACCGTCTGGCGCCAGGCCGACAAGTACAGCGTCCCCCGCATCTGCTTCGTGAACAAGCTCGACCGCACGGGTGCCGACTTCTTCCGCTGCGTCGACATGATCGTCGAGCGCCTGGGCGCCACCCCGCTCGTGCTGCAGCTGCCGATCGGTGCCGAGGGCGGCTTCCTCGGTGTGGTCGACCTCATCACCATGAAGGCCTTCACCTGGCGCGGCGAGACCCAGAAGGGCGAGGACTACGCGGTCGAGGAGATCCCGGCCGACCTCGTCGACCAGGCCGCCGAGTACCGCGAGAAGCTCCTCGAGACCCTGTCCGAGGCCGATGACGCCATCATGGAGAAGTTCCTCGACGGCGAGGAGTTCGCGCCCGAGGAGCTCCAGGCCGCGATCCGTCGCGCCACCCTCGCCTACAAGCTCACCCCGATCCTGACCGGCTCGGCGTTCAAGAACAAGGGCGTCCAGCCCATGCTCGACGCCGTCGTCGCCTACCTGCCGTGCCCGCTCGACGTCACCGCCGTCGAGGGCCACAAGATGGGCAACGAAGAGGTCATCATCGAGCGCAAGCCGAGCGACTCCGAGCCGTTCGCCGCCCTGGCCTTCAAGATCATGACCGACCCGCACCTGGGCAAGCTCACGTACCTGCGCGTGTACTCCGGCCGCCTGAACACCGGTACTGCGGTGCTCAACAGCGTGAAGGACCGCAAGGAGCGCATCGGCAAGATCTACCGGATGCACGCGAACAAGCGCGAGGAGATCGACTCGGTCGGCGCTGGCGACATCGTGGCCGTCATGGGCCTCAAGGACACCACCACGGGCGAGACCCTGTGCGATCCGTCCAACCCGGTGGTCCTGGAGTCCATGACCTTCCCGGCGCCGGTCATCCACATCGCGATCGAGCCCAAGACCAAGGGCGACCAGGACAAGCTCGGCGTCGCCATCCAGCGCCTTGCCGAGGAGGATCCGACCTTCCACGTCCGCTCCGACGAGGAGACCGGCCAGACCATCATCGGCGGCATGGGCGAGCTGCACCTCGAGGTGCTCGTCGACCGCATGAAGCGCGAGTTCAGCGTCGAGGCCAACGTGGGCAAGCCCCAGGTCGCCTACCGCGAGACCATCACCAAGCGCGTCGAGAAGGTCGACTACACCCACAAGAAGCAGTCCGGCGGCTCGGGCCAGTTCGGTCGCGTCATCATCGACCTCGAGCCCAACACCGATGAGGGCGGCGGCTACGCCTTCGTCAACAAGGTGACCGGCGGACGCATCCCCAAGGAGTACATCCCCTCGGTCGACGCAGGCTGCCAGGAGTCGCTGGAGAACGGCGTCCTCGCGGGCTACCCGATGGTCGACGTCAAGGTCACGCTGACCGACGGCGCCTACCACGATGTCGACTCATCCGAGCTCGCCTTCAAGATCGCCGGATCCATGGCGTTCAAGGAGGCCGCTCGCAAGGCCGGTGCCGTGATCCTCGAGCCGATGATGGCTGTCGAGGTGACCACCCCTGAGGACTTCATGGGTGACGTCATCGGTGACCTCAACTCACGTCGTGGCCAGATCCAGGCCATGGAGGAGCGCTCCGGCGCTCGCGTCGTGAAGGCAGTTGTGCCGCTGTCCGAGATGTTCGGCTACGTGGGAGACCTCCGCAGCCGCACGCAGGGACGAGCGAGCTACAGCATGCAGTTTGACTCCTATGCGCAGGTTCCGACCAACGTGCAGCTGGAGATCATCGCCAAGGCTCGCGGCGAATAGTCGCGGATCACATAACCGAACACATATCCACAGGAACACCAACCCGATCCGCGATACCGCCGGACGGCTACACGACAAGGGAGAACTCAAGTGGCGAAGGCCAAGTTTGAGCGCACCAAGCCGCACGTCAACATCGGCACCATTGGTCACATCGACCATGGCAAGACGACCCTGACTGCTGCCATCACCAAGGTGCTGCACGATCGTTACCCGGATGTGAACCCCTTCACTCCGTTCGACATGATCGACAAGGCGCCCGAAGAGCGTCAGCGCGGCATCACGATCTCGATCGCGCACGTCGAGTACCAGACCGAGGCGCGCCACTACGCGCACGTCGACTGCCCTGGTCACGCTGACTACATCAAGAACATGATCACCGGCGCGGCCCAGATGGACGGCGCGATCCTCGTGGTCGCCGCCACCGACGGCCCGATGCCGCAGACCAAGGAGCACGTGCTCCTGGCCCGCCAGGTCGGCGTGCCCTCCATCGTGGTCGCCCTGAACAAGTGCGACATGGTCGACGACGAGGATCTCCTCGAGCTCGTCGAGATGGAGGTCCGTGAGCTGCTGTCGACCTACGAGTTCCCCGGCGACGACATCCCAGTGGTGCGCGTTGCAGCCTTCCCGGCACTCCAGGGTGACGAGAAGTGGGGCGAGTCGATCATGGAGCTCATGACCGCCGTCGACAACTACATCCCCACGCCCGAGCGTGAGGTCGACAAGCCCTTCCTCATGCCCGTCGAGGACGTCTTCACGATCACTGGTCGTGGCACCGTCGTCACCGGTCGCATCGAGCGCGGCATCGTCAAGGTCAACGAGGAGATCGAGATCGTCGGCATCCGTCCCGGCATCCCGATCAAGACCACCGTCACCGGTGTCGAGATGTTCCGCAAGCTGCTCGACGAGGGCCAGGCTGGCGAGAACGTCGGACTCCTGCTGCGCGGCACCAAGCGCGAGGATGTCGAGCGCGGCCAGGTCTGCTGCAAGCCGGGCTCGATCACCCCGCACACGGGCTTCGAGGCTCAGGTCTACATCCTGTCCAAGGACGAGGGCGGCCGCCACACGCCGTTCTTCAACAACTACCGCCCGCAGTTCTACTTCCGGACCACGGACGTGACCGGCGTCGTGACCCTGCCTGAGGGCAAGGACATGGTCATGCCGGGCGACAACACCGACATGTCGGTCGAGCTCATCCAGTCGATCGCCATGGAGGAGGGCCTGCGCTTCGCCATCCGCGAGGGCGGCCGCACCGTCGGTGCAGGGCGCGTCACCAAGATCACCAAGTAGTCGCGGTTGGGGGCGGGCAACCGCCCCCAACCACCGCTGCGCACGACCCGCTCCACCTGCACGAACCGAAGCATTGGCACACGAGAAGTAAGGACACCAGCCACCATGGCGGGACAAAAGATCCGAATCCGGCTGAAGGCCTATGACCACGAGGTCATCGATTCATCGGCACGCAAGATTGTCGAGACGGTGATCCGCACTGGTGCGTCGGTGGCTGGCCCTGTGCCGTTGCCCACGGAGAAGAACGTGTACTGCGTGATCCGCTCGCCGCACAAGTACAAGGACAGCCGCGAGCACTTCGAGATGCGCACGCACAAGCGCCTCATTGACATTCTCGACCCCACGCCGAAGACCGTCGACTCGCTCATGCGACTCGACCTCCCGGCCGGTGTCGACATCGAGATCAAGCTGTAGGGACGACGACGACAATGGGCACCAATGTGAAGGGTGTACTGGGCACCAAGCTCGGCATGACACAGGTCTGGGACGAGAACAACAAGGTTGTTCCCGTCACAGTCGTGCAGGCCGGTCCTTGTGTTGTGACCCAGGTGCGCACCCCTGAGAACGACGGCTACTCAGCCGTCCAGATCGCCTACGGCGCGATCGATCCGCGCAAGGTCAACAAGCCGGCTGCGGGCCACTTCGAGAAGGCAGGCGTCACGCCTCGCCGCCACCTCGTCGAGATCCGCACCGATGACGCCTCGGAGTACACGCTGGGCCAGGAGCTCACCGCGGAGACCTTCGAGGACGGCCAGCGCATCGACGTCGTCGCGACGACCAAGGGCAAGGGCTTCGCCGGTGCCATGAAGCGCCACGGCTTCCACGGCCTGCGCGCCTCGCACGGCGTCAAGCGCAAGCACCGCTCGCCGGGCTCCATCGGCGGCTGCTCGACCCCCGGTCGCGTGTTCAAGGGCATGAAGATGGCCGGCCGCATGGGCGGCGATCGCCAGACCACCCTGAACCTCATCGTCCAGGGCGTCGACGCCGATCGTGGCCTGCTGCTCATCAAGGGCGCCGTTCCCGGCCCCAAGGGCGCACTCGTGTTCGTCCGTACCGCTGTGAAGGAGGCGTGACGATGACTGCAGTCGACGTTCGCACCGCAGCCGGCGCAACCGCCGGAAAGGTCGACCTCCCCGCCGAGATCTTCGACGTGCAGGTCAACGTGCCGCTCATCCACCAGGTCGTCGTGGCGCAGCTCGCCGCAGCGCGCCAGGGCACCCACGACACCAAGCGTCGCGGCGAGGTCAGCGGCGGTGGCCGCAAGCCCTACAAGCAGAAGGGCACCGGTCGCGCCCGCCAGGGCTCCATCCGCGCGCCGCACTATGCAGGTGGCGGCGTGGCCCATGGCCCGCACCCGCGTGACTACTCGCAGCGCACCCCCAAGAAGATGAAGGCCGCCGCCCTGCGCGGTGCCCTGTCCGATCGCGCCCGTGAGGGTCGCGTGCAGGTCGTCTCCGAGATCGTCACGGGTGCCACGCCGTCGACCAAGGCGGCACTTGCCGCCCTGACCGCGCTGGGCCTCGAGGGCCGCACCCTGGTCGCGCTGACGCGCGACGATGACATCGCCGTGCTGAGCCTGCGCAACGTCGTCACGGTCCACGTGCTCTACGTCGACCAGCTCAACACCTACGACGTGCTGGTCAACGACAACGTGCTCTTCACCGAAGCGGCACTTGAGGCATTCATCGCTGGCAACCCGTCGGGCAAGAGCGTGAAGGCAGTCGCAGCCGAGAACGAGGTAGAAGCATGAGAATCGCAGATCCGCGCGACATCCTGATCTCCCCAGTGGTGTCCGAGAAGAGCTACGCACTGCTCGACGAGAACAAGTACACGTTCATCGTCGCTCCGCACGCCAACAAGACCCAGATCAAGATCGCGGTCGAAGAGGTCTTCGGGGTCAAGGTCACCGCAGTGAACACCATGAACCGTGAGGGCAAGCGCCTTCGCACCAAGACAGGCTTCGGCAAGCGCGCTGACACCAAGCGCGCCATCGTGTCTGTTGCAGCAGGCGACCGCATCGACATCTTCGGAGGCCCGGTCTCCTGACCGGCCATCGATCACCAGAGGAACTGACATGGGAATCCGCAAGTACAAGCCGACAACTCCGGGCCGTCGTGGCTCGAGTGTTGCCGACTTTGTCGAGATCACACGGTCCGAGCCGGAGAAGTCGCTCGTCCGCCCGCTGCCGAAGAAGGGCGGCCGCAACAACAGCGGTCGCATCACCACGCGGCACCAGGGTGGCGGCCACAAGCGCGCCTACCGGATCATCGACTTCCGTCGTGCCGACAAGGACGGCGTGCCGGCCAAGGTCGCTCACATCGAGTACGACCCCAACCGCACGGCTCGCATTGCGCTGCTGCACTTCGCCGATGGCGAGAAGCGCTACATCCTGGCCCCGAACAAGCTCAAGCAGGGCGACCCGATCGAGACCGGCCCCGGTGCCGACATCAAGCCGGGCAACAACCTGCCGCTGCGCAACATCCCCGTCGGCACCGTGATCCACGCCGTGGAGATCAAGCCCGGTGGTGGCGCCAAGATCGCCCGTTCGGCCGGCACGAGCGTCCAGCTCGTGGCCAAGGACGGTCCGTTCGCACAGCTGCGCATGCCGTCCGGTGAGATCCGCAACGTCGACCTGCGCTCGCGCGCGACCATCGGCGAGGTCGGCAACGCCGAGCAGTCGAACATCAACTGGGGCAAGGCCGGCCGCATGCGCTGGAAGGGCAAGCGCCCGACCGTCCGCGGTGTCGCCATGAACCCGGTTGACCACCCGCACGGTGGTGGTGAGGGCAAGACCTCAGGTGGACGTCACCCGGTCAACCCGAACGGCAAGCCCGAGGGCCGTACCCGCAAGGCCAACAAGGCCAGTGACCAGTTCATCGTCCGTCGCCGCAAGACCGGCAAGAAGCGCTAAGGGAAGTCATGCCACGTAGCCTCAAGAAGGGTCCGTTCGTCGACGACCATCTGATCAAGAAGGTCGACGCTCAGAACGAGTCCGGATCCAAGAACGTGATCAAGACCTGGTCGCGCCGCTCGATGATCGTCCCGGCCATGCTGGGTCACACGATCGCCGTGCACGACGGCCGCAAGCATGTTCCGGTGTTCGTCTCCGAGAACATGGTCGGACACAAGCTGGGCGAGTTCGCTCCCACGCGTACCTTCAAGGGTCACGTCAAGGACGACCGCAAGGCCAAGCGCCGCTAACCAGCGCCGCTGCTCACAGACCACCAACGAACGACACGACGAAGCAAGGGGATAGCGATGGAAGCCAGGGCCCAAGCGCGGTACGTCCGCGTCACGCCCATGAAGGCGCGCCGCGTGATTGACCTCATCCGAGGCATGAACGCAAGCGACGCCCAGGCAGTGTTGGCATTCGCGCCGCAGGCCGCCAGTGAGCCCATTGGCAAGGTGCTGGCGAGCGCGATTGCGAACGCGACGAACAACCATGCGATGGACGCCCGTTCGCTCGTTGTGAGCGCGGCATTCGTGGACGAAGGTCCCACGATGAAGCGCATCCGCCCGCGTGCGCAGGGTCGGGCCTACCAGATCCGCAAGCGCAGCAGCCACATCACCGTGGTTGTCTCAGACCAGAAGGAAGGGTGATCACGCCATGGGTCAGAAAGTAAACCCGCATGGTTTCCGCCTCGGAATCACCACGGACTTCAAGTCGCGCTGGTTCGCTGACTCGCAGAAGCCCGGACAGCGCTACCGCGACTACGTCCAGGAGGACGTCAAGATCCGCAAGGTGCTGTCTGCAGGCATGGAGCGCGCTGGCATCTCCAAGGTCGAGATCGAGCGCACCCGCGATCGTGTCCGCGTCGACATCCACACGGCTCGCCCCGGCATCGTCATCGGCCGCCGTGGCGCCGAGGCCGACCGCATCCGCGGCGACCTCGAGAAGCTCACGGGCAAGCAGGTGCAGCTGAACATCCTCGAGGTCAAGAACCCCGAGATCGACGCTCAGCTGGTCGCCCAGGGCGTTGCCGAGCAGCTCTCGAGCCGCGTCTCGTTCCGCCGTGCCATGCGCAAGAGCATGCAGAGCACCATGAAGAGCGGCGCCAAGGGCATCCGTGTCCAGGTGTCCGGTCGCCTGGGTGGCGCTGAGATGTCCCGCACCGAGTTCTACCGCGAGGGCCGCGTGCCCCTGCACACGCTGCGCGCCGACATCGACTACGGCTTCTACGAGGCCCGCACCACCTTCGGTCGCATCGGCGTCAAGGTCTGGATCTACAAGGGCGACGCCCTGGCCACCCGCTCCGAGCGCGAGGCGGCGGCTGCTGCTGCGCGCCTCGGCCAGCGCGGTCCGGCGGCTGCACGTCCGCGCCGCGGTCGCGACGATGCACCTGCCGACGCAGTGGTCGAGACCGTCGTCGAGACCCCTGAGGCCGCAGTTGTCGAGGTCGCAGTCGAGGCTGCACCCGCAGGAACGGAGGCGTAGTCATGCTGATTCCCCGCCGCGTCAAGCACCGCAAGCAGCACCACCCCACGCGTCGTGGTGTGGCCAAGGGCGGCACCGAGGTCACCTTCGGCACCTACGGCCTGCAGGCGCTCGAGCATGGCTATGTCACCAACCGCCAGATCGAGTCCGCCCGTATCGCCATCACCCGCCACATCCGTCGTGGTGGCAAGGTCTGGATCAACATCTACCCGGACCGCCCGCTCACCAAGAAGCCTGCTGAGACCCGCATGGGCTCCGGCAAGGGCTCGCCCGAGTGGTGGGTGGCCAACGTGAAGCCAGGCCGGGTCATGTTCGAACTCAACTACCCAGATGCGAAGGTTGCGCATGAGGCACTCACCCGTGCCATGCACAAGCTTCCGATGAAGTGCCGCATCGTGCGGCGCGATGAAGCAGGTGAGCAGTGATGGCAGCAGGTACCCAGGCAGGCGAATTGCGGAATCTCGACGACGTCGAGCTGACCGCCAAGCTCCGTGAGGCGAAGGAGGAGCTCTTCAACCTCCGCTTCCAGGGCGCAACCGGGCAGCTTGAGAACCACGGTCGACTTCGCGCCGTCCGCAAGGACATCGCGCGGATCTACACGATCCTGCGTGAGCGTGAGCTGGGCATCACCCCGGTTCAGGGTGGTGCGGCATGAGTGCGAAAGAGGCAAGTGTGAGTGACGAGAAGCGCGGCAACCGCAAGACCCGTGAGGGCCTGGTCGTCAGCGACAAGATGGACAAGACAGTGGTGGTTGCGGTCGAGGACCGTTTCAAGCACCCGCTCTACGGCAAGGTCGTGCGTCGCACGAACAAGCTCAAGGCACATGATGAGGCCAACGCCGCCGGCGTCGGCGACCGCGTGCTTCTGATGGAGACCCGACCGCTGTCAGCCACCAAGCGCTGGCGCGTCGTCGAGATCCTCGAAAAGGCCAAGTAAGTCAGTTCCGCCAGGCTCGGCAGTGAGAACCGGCAGACGATCAGGAGAATGAAGTGATTCAGCAAGAGTCGCGACTACGAGTCGCTGACAACACGGGTGCCAAGGAGCTCTTGTGCATTCGTGTGCTCGGTGGCTCGGGGCGCCGCTACGCAGGCATCGGCGATGTCATCGTCGCCACCGTCAAGGACGCGATCCCCGGCGGCGGCGTGAAGAAGGGTGACGTCGTCAAGGCGGTCATCGTGCGCACCAAGAAGGAGCGCCGTCGTCCGGATGGCTCGTACATCCGCTTCGACGAGAACGCTGCTGTGATCCTGAAGGCCGATGGCGAGCCCCGCGGCACGCGCATCTTCGGACCCGTCGGACGCGAGCTGCGCGACAAGAAGTACATGAAGATCATCTCGCTGGCTCCGGAGGTGCTGTAGCCATGACACAACTGCATGTCCGCAAGGGCGACGTCGTCCAGGTCATCTCCGGCAAGGACCGCGGAGTCAAGGGCAAGGTCATCGAGGTCCTGCCTGATGCCAACCGCGTGATCGTCGAGGGCGTCAACCGCGTCAAGAAGCACACCAAGGTCGGCCAGGCCGCCGGTGGCGCAATGACCGGTGGCATCGTCAC
Source organism: Candidatus Nanopelagicales bacterium (assembly GCA_028688835.1). Classification (GTDB taxonomy): domain Bacteria; phylum Actinomycetota; class Actinomycetes; order S36-B12; family S36-B12; genus UBA11398. The sequence goes on along the minus strand of JAQTXL010000005.1, from coordinate 34,312 downwards.
CGTCGAGGCGCCCATCCACGCGTCGAACGTCATGGTCATCGATCCCGAGGACGGTCGCCCGACTCGCGTCGGCTACCGCAAGGAGACCGTCGAGAAGCGTCGTCCTGACGGCTCGACCTACGAAGCACAGCGCAGCGTGCGCATCTCGCGTCGCACAGGTAAGGACATCTGAGCATGAGTACTGCAACCACCAACGCTCAGCCGCGCCTCAAGGCGCGGTACCGCGCGGAGATCATCCCTGCGCTCAAGAGCGAGTTCGAGTTCGCCAACATCATGCAGGTGCCCGGCCTCACGAAGATCGTCGTGAACATGGGTGTCGGCGAGGCTGCTCGCGACTCCAAGCTCATCGAGGGCGCGATCCGCGACATCACGGAGATCACCGGCCAGAAGCCGCAGATCACCAAGGCGCGCAAGTCGATCGCCCAGTTCAAGCTGCGCGAGGGCCAGCCCATCGGCGTGCACGTCACCCTCCGCGGTGATCGCATGTGGGAGTTCCTCGACCGCCTGCTGTCGATCGCGCTGCCGCGCATCCGTGACTTCCGCGGGCTCTCGCCCAAGCAGTTCGACGGACGCGGCAACTACACCTTCGGCCTCGTGGAGCAGTCGATGTTCCATGAGATCGACCAGGACAAGATCGATCGCACGCGTGGCATGGACATCACCGTCGTGACCACGGCGACCAACGATGATGAAGGCCGCGCCCTGCTTCGCCTTCTCGGATTCCCCTTCAAGGAGGCCTGAGCCATGGCGAAGAAAGCACTCATCCAGAAGCAGCAGAAGACGCCGAAGTTCAAGGTTCGCGCGTACACACGCTGCAACAAGTGCGGTCGTCCGCACTCTGTCTACCGCAAGTTCGGCCTGTGCCGGATTTGTCTCCGTGAGATGGCACACGCGGGCGAACTGCCCGGCGTGACCAAGAGCAGCTGGTAAACCACGACGCTGAAGGTCCTGACGGAAACCACAGCGAGGAAGGCCTCAGGCCAACAACATGACAATGACTGACCCGATCGCAGACATGCTTGCGCGCTTGCGCAACGCGAACTCTGCCTATCACGACACCGTGTCGATGCCTCACAGCAAGATCAAGGTGCACATCGCCGAGATCCTCAAGCGTGAGGGCTACATCGCCGGCTTCAGCGAGACCGAGGACGCCGTGGGCCGCACGCTCACGCTCGAGCTCAAGTACGGCCCGAGCCGCGAGCGCTCGATCGCCGGCCTGCGCCGCGTGTCCAAGCCCGGCCTTCGCGTCTACGCGAAGAACACCGCGCTGCCGCGCGTGCTCGGCGGCCTCGGCATCGCCATCCTGTCCACGTCCAGCGGTCTGCTCACTGACCGCCAGGCCCAGAAGAAGGGCGTAGGTGGGGAAGTCCTCGCCTACGTCTGGTAGGGAGTATCTGATGTCACGTATTGGACGTCTCCCCATCGCGCTGCCTGCGGGCGTCACGGTGCAGATCGACGGACAGCTCGTCACGGTCACCGGCCCCAAGGGCAATCTCAGCCTGACGGTCGCCGAGCCCATCGCCGTGTCCCAGGAGGACGGCGTCCTCTCGGTGACGCGGCCCAATGACGAGCGACGCTCACGCGCACTGCACGGCCTGTCGCGCACCCTGATCGCCAACATGGTGATCGGTGTGACGACCGGGTTCGAGAAGTCGCTCGAGCTCGTCGGCACCGGCTACCGCGTCGCGGCCAAGGGCACGGACCTGGAGTTCCAGCTCGGCTTCAGCCATCCCGTGCTCGTGCCTGCACCTGCAGGCATCTCCTTCCAGGTCGAGAGCCCCGTGAAGCTCAGGATCCAGGGCATCGACAAGCAGCAGGTCGGCGAGGTCGCCGCCAACATCCGCAAGATCCGTCCGCCGGAGCCGTACAAGGGCAAGGGCGTGCGCTACGAGGGTGAAGTCATCCGCCGCAAGGCTGGAAAGGCTGGTAAGAAGTGAGCTCCTACGGCATCAAGCTCGGGTCGGGCAACAAGAACGTTGTCGGCCGCAAGCGTCGCCACATCCGTGTGCGCAAGAAGGTCTCCGGGACCTCGGCGCGGCCACGGCTGGTCGTCACCCGCTCTGCCCGCCACATGGTGGCGCAGATCGTCGACGACACCATCGGCCAGACGCTCGCGTCGGCCTCGACCATGGAGGCCGACCTTCGGGGAGCCTCCGAGGACAAGACTGCCAAGGCACGCAAGGTGGGCCAGCTGGTCGCCGATCGCGCCAAGAAGGCCGGAGTCGAAGCGGTCGTGTTCGACCGCGGCGGCAACAAGTACCACGGTCGTGTGGCCGCTCTCGCTGAGGGCGCCCGCGAGGGTGGCCTGGACTTCTAAGACGTATTCGGACAAGTAGGGAAGAGGAAAACCATGGCAGCTAGCGAACGTCGCGGAAGCGGCGCAGGCGAGCGCAAGGATCGCAAGGAGCGTTCTCCTCGCGAGGAGAAGTCCGCATTCGTCGAGCGTGTGGTCGCCATCAATCGCGTCGCCAAGGTCGTCAAGGGTGGTCGTCGCTTCAGCTTCACCGCACTTGTGGTCGTCGGCGACGGCGACGGCATGGTGGGCGTGGGCTACGGCAAGGCGAAGGAAGTCCCGGCTGCGATCGCCAAGGGTGTCGAGGAGGCCAAGAAGCACTTCTTCAAGGTCCCGCGCATCCAGGGCACGATTCCTCACCCCATCACTGGTGAGGCTGCTGCAGGCGTGGTCATGCTGCGCCCGGCTGCCCCCGGTACCGGCGTCATCGCCGGTGGCCCGGTGCGTGCCGTGCTGGAGTGCGCAGGCGTGCACGACATCCTGAGCAAGTCGATGGGATCGGACAACGCCATCAACATCGTTCATGCCACGATCGCAGCGCTCAAGGGGCTCGAGTCCCCGGAGGCCGTTGCTGCGCGTCGCGGACTGCCGCTTGAAGACGTGGCACCTGCTCGCTTGCTGCGTGCGCGTGCCGCAGGAATGGGTGCGTAATGGCACGCTTGAAGGTCACGCAGAAGAAGTCGGAGATCGGCGGCACGGCCGGCCAGCGCAACACGCTGCGCTCGCTCGGCCTGAAGCGGATCAACGACTCGGTGGTCAAGGAGGACCGCCCCGAAATCCGCGGCATGGTCAACACCGTGCAGCATCTCGTTGTCGTTGAGGAGGTCGAGTAGCCATGGCGCTCAAGGTCCATCATCTGCGCCCAGCACCCGGCGCCAAGACCGAACGCACCCGCAAGGGTCGCGGCGAGGCCTCGAAGGGCAAGACCGCAGGCCGCGGCACCAAGGGCACCAAGGCGCGCTACCAGGTTCCGGCCCGGTTCGAGGGCGGCCAGATGCCGCTGCACATGCGCCTGCCCAAGCTCAAGGGGTTCAAGAACCCCAACAAGGTGGAGTTCCAGGTCGTAAACGTCGCGATGCTGGAGAAGCTCTTCCCTGAGGGCGGCGCAGTCACGGTCGACGATCTCGTCGCCAAGGGTGCGGTCCGCAAGGGTCACCTTGTTAAGGTTCTCGGACAGGGCGACATCTCAGTGGCCATCACGATCACTGTGGATGCCTGTTCATCAGTTGCGCGCGACAAGATCGTCGCCGCAGGTGGGACCGTTACCGAAAGCTAAGCAGGAGGCACAGTGCACATCAGTGCGTTCGGGGCTGCCCTGCGTACACCGGACCTCCGCAAGAAGATCCTGTTCACCCTGGGTCTCCTCGCGCTGTTCCGCCTCGGGTCGGTCGTGCCGACCCCAGGCGTGGACTATTCGGCTGTCCAGCGGTGTATCGATGTCGTGCAGGGCAATTCCATCTATGCCCTCATCAACCTGTTCAGCGGCGGCGCGCTCCTGCAGCTGTCCGTCTTCGCGCTCGGCATCATGCCGTACATCACTGCGAGCATCATCCTGCAGCTGATGACGGTCGTGATCCCTCGCCTGGAGGCGCTCAAGAAGGACGGGCAGTCCGGCCAGGCCAAGATCACCCAGTACACGCGCTACCTCACGATCGCGCTGGCGATCCTGCAGTCCACCGCGATCCTGTCCCTGGCGCGCACGCCCGGCGCCCTGTTCAGCGGCTGCAACGAGCAGATCATCCCGAACCAGGGCACCTGGATCATCCTCGTGATGGTGCTGGCGATGACCGCCGGCACCGCCGTGATCATGTGGTTCGGCGAGCTCATCACCGAGCGCGGCGTCGGCAATGGCATGTCGCTGCTGATCTTCACCTCCATCATCGCCACGGTGCCTGCCCAGTTCGCGTCGGTCTGGGGCAGCAAGGGGCCCTTCACCTTCCTCATCACGATCCTCATCGGCATCGTGGTCATGGCGCTCGTGGTCTTCGTCGAGCAGGCGCAGCGGCGCATCCCCGTGCAGTACGCCAAGCGCATGGTCGGCCGCCGCATGTACGGCGGCACCTCGACCTACATCCCGCTCAAGGTGAACATGGCCGGTGTCATCCCGGTGATCTTCGCCTCGTCGCTGATGTTCATCCCGACCCTGTTCATCCAGCTCACCGGGAGCCAGGCCGACTGGGCCATCTGGGTGCAGTCGAACTTCGGCACGGGCTCAGGCACCTGGTACCTGATGACCTACTTCCTGCTCATCATCTTCTTCTGCTACTTCTACGTCTCGATCACCTTCAACCCCGTTGAGGTCGCCGACGACATGAAGAAGTACGGCGGCTTCATCCCCGGCATCCGCGCTGGCAAGCCGACTGCCGACTACCTGAACTACGTGCTGACCCGCCTGACTGCGCCCGGTTCGCTCTACCTGGGCATCATCGCCGTGCTGCCAGTCTTCGCCTTCGGGTTCCTCGGGGTGTCGGGCCAGTTCATCTTCGGCGGCACGAGCCTGCTCATCATGGTGGGCGTGGGCCTTGACACCGTGAAGCAGATCGAGTCGCAGCTGCAGCAGCGCAACTACGAGGGATTCCTCCGCTAGGGGTTATGACATGCGTGTAGTACTCATGGGTCCGCCGGGAGCGGGCAAGGGCACCCAGGCCGTGGTCGTCGCCGAGCGGCTGGGCATCCCGCACATCTCCACCGGCGACATCTTCCGCGCCAACGTGTCGCAGGGCACGCCCCTGGGCGTCGAGGCCAAGCGCTTCATGGACGCGGGCGAGTACGTCCCCGACGATGTCACGAACGCCATGGTGCGCGATCGCCTGACGCATGACGACTGCGCCCCGGGCTTCCTGCTCGACGGCTACCCCCGCACCCTCGAGCAGGTCGGCGAGCTCGACTCCATGCTCACAGCCTCCGGGTCGACGATCGACCGCGCGGTCGAGCTCACGGTCGACATCGACGAGGTCGTCGTGAGACTCGTGAAGCGCGCCCAGGAGCAGGGTCGGGCCGATGACACCGAGGACGTCATCCGGCGTCGCCTCGAGGTCTACGCCGAGCAGACGGCGCCCCTCACGGCGGTCTACGCGGAGCGCGGGCTCCTGGTGCAGGTCGACGGCATGGGTGCTGTCGACGACGTCACCGCGCGACTGCTCGCAGCGCTCGGCGCCTAGCTCGCGATGTTCCGCAAGAAGGACTCCATCCAGATCAAGTCACCTGACCAGCTCGCCGTCATGCGGCAGGCAGGCCTCGTGGTTGCGCACGCCCTGCAGGCCGTCGAGCAGGCGGTGCGGCCCGGCGTGACGACTGCGCAGCTCGATGAGATCGCGCACCAGGTCATCCGTGATGCAGGTGCGACACCGTCGTTCCTGGGCTACCACGGCTACCCGGCTGCCATCTGCTCCTCGATCAACGAGGAGGTCGTGCACGGCATCCCCGGCCCGCGTGCGCTCCTCGACGGCGACATCATCTCCATCGACTGCGGCGCCATCGTCGACGGCTGGCACGGCGACGCGGCCATCAGCGTGCTCGTGGGCCAGGCGGCACCCGAGGTCGTCGAGCTCTCACGGGTGACCGAGGCCTCGCTGTGGGCCGGTCTCGCCCAGGTGCGCGAGGGCAGCCGCCTGTCCGACATCGGCCACGCCGTCGAGCAGTGCGTGCGCACGCAGAGCGACTTCGGGATCATCGAGGAGTACATCGGGCACGGAATCGGCACTGCGATGCACATGGCCCCGCCGATCCCCAACTACGGCGATCCGGGCCGCGGGCCCCTCCTCAAGGTGGGCATGGCCCTGGCCATCGAGCCCATGGTGACGCTGGGCTCACCGGAGGTGCAGGTGCTCGTCGATGGCTGGACGGTCGTGACCAGCGACCGGCGGTGGGCCTCCCACTGGGAGCACACGGTGGCGATCACGGAGCAGGGCCCCTGGGTCCTCACCGCGCTCGACGACGTCCGCCTGTAGGCGACGCAGATGCCGGCCAACGCTGACGAGGGCCTGGGCACAGTCCTGGGCGAGGACGGCCTGCGACGACCGGTGTGGGCTGCGCATGACCCGCTGCGCCGTGAGTACTACGACCACGAGTGGGGCATGCCGGTCACCGATGAGCACGGGCTCTACGAGCGCGTGGTGCTCGAGGGCTTCCAGGCCGGGCTCTCCTGGGACACGATCCTGCGCAAGCGGGCCGGCTTCCGTGCCGCCTTCCATCAGTTCGTGCCCGACATCGTCGCCGAGTACGACGAGCGCGATCGTGAGCGCCTGCTGGCCGATGCCGCCATCATCCGCAACCGCGCCAAGATCGCGTCGGCGATCACCAACGCGCGTGCGACGATCGCGCTGCGCGCGGACGGCGGCCTGGCCGCACTCGTCTGGTCGTTCAAGCCCGACGCCACGCCTGCGCCGCGCACGATCGACGAGATCCCCACGCAGTCCCCGGAGTCGGTCGCTCTGTCCAAGGAGCTGAAGAGGCGCGGCTTCACCTTTGTCGGGCCGACGACCATGTACGCGATGATGGAGTCGATCGGGGTCATCGACACCCATCTCCTCGACAGTCACCGGCGCGGGTCGTCGGGCATCTGGCCCCCTGACTAGCGGTCGACCGCCGCTGGGCTGTGGCACAGTCTGTGCATGGCCCGGCTGGTGTACTCCGCGATGTGCTCGCTCGACGGATTCATTGCCGACGCGGATGGCAGTTTCGACTTCGCGATGCCCGATGCCGCGGTGCACGCGTTCGCGAACGAGCTCGAGAGCACGGTCGGCACCCACCTCTTCGGCCGCCGCATGTTCGAGGTCATGGAGTTCTGGGAGGGCCAGGACGCCGACCTCGACCAGGACCCAGTGACCCTCGAGTTCGCGCGGCAGTGGACCTTGTGTGACAAGCACGTGTACTCCACGACATTGACGAGCGTCACGACTGCGCGCACGACCCTGCATCGCGCATTCGAGCCGCAGCAGGTGGCGCAGCTGAAGGCCGATGCCACCGCCGACCTCAGCATCGGTGGGGCCGCGCTTGCGGCCGTGGCGTTCAGGGCCGGCTTGATAGACGACCTCCACCTCATCACGTTCCCGGTGGTCGTCGGTGGCGGCACGAGCGCACTGCCGCCTGGCCTGCGCCTCGATCTCGAGCGCGCCGAGGTGCGGCTGTTCGACAGCGGGGTCGTGGCCACGCACTACCGCGTGCACGGGCAGGGGGCGGGCTAGGCCTCGGACGCGCCACCGGTCATGAACGCGATGTCCGTGGCCTGCAGCAGCAGGCCGTTGCCGTCCGGATCCGCCAGCGAGACGAACCGGCCCCAGGGCTCCTGGATGATGCCATCAGGGAAGTCGATGCCGCGGCTGCGCAGCAGCGCGACATCACCATCGAGGTCGTCGGTCTCGATCACGATGCCCGAGACATCGCCGGGCCGCATCGTCTCGAACCACGTCACCAGCGTGATGGAGGTGTAGGCCCCGCGCGGGCGCACCTGCACCCATCGGGCGTCGGGACCCATGGGGGTGTCGGAGACGAGCTCGAAGCCAAGGACGTCGACGTACCAGTCGCGCGATCGCGACTGGTCGCTCACGGGCACGGAGAACAGCTGGACTGCGGTGATGGCCATGGCCCGGATCCTGTCGGCGCTCGCGCACGGCTGTCAACGCTGGAGGCGCTCACGCGCGGTCACGAACGCTCGCCATCCCCCGAAGTCCGTGATGTCCCTGGCTGGATCGGCCGCACCCGGCTCGGCGATGAATCCCAGCACGGTGGTCCCGTCGTCGAGTTCGAGCGGGCCGAGCAGGAGCGGTGGCGCGATGGTCGCCACGAGCTGATCGATGGTCACCGTGGGCAGGCTCCACACCTCGATCTCGATGCCCGTGCTCGGTCCGTCACCGGTGCCGATGAGGCCTGGGCGCGGGAACGGGCCCGGCACGGTGTACATCCGATAGCCCGCTGCCGTGCGGGCACGTGCGTGCAGGTGTCCGCCGAGACCGATGAGCTGCGGGTTCGCCGGCTGTCCGCTGAGGTGCGCTCCGGCGACAGCCACGAGGGTGCGATGCGGCTCGGGAGCCCACGCGTCCATCACGCGCTCGCCTGTCCAGGTCGCGGCGAGCTCGAGCAGGGGCACATCGCCGAAGGCCGGTGCCAGCAGCTGGATCCCGAAGGGCAGGCCGTCGGCTCGCTCACCAGCTGGCAGGGCGATGGCGCACAGGTCGAGCAGGTTGGTCATGTTCGTGAAGACCCCGTTGCACGAGTTCGCACCGATGGGATCAGCGGCGACCTGCGCGAGTGTCGGGTGCCACGGGGTCACCGGCAGCAGCAGTGCGTCGGCGCTGACGAACGCAGCCTCAGTCAGCCGTCGCAGCCGGGCGAGCTCATGCGCAGCTGCGAAGGACTGCGCCGCCGTGAACTCGGCTCCACGCAGCACGATCGAGCGCACGGTCGGGTCCAGGTGCGGGCCATCGGGCTCGAGCAGGGCTCCGAAGGCCGCGGTGCGCTCGGACACGAACGGGGCCTCGTAGAGCAGCCGGGCTGCTGCCAGGAAGGGCTCGATGTCGACCGGCACGAGCAGTGCAACCGTCGCAGCGTGCGCGAGCGCCTGCTGCCACGCCTGCTCGTGCTCCGGGTCGAGTGCAAGGGGCCCTGCGGGAACGGCGATGACGCGCATGTGTCGAGCGACTCCTGCTGGCAGCGCAGGCGGCATCGGGCGCGAGTACGGGTCGGCTGCGTCGTAGCCGACGACGACGTCGAAGACGGCCGCTGCCTGGGTGACCGTCGTGGTGAAGGTCGTGATGCAGTCGAGTGACGGGCAGGCCGGCAGCAACCCTGTGTTGGAGACCAGCCCGCGCGACGGCTTCATCCCGACGAGGCCGTTGAACGCGGCCGGGACACGCCCACTGCCTGCGGTGTCCGTGCCGAGGGCCAGGGGGACGACACCGGAGGCCACGGCGACCGCGCTGCCGCTGCTGCTGCCACCGCTGACGTGATCGGGGGAGTAGACGCTGTGGCAGGCACCGTACGGCGAGCGGGTGCCGACCAGCCCCGTGGCGAACTGGTCCATGTTCGTCTTGGCGACGGGGATCGCCCCGGCTGCGATCAGCCGGGCGACCACATGGGCGTGCTCAGGCGCTGGAGCGTCCAGCGCCGGGCAGGCCGCGGTCGTGGGCACGCCCGCGACGTCGATGTTGTCCTTGACTGCGAACGGCATTCCGGCGAGGGGGCCGTCACCGGCAGAGGCCGCAAGCTCAGCGATGCGCGCGGGCTCCAGGATGCTGATGAAGGCGTGCTGGCTGAGCTCGTGCGCCTGCTTCGCCGCCAGCTGAGCCGACCGTGCGTCAACGCTCATGCATCGACGCTTGCCGGCGTGCTGAGGGCGGCAAGCAGCGCTGACGAGGGAGCGATGGCGCCGAAGACGCCGCCCTGCATCGTCACCATCTTCAGCGCTGCTGCGTAGTTGCCCGTGTCGGTGGCCCCCGTGCAGTCGGTGAGCAGGAGGCACTCGTAGCCGCGGTCATTGGCCTCACGCATCGTGGTGTGCACGCACACGTCCGTGGTGATGCCGGTGAAGATCAGGTGCGTGATGCCGCGGGTGCGCAGCAGGAGGTCGAGATCCGTCGCGTAGAAGGCGCCCTTGCCGGGCTTGTCGATGATGAGCTCACCCTCGATGGGTGCCACCTCAGGGACGATCTCCCATCCGGGCTCGCCGCGGACCAGGATGCGGCCGCAGGGGCCGGTGTCGCCGATCGCTGCCCCGATGCGAGCCGAGCGCCAGAGCTTGTTCGGGGGGCAGTCGGAGAGATCGGGACGATGGCCCTCGCGCGTGTGCACCACGGTCAGCCCTGCGGCCCTCGCTGCCGCCAGGACTGCTGCCGTCGGCTCCAGGCCGGCGCGGGTGAGGTTCAGGTCGTAGCCCATGGCGTCGACGTATCCGCCGGGCCCGCAGAAGTCGACCTGCCAGTCGATGCAGACCAGCGCCGTGGTGCTGGCATCGATGGCTCCGTCATAGGGCCAGGTGTACGGCTCTGCGTCGACCTGAGCGAACAGGGGCATGGATCCTCCAGTGGTGTGGCGTGGTCAGCGGGTGAGGGCGGCGATGACGGCGGCGCGGGTGCCGACGGCGCCGAAGATCCCGCCCGACATCTCGATCATCGAGATGGTGTTGTCCAGGAGTGCGGAATCCAGGGCCGCGGTCGCGTCGCGCACCAGCAGGCACTCGTACCCCTGGTCGTTCGCATCGCGCATGGTCGAGTGCACGGCGGTCTCGACCGGGAGCCCGGCCAGCAGCAGGTGGGTGATCCTGGCGCGCTGCAGGGTCACGTCGAGCTGGCTGCCGAAGAAGCCATCGATGCCCGCCGACGACAGGTGCTGCGCGGAGTAGGGGAGCGCTGTGGGCGGCGACCAGGAATCGCCGCCCACAGCTGTTCCGCTGGTGCCTGTGACGGGCCCCCGTCGCACCAGTGGTCCTGCGGTGGAGACGTGCAGCACCAGGGCGCTGTACGCCTCCACCGCGAGCGCGAGTTCAGTGATGGCGGCCAGTGCCGCAGCACCGTCGTCGAGGGTGATCCCAGGCGCAGGCCCGCTCGGCATCACGATGACCAGTGCGAGCCTTGCGGCGTCGAGCTGCTCATCGAATGGCCAGGGATAGGGGGTCGTGCCGTCGACCAGCTGGACTGGTCGTGCGGCAGTCGTCCCTGTCGCGGGCGCTGGCCTGGGATCGTGGGTCACTGTGCGAGCTTCCCCTTGACGCCCTCGACGAACCAGTTCATGCCCTCGATCGACGGATCGCCGTACTGCAGCGACGTGCCTGCGGGAACGACGATCTTGCCCGACTGGTCCTTGATCGGGCCGGTGAAGACCGACGCGCCAGGACTCGACAGGTTGTCGAGTGCCGCGGAGATCGTCGTCTTCGTGTCGTCGGTGACCGTGGGTCCGTACGGCGACTGCTCGAACGGGTTGCTGCCGTCCTGGAGGCCGACGCGGAAGTTCGCGTTGTACTCGCTGCCGGTGAACTTGCCAGCGAGCGCCGTGGTCACGATGTCCTCATAGAGCGGTGCCCAGTTCCACTGCGAACCGGTGAGCCAGCCCTTCGGCGCCAGGGACGATGCATCTGCGTGGTAGCCGACGGTCATGGCCCCGGCGGCCTCAGTGGCCTTGATGATCGTGTCCGTGCAGTCCTGGTGCTGGGTGATGACATCCACGCCCTGCTTGAGCAGGCTGTCGACCGCAGCCTTCTGCTTCTGCGGATCGCACCAGCTCGACGTGCTGATGGTCGAGGTCGTGGCCTTCGGGTTCACCGACTGCGCGCCGAGCTCGAAGGCGTTGATGTTGTTCACCGTCTGCGGGATCGGGAAGGCGTAGATGTAGCCGAGCTTGTTCGACTTCGTCGCCTTGCCGGCTGCGATGCCAGCCAGGTAGACGGGCTCGTAGACGGTGCCGAAGTAGGTGCCGATGTTGGGCGTGATGGCCTTCGGGTCCGAGATGTAGTTGCCCTGCTGCACGACTGCGACATCGGGGTGAGCGGCAGCGATCTTCTGTGCAGCCTGCAGGTGGCCGTAGCTCGTGGCGAACAGGATCTTGGCCCCGCGGCTGATCATGCCCTCCATGACACGGTAGGCGTTGTCGTCCTCGGGGACGTTCTCCTGCGTGAGCACGGTCATGTCCGGGAAGGCCGCTGCGACTGCCTGGCTGCCCTCGTAGGCGGCCTGGTTGTAGCCGTAGTCGGTCTTGGGGCCGACGAAGATGAAGCCGATGGCCGATCCACCTGTGCCGGGTCCAGAACCTGCTGCTGCAGTGGATGCCGCCTCGGTCGGTGCTGTCGATTCAGTCGTCGTGTCCGTGGTGCTGCTGCAGCCGGCGAAGATCAGTGCTGCCGCAATGGCAGCGCCGACAATGGGGATTCTGCGCATCTGGAACCTTTCCAATGGTGAGACACCACGCATGTCTGCTGGTGATGAACTGAGTGCGAGGCACTCGACGGCGAATGTAGGAGCGCGGTGTTTCGCGCAGTGCTGAGATTTGTTAAGTGTGCATTTCCCGGCAGAGTGCGCGACCCGGCAATTCGATCGAAACACCGCACATGCGGAAATGCATTGGTAATGATGGGGAATGAGCAGGAAACCTTGCGTCACTAGCGTCCGCCGACGTGACAGCACAAGCGATGCACGGACAGCCGCTCCTCGACGTGATCGGGTGCACCAAGAGATTCGGTGACCTCGTCGCGAACGACGCGGTGAACTTCTCGGTGACGACAGGCGAGATCCACGCGCTGATCGGAGAGAACGGAGCAGGCAAGTCCACGCTGCTCAAGATGATCTTCGGGCTCTACCACCCTGACGAGGGCCAGATGATGTTCGAGGACCGCGAGGTCGTGATCGCGACGCCGCTCACAGCCCGCGCACTCGGCATCGGCATGGTGTTCCAAGACCTCCGTCTCGTGCCCGCACTGACCGTCGCCGAGAACATCGCGCTGGCGATGCGCACCAAGCGCCTCAACATGAAGGCCGTGCGCGACCAGATCTCGGCCGCGAGCCTGCAGTTCGGCCTGTCGGTGCACCCGGGAGCCCTCGTGCGCCACCTGTCGATCGGCGAGCGGCAGCGCGTGGAGATCCTCAAGGTGCTGCTCACCGGAGCCCGCCTCGTCATTCTCGATGAGCCCACGAGCGTGCTCGCGCCACAGGAGGTCGAGGGCCTGTTCGCGGTGCTGCGCACGCTACGCGACGAGGGCTACGGCGTGGTCATCGTGACCCACAAGCTCCCCGAGGTCCGCGCCATCGCCGATCGCGTGACCGTGCTGCGCGGCGGCAAGGTGATCCTCGATGGCGAGGATCCTCGGCAGTACGACGACGCCGCCCTCGTGGTGGCCATGGTCGGCTCCAACGTGTCGCCAGTGCGCCGATCGGCCGGCCTCGCGATGGACGGCGCGACCGTGCTCGAGGTGACGGGCGTGAGCGCTGACGGCGATCACGGGGCGATGGCCGTGCACGAGGCGAGCCTGAGCCTGCGGGCAGGCGAGGTGCTGGGCATCGCCGGAGTCGCCGGGAGCGGCCAGCGTGAGCTGTGCGAGGTGATCCTGGGCCTGCGGACTGCGACGGCCGGGACCGTGCGCATCGCAGGCAAGGAGATCGGCGCGAGTCCCGCGCAGGCGCGGGCAGCAGGGGCCGTGGGCGTTCCCGAGGATCCTGTCGCGGACAGCGTGGTGGGTGACATGTCGGTGCTCGAGCACATGGCCTTGCGCGGTGTGGATATCCCGAGCGGCATCGCAGGCATCGACTGGCCCGCCATCCGGCGCTGGACGACTGACGCGAACGAGCGCGTGCGCCTGCGCATGGCGGCGATCGACCGCAAGGTGTCGACGCTCTCCGGCGGCAACATCCAGCGCGTGATCCTGACGCGCGTCTTCGCTGACGACGCGGCGCTGATCATCGCGGAGTATCCGTCGCGCGGGCTCGACGTCATCAACACCCAGCGGACGCAGGAGCTGCTCATCGAGCGGGCTTCGGAGGGCGCGGGCGTGCTCGTGGTCTCGGAGGACCTCGATGAGCTCATGTCGATCGCAGACCGCATCGCCGTGATGCATGAGGGGAAGATCATGGGAGTCGTCGATGCTGCACACACTGATCGCTTCGCCATCGGCCAGCTGATGCTCGGGGGTGCAGCGTGAGCACCGTCGCGCCGCCGGGTGAGCTCGTGACCGTCGTCGAGGACGGTCCGTCGCCGGCGAGCGTGCGCATGGAGCAGTTCGCGCGCGTGCTCGGCCGCTGGGTCGGTGCCATCGCCCTTGCTCTCGTGTTCTTCAGCATCCTCATCATGACGCGAGGGTCGAACCCGATCACGGTGTTCAGCGACGCATGGGTGAACACGATCCAGTCGCCGTTCGCCATGCAGCAGGCGCTGGTCAAGGCCGGCCCGATGATCCTGGCTGCCCTCGCAGTGGTCGTGCCTGCCCGCGCTGGCCTCGTGAATGTCGGCGGCGAGGGGCAGCTGCTCATCGGCGCCGTCGCTGCCGCCGGCGTCGCCCAGGTCTCCGATGGTCGCCTGGCCGGACCGGTGCTCATCGTGCTCATGGCGCTGGCCGGGCTGATCGCCGGTGCGCTGTGGTCGGGCCTGGCCGCATTCCTGCGCGTGACGGCCCAGGTGAACGAGGCAGTGGGCACGCTCCTGCTGAACTTCATCGCGCTGGACCTGCTGCTGTTCCTGATCTTCCAGCCGTGGAAGGACCCCAACGGCACCGGCCAGCCGGCGAGCCCGCCGCTGCAGGCCGACGCGCACCTGCCGATGTTCCCGGGCTCCACCGTCAACATCGGCATCATCATCGCCGTCGTCGCCGCGATCCTGACGTGGGCGCTGCTGCGCTTCACCCGCTGGGGCTTCAAGCTCGCCGTCGCCGGCGGAAACCCCGAAGCGGCCCGAAGGGCGGGCATGCCGGTCTCGTCACTGCTGATGTCGTCCATGCTGCTCGGCGGCGCCTTCGCCGGGCTCGGCGGGATGCTCTACTACGCGGGCACCGAGTTCCAGCTGCGCCCGGGGATCATGGCGTCGATCGGCTACACCGCGTTCCTGGCCAGCTGGCTGGTACGTCATCGGCCGCTCGCCGTGGTCGTGTCGGCGACCGTGCTGTCGATCCTCATCGTGTCCGGTGACAGCCTGCAGATCGACTCCGACCTGCCTGCGGCCACCATCAACATCCTCACGGGCCTGCTGCTGATCGCCGTGCTCGGCTGGACCCAGATGCCATGGCGCAAGTCGAAGGGATCCGCATGAACATCTTCGTCGACATCCTCAGCGGTGGAGTGAGCGGCGGGACCTCGATCATGTACGCCGCTCTCGGTGAGACGGTGAGCGAGCGCTCGGGCGTCATCAACCTCGGCACCGAGGGATGCATGCTCATGGGCGCCTTCAGCGGGTTCGCGGTCACCTCGCTCACGGGCAGTCCGTGGCTGGGAATCCTGGCGGCGGCCGCTGCGGGCGGCGCGCTGGCCCTCATCCACGCGATCCTCGTGGTCACCCGCAAGTCGAACCAGTTCGCCAGCGGCCTGTCGCTGCTGTTCCTGGCCCTCGGGCTGACCGCCCTGTACGGCTCGGGCTTCGTCGGCCAGCAGATCAACGGCTTCGATCCCATCGCGATCCCCGGGCTCTCGGCGATCCCGATCCTCGGCCCGGTCCTGTTCGACCAGAACATCCTGACGTACCTCTCGTACGTCATCGCTCCTGCACTGTGGTTCGTGATCTTCAGGACGCGGATCGGCCTGATGCTCCGCACCGCGGGCGAGAGCGCCGAGGTGCTGACCGTCAACGGCTACAGCATCGCCAAGGTCCGCTACATCGCCGTGGTGACCGGCGGCATCTTCGCGGGCGTCGGTGGTGCCTACCTCTCAGTGGCGTACTCGCAGTCGTGGTTCGAGAACATGATCGTCGGTCGCGGGTTCATCGCCGTCGCACTCGTCGTGTTCGCGGCCTGGGATCCGCTGAAGGTCATCGGCGGCGCGTACCTGTTCGGCTCCGCCCTTGCCCTGAGCCCAGTGCTGCAGGCGCGTGGCTACGAGATCAACCAGTTCGCGCTCGACATGCTCCCGTTCCTGCTCACGCTCGTGCTGCTGGTGTTCCTGGGCCGCCGGGCGGTGGACTCGACGCCGGCCGAGCTGCGCAAGGTCTTCGACAACGCCCGAGCATGAGGGGGTCTGCCGTGATGCCTCGCATCGACGCCGCGTCAGCACTGCTGTCGAGCTACGACACGGACTTCATCGTCGCGCACGTGGGCCAGCACGCTGTCGTGCTGCGTCCCTATGAGCTCCATGCGGACGACGTCGTGATCACCACAGGAGCAGTTGGCCTCATGCCGGGTGGCCTGCACGTGCCTGAGGACCTCTACCCGGTGTGGGCCTCGCAGCGTGCTGGTGCACTGCTCACCATCACCACTGACGCGCGATCACTGTCGTTGTTCGAGCGCGTGAGCCTCGAGCTCGGCGCGGTGCGCTGCGATGTCGCGGCTGTAGGCCTCGCGGCGGCGACCCTCGATGCCAGCGAGGCTGCGCGGCACGAGTTCGACTGGAAGGCCAGGGCTGCAGTGCTGGCGCATGATGCCTGTGCCGGCGACCGTGATGGCGTCGAGGCGGCGGTGAGCAGCCTTGTCGGCCGCGGTGCTGGCAGCACCCCGACCGGTGACGACGTCCTCGTCGGCGTATGCGCGGCCCTGCGCATGAGCGGTCGGCCTGATGCATCGGTGCAGGTCGCCGCCTGCGCGGTCGACCTGGCACATCGCACCACACGGTCATCGCGACTGTTCCTGCGTGCTGCCGAGGGCGGCCGGTTCTCCGAGCGCGTGCATCGCCTGGCCGGTGCGCTCACTGACGTGCGCCAGACCGCAGAGGTCATGGACGTCCTGCAGTCGTGGGGCGCGACGTCCGGCCAGGACCTGGCCCTCGGCATGCTCGGGGGCCTGTCCGCGATCGCGCACGATGCACTCGCCGTGCGTGCAGGTCGCAGCGCATGAGCGGTGCCACGTCGGTCGGGCTCGACAGCCTGCTGCTCCCGGGCATGTACCGCGACTCGGTCTCGCTCATGCTGCTCGCCTCGCAGCTGCAGCAGCTGCCCGGTGTCGAGCGGGCTGGCGTCGTCATGGCCACGCCAGCGAACCTGGAGATCCTTGCGGCGGCCGGGATGCTGCCGTATGCGGTCGTGGCCGCGCCGGACGACCTGCTCATCGTCGTGCGCACAACCGATGCCGACGCCGCTGCGAGCGCGCTTGCCTTCGCGAGTGACCATGTGTCCTCGCCTGACACCGGGAGTAGCGAGCAGCGAGACGAGATCCCGGCCGCCACGGTGATCGAGGGCTGTGCCGCGATGCCGGATGCGAGCCTGCTGTCCGTGTCCACGCCGGGGGCCTACGCACCCCTGCTCGTGAAGCAGGGCCTGCTTGCCGGCCTGCACGTCTTCTGCTTCTCCGACAATGTCGACATCGCCGACGAGGTCGCCCTCAAGCGGCTCGCGGTGAGCCGCAACCTCCTGCTCATGGGCCCGGACTGCGGGACGTCGCTCGTCGACGGCGTGCCGCTGGGCTTCGTCAACGCCGTGGCCACAGGCCCGGTGGGCATCGTGTCCGCCTCCGGCACCGGCGCCCAGGAGGTCATGTGCCAGCTCGACGCGCTCGGCGTGGGGGTGTCCCAGGTCATCGGGGTCGGCGGACGTGACCTGAGCGCCGCCGTCGGCGGGATCATGACGAGCGCTGCCCTCGACCTGCTCGCGGGGGATGACGACACGGACTGCATCGTCATCGTGGGCAAGCCACCGGCACCTGCAGTGGCCGCCAAGCTGCTCTCCCATGTCGCCGCGCTCGCCAAGCCCGTGGTGATCTGCCTGATCGGCAGTGAGCTCGAGGCGACGACCGCGAACGCCGTGGTGGCGGTGACGCTCGCTGACGCAGCCGCCTACGCAGCGCGGCTGGTCGGGGCAGAGGTGCCGCTCGTGCTGCCGCATGATCCTGAGGTGATGCCCGCAGCGCCGGCATCTGGGCTGCTCGGGCTGTACGCCGGTGGGACGCTCGCTGCTGAGGCCCGGCACCTGCTGCACGAGTTCGCGGTCGAAGGGCAGGTGCTCGATCTGGGCGACGACGAGTTCACGGTCGGTCGTCCGCATCCCATGATCGATCCGAGCCTGCGTTGCGAGCGCATTGAGACAGCCGGCGGCGACGCCTCAGTCCGGGTGCTGCTCGTGGATCTCGTGCTGGGCCTGGGCGCGAGCCCGGATCCGGCCACCCCGCTCGCTGCAGCGGTGGCACGGGCCAAGGCCAGTGCGGCGCGCGATGGCCGGGTGCTGGCTGTCGTGGCGAGCATCTGCGGCACCGTGCGCGATCCGCAGGGCATGGAGGCGCAGCGGCAGACGCTGATCGAGGCCGGCGTCATCATCGGCGAGAGCAATGCGGCGGCCGTGTCGATCGCCGCCCAGCTCATCAAGGCAGGTGCCTGATGCTCGGCGGGGTGCGCGTCGTGGCCGCAGGCGCAGCGCTCATCACCGATGCCGTGCCGGAGGCCGACCTCCTGCGCCTGGACTGGCGCCCGCCGGGGTCGGGTGATCCGGATGCGGCGCGCGATCTCATGACCGTGACCGAGCCCGAGGTCGACGCGGCCAATGCCCGCGCCATGGCGCTCGTGCACGCGGTCCGGCCCCAGCTGCTCGACGTGCGGCCCGCCTCCGACGTCGTCCCCGGGCTCGTCGATCACGGCCTGCTGCACGCAGGCCCGCCCATCGCCTGGTCGCGCATGTGCGGCCCGATGCAGGGGGCGCTCATCGGTGCCACCCTGTTCGAGGGGTGGGCGCCCGATGAGTCGGCTGCGCGCGCACTGCTGGGATCAGGGCGCATCACGCTGTCGCCCTGCCATGACCACGCAACCGTCGGCCCGATGGCGGGAGTCGTGTCGCCGTCGATGCCCGTGCTCGTGGTCGGCGACGGCGAGCGCCGGGCTTTCGCGACACTCAATGAGGGCCTGGGCAAGGTGCTGCGCTTCGGCGCCTTCGACGCCGAGGTGCTCGGACGGCTCGCCTGGCTGCGCGAGGTGCTCGGCCCCGTGCTCTCGCAGGCCCTCGAGACAGGAGGGCCCGTCGACGTCACCACGCTCGTGGCCCAGGCGCTGTCGATGGGCGACGAGGGGCACAACCGCAACCTCGCGTCGTCCTCACTGCTCGCGCGACGGCTGGCACCCGAGCTCGCAAGGCTTGACGACGGCGCGGCAGCGCTGTCCTTCCTCGCGGCGAACGACCACTTCGCGCTCAACATCTCGATGGCCGCCGCCAAGCTCTCCATGGATGCCGCAGCTGATGTCGCGCACTCCTCGCTGGTGACCGTGATGTGCCGTAATGGCGTGGAGTTCGGCATCCGCACGGCCGGCACGGGCGCGCAGTGGTTCACCGCTCCTGTCGGACCGGCAACGGGCCTGTACTTCTCCGGCTTCGGGCCCGAGCATGCCAATCCCGATCTCGGGGACTCGTCGATCACCGAGACGCTCGGCCTCGGCGGCTTCGCGATGGCTGCCGCGCCCGCGATCACGCGCTTCGTCGGCGGCACGGTCGCCGATGCGATCGCAACGACGCGCTCGATGCGTCGCATCACGATCACCGAGCATCCGGTCTACCAGCTTCCCGGCCTGGGCTTCGTCGGCACGCCCTCGGGCATCGATGCCCGCAAGGTGGTCGAGACCGGCGTGCTGCCGGTGATCAACACGGGCATCGCGCACCTGGAGGCCGGCGTCGGGCAGATCGGTGCGGGCACCGTCACCGCACCGGCTGAGGTCTTCAGCGCCGCGATCGCCGCTCTTGCCGCGCGCGAGCGAGCGGAGGCCTCACGATGAGTCGCACGGTGCTCATCGCGATCGGGGGCAATGCGCTGATCCACGAGGGCGAGGGCGGCTCACTCACGATCCAGTCAGCGCGGGCGCACGAGTTCGCCGAGACCGTCGCGGACCTGGTGCAGGACGGCTGGACCCCGATCATCACGCACGGCAACGGTCCGCAGGTGGGCTTCATCCTGCGCCGCGGCGAGCTCGCCGCATCCGACGCGCTCGTCGAGCGACTGCCCGACCTGCCGCTGTGGCTGGCCGTCGCCGACTCCCAGGGCGGGATCGGGCACATCATCACCGTGGCGCTCAATGCCGTGATGCGCCGGCGAGGCCTGGCGAACCCGGTGGCCGCCGTGCTCACGCACACCATCATCGACATCGACGACGAGGCCTTCGGCCACCCGACCAAGCCCATCGGCAGCTGGCTCGATGCACCCACGGCCATGCAGCACGTGGTCGACGACGGCTGGGACGTGCACGAGGAGGACCCCGGCAGCTATCGGCGGGTGGTGGCGAGCCCGGCGCCGCTGGAGGTGGTCGAGCTCGATGCGATCCGAACGCTCATGCAGGCCGGAGCGATCGTGGTCGCCGCAGGCGGCGGCGGCATCCCCGTGCAGGTGCTCGACCACGACTTGGTCCCGGTCGACGCGGTCATCGACAAGGACCGCGTCTCGGCGCTCCTTGCTGCGCAGCTGCGCACCTCGGCCATGGTGATCGTCACCGGCGTCGACCGCGTGTGCGTCGACTTCCGCGGACCGCACGAGCGGGCGCTTGACGTCATCACGGCAGCCGAGGCGGAGACGCTGCTCGAGGCAGGTCACTTCCCGCCCGGATCCATGGGCCCCAAGATCGAGTCGGCGATCGCGTATGTCGCGGGGTGCGGCTCCGACGCCGTCATCACGTCGATCGGGCTCGTGCGCGAGGCGTTGCGGGGGACTGCCGGAACCCGGATCGTCCCCGGCAGTGAGGGCCTCGTCGACTAGTTGAACCCGGCGAGAGCGGCAGGTGAACGCGCCTGCCGCACCGTTCATCCGGGCGTCACTCCGGCGCTGCCTGTTGGCTCACCGATCTTCTTCTGCCTGACATGCGATCGCCATCTCCACGGTGCCCGCTCGTGGCCGCCCGGCCACCGGGCACTGGTTCCCTCCGGTGATCGCCCGTCAATCAATGGAGGAAGAGTGCGCATCGCATATCCAATCGCTGCCTCAGTCGCTGCAGGCGCAGTGCTGCTGGGAGTCACGTCGGCGCAGGCCGACAGTGGTTTCGCCTACATGGAGCCCGTCGCCTCGGGTGTGAGCCTGAAGGTGCTGGCCACTGCAGGCGACTCCCTCAATGGCTACACGGTGATGGGCGTGCCCGATGGCATGGGCATCCTCCAGGATGGCCGCAACCTGACGCTGCTCATGAACCATGAGCTCTCCGCCGCGAACGCGGTGGCCGCGGCTGCCAAGCGGGCAGGCGGCGCCGCCTCGGGATCGACAGTGTCGGCGTTCAACTACGACACCGCATCGGCCACCATCGTGGCCGGAACCGAGCTGCTCAAGAGCGTGACCTGGTACGACTACTCGACGGGGCAGACCTCGACCAAGCCGGTCGCACCCGCGGGGGCCGATGCCAAGGACAGCTTCGGCACGCCGAACCACACGGCAGCGCTCAATCGCTTCTGCTCCTCGTACACAGCCCAGCCGGGAACGCTGAGCTACTCGTCGGTCGACGCGAACGGCAAGTCCACGACCGTGGGCTACACCGGCCCCGCGTACTTCACCGGCGAGGAGGGTGGCGACGAGTCACGAGGCTTCGTGTCCGACAACGCGGGCAACCTGATCCAACTGCCGCGGCTTGGCCTGGCGGCCTGGGAGAACTTCATCGTCGCTCCACCCAAGGGCACCACGACCGTGGTGATGGGCAACGAGGACGGCGACGCCACCGACAGCCAGCTGTTCATGTACGCGGGCACCAAGACCACGGCCGGTTCGTGGGTGGACAAGGCCGGCCTCACGAACGGCAACCTGTACGTCATGGCCATCAACGGCTACAACGATGACAACCTGTTCCGCGCCGCGGTGGGCAAGGGCAAGGCCGTGCCCGTCTCGTTCAACCAGATCGACTGGACCAAGAACGGCAAGATCCAGAACCAGCAGGCACGTGCGGCCGGCTCGGTGCTCGCGCGTGTCGAGGACGGGGCCTTCGATCCGAAGAACCCCAACGACTACTACTTCCTGACCACGGAGTCCGATAAGGACGCCAAGGCGACCTCGGCCAATCCGCTGTACCCGGGTGCTGCCCGTGACGGCGGGGCGCTGTGGCGCGTGCGCTTCGCGGACGTCAACCGGCCCACTGCCGGTGCCACGATCGAGATGCTGCTCGACGGCTCGGAGTCGATCATGATGAACAAGCCGGACAACATGGCCATCGACGCCAAGGGCAACCTGCTGATCCAGGAGGATCCAGGCAACAACGACCACGTGGCGCGGATCGTCGCCTACCGCATCTCCGACGGCAAGGTCGGCACCGTCGCCAGGTTCAAGGACCTCTACTTCGCCAAGGGTGGGGCCCAGCTCATGACCCGCGATGAGGAGTCCAGCGGCGTGGTCGACGCGACCCCGTTCCTCGCGGTCGACGGCAAGGACGCCAAGAGCTACTTCTTCTTCAACGCCCAGGTGCATGCGCCGACGGCAGTGGCCCGCCCGGACATCGCCGCGAACCCGGCCTCGGCCCAGGCGCTCAAGGACGCGATCGAGGGCGGCCAGATCTACCTCATGACCATCGACGACTGGTCGAAGGTCTACGGCTAGCACGACACCTGTGGGGAGCGGCGGGCTCAGGCCGGCCGCTCCCCACAGCCATGCCCGGCCCCGGCGCGACCCGATCGATGGCGGTGCCCGACTGCTGCGCGATAAGGTCGTGCACATCGATCCGGGGACGCTGGAAAAGCGGACAAAAGGTGCAGAACACCCCGATTAGACGATTGAGCCCCTCGGCCCCTAGACTCGGCAGGCTGACGTTGGCTTCCCCGACTGCCCGCCACCATGTGCTGGTGGCTTCCGGCTGTCCGGGGCAGGCAAGGCCAGCAACCACCACAACGAAGGACGATGCAACAGCATGGGCAAAAAAGACGGAGCGATCGAGCTTGAGGGCACGATCATGGAGTCTTTGCCGAATGCAATGTTTCGCGTGGAGTTGGACAACGGCCACAAGGTCTTGGCGCACATCAGCGGCAAGATGCGGATGCACTACATCCGCATCCTCCCCGATGATCGTGTCGTCGTCGAGCTGTCGCCGTATGACCTCACCCGCGGTCGCATCGTCTATCGCTACAAGTAACGACACGAGGACTCGAGAACATCATGAAGGTCAAGCCCAGCGTCAAGCCGATCTGCGACAAGTGCAAGGTCATCCGTCGCCACGCTGTTGTCATGGTGATCTGCGAGAACCCTCGCCACAAGCAGCGTCAGGGCTAGTCACCTGACGAGGGTCATCGGGGAGACAACCCGAGTGACCTCAACTGTGCAGCACCCGACCCCCGGCGCACGCCGGGACGACACCTTCGGCCACGGGGCCGAAGACCTGCCTCGACGGGCAGGGCTGGTGCTGCAACCCAAACCCCGTGCATGACAGAAGAGAGAACGTCACATGGCACGTCTAGTCGGTGTCGATCTGCCGCGCGAGAAGCGCATGGCAATCGCACTCACCTATATCTATGGCATCGGCCGCTCGCAGGCCTCCGCCGCCCTTGCCGCTACCGGCATTGATCCCGAGCTGAAGTCCAAGGACCTCACCGACGATCAGACACTCGCACTTCGCGACTGGATCGACACCAACCTCAAGGTTGAGGGCGATCTTCGTCGTGAGGTGGCCGCAGACATCCGCCGCAAGGTCGAGATCGGCTGCTACCAGGGACTCCGCCACCGCAAGGGCCTCCCGGTCCGCGGCCAGCGCACCCACACCAATGCGCGCACCCGCAAGGGCCCGCGCAAGACCGTCGCTGGCAAGAAGAAGGCCACGAAGTAATTCGTCGGCTTCACCCGGACTCGTAGGAGAGAACCACACATGGCACCGAAGACAGGTCAGAAGGGCGCGGCGAAGAAGGTTCGCCGCAAGGAGAAGAAGAACGTGGCCCACGGCCACGCTCACATCAAGAGCACGTTCAACAACACGATCGTCTCGATCACCGACCCGACAGGCGCAGTCATCGCCTGGTCGAGCGCCGGCCAGGTCGGGTTCAAGGGCAGCCGCAAGAGCACCCCGTTCGCCGCGCAGCTCGCCGCAGAGTCGGCAGCACGTCGCGCGATGGAGCACGGCATGCGCAAGGTCGACGTGTTCGTCAAGGGTCCGGGCTCAGGCCGCGAGACCGCTATCCGTTCGCTGCAGGCAACTGGTCTTGAGGTCGGCTCGATCGCCGACGTCACGCCCGCGCCGCACAACGGCACCCGCCCATCCAAGCGTCGTCGCGTCTAGTCGCGCGTAGAAACAGGAGCGAAGAACCATGGCGCGTTATACAGCTGCCGATTGCAAGCGGTGCCGCCGCGAGAAGATGAAGTTGTTCCTCAAGGGAGCAAAGTGCGACTCGCCGGCCTGCCCGTTCGAGAAGCGTCCCTACCCTCCGGGCCAGCACGGCCGCGGTCGCTCGAAGGACAGCGAGTACCTGCTGCAGCTTCGTGAGAAGCAGAAGGCCACCCGCATGTACGGCGTGCTCGAGAAGCAGTTCGCGAACTACTTCGTCGAGGCCTCGCGTCAGGCGGGCAAGACCGGTGAGAACCTCCTGGTGATCCTGGAGACCCGTCTGGACAACGTCGTGTTCCGCGCTGGCTTCGCCAAGTCGCGCGACATGGCCCGTCAACTGGTCACGCACGGGCACTTCCTGGTCAACGGCCAGAAGGTGAACATCCCGTCGTTCCGCGTCACCGCCAACGACATCGTCGAGGTCGCCCCCGGCTCACGCGAGATGACCCCGTTCATCGTCGCGCACGCCGAGATCGGCGAGCGCACCGTGCCTGCATGGCTCGAGGTCATCCCGTCGAAGATGCGCATCCTGGTCCACGCGCTGCCGGCTCGCGCCGTCATCGACACCCCGGTCCAGGAACAGCTGATCGTCGAGCTCTACTCCAAGTAATCCCCCGGCGACCGGAGCCATCCGGTCGCCCTATGAAACGCGACTTCAAATAGTGGTCGTCGCGGGAAGGAAGACAACGTGCTCATCAGCCAGCGCCCCGTGCTCACCGAGGAGCCCATCAGCGAGTTCCGCTCGCGGTTCATCCTCGAGCCCCTCGAGCCAGGATTCGGCTACACCCTCGGCAACTCGCTTCGTCGCACCCTGCTCTCCTCGATCCCGGGGGCTGCAGTCACGAGCATCCGCATCGACGGCGTGCTGCACGAGTTCACGACGATCCCGGGTGTCAAGGAGGATGTCACCGAGCTCATCCTGAACATCAAGCAGCTGGTCGTCTCCTCGGAGCACGACGAGCCTGTCGTGATGTACCTGCGCAAGCAGGGCCCCGGCAAGGTCGTCGCTGCCGACATCCAGCCTCCGGCCGGCGTCGAGGTGCACAACCCCGAGCTGCACATCGCCGAGCTCAACGACAAGGGCAAGCTGGAGATCGAGCTCGTGGTCGAGCGCGGCCGCGGCTACGTCTCCGCCACGCTGAACAAGCAGCCCGGCCAGGAGATCGGCCGCATCCCGGTCGACTCGATCTACTCGCCGGTCCTCAAGGTGACCTACAAGGTCGAGGCGACCCGTGTCGAGCAGCGCACCGACTTCGACAAGCTCGTGATCGACGTCGAGACCAAGCAGTCGATCCGTCCGGCCGACGCTGTCGCGTCAGCAGGCAAGACGCTGGTCGAGCTCTTCGGCCTGGCTCGTGAGCTCAACGTCGACGCCGAGGGCATCGACATCGGCCCGTCGCCGACCGACACGTTCGTCGCCGAGCAGCTGTCGACCCCGATCGAGCAGCTCGACATGACCGTCCGGTCGTACAACTGCCTCAAGCGCGAGGGCATCCACACCGTGGGTGAGCTCATCACGCGCAGCGAGGCCGATCTGCTCGACATCCGCAACTTCGGTGCGAAGTCGATCGACGAGGTCAAGGTCAAGCTGGCAAGCCTGGGCCTGGCCCTCAAGGACAGCCCGCCCGGATTCGATCCGACCCAGGCTGCCTACTACAACGATGAAGAAGATGACGACCTCGCATTCGCCGAGGACGAGCAGCTCTAATCACCACTGATCTTTAGCAACTGACAGGAGAACTTCGATGCCCACGCCTACCAAGGGTCCCCGCCTCGGCGGTGGTCCGGCCCATGAGCGGCTGATCCTGGCCAATCTCGCCACCTCGCTCTTCGAGCACGGGCGCATCACCACGACCGAGGCCAAGGCAAAGCGACTCCGTCCGCTCGCCGAGCGCCTCATCACCCAGGCCAAGCGCGGCGACCTGCACGCCCGCCGTCGGGTGCTCACGGTCGTGCGCGACAAGTCGGTTGTGCACACGCTGTTCACCGAGATCGCGCCGAACTACGTCGGCCGTCAGGGTGGCTACACGCGCATCACCAAGATCGGCAACCGCAAGGGCGACAACGCCCCCATGGCCATCATCGAGCTCTGCGAGCCGATGCTGGAGCAGGTCATCGCCGAGGCCAGTGCTGCCACGCAGCGCGCAGCCAAGGAGCAGGCAGCGGCCACCGCAGCGCCGGCAGTCGTCGAGACCGTGGTCGAGGAGGTGTTCACCGATGCTGACGGCAACGTCGTCGCAGAGGAGATCGTCGTCGACGAGGTCACGGTCGATGCGACCGGCGAGGTGATCGAAGAGGACATCACCGTCATCGAGGTCGTCCAGGACGACACGGTCGACGAGGACAAGTCCTGACCCAGCACGACTCTGATCAGCCCGTCCCCGGTCACCCGGGCGACGGGCTGATCCGTTTGCGGCTCGACCTGTCGTACGACGGCACCGACTTCCACGGCTGGGCCGTGCAGACCGAGCTGCGCACCGTGCAGGGCGAGCTCATGCGCGTGTTCGACATGCTGACGCGCGACCACATCGAGATCTACTGCGCAGGCCGCACCGACGCCGGCGTGCATGCGCGCGGCCAGGTTGCGCACCTCGACATCACCCAGCGCCAGTGGGACGCACTCGAGGATGCCGGTCGCGTCAACCGGGCCCTGCCCGCCGACATCCGCATCCACCGCATGGAGCGCGCGCCTGCCGGCTTCGACGCCCGCTTCGCCGCGATGTGGCGGCGGTACACCTACCGCGTCTGCGACCGATCGACACTGATGAACCCGCTCATGCGCCGGCAGACCCTGACCTACCACCGCGCGCTCGACATCGATGCGATGAACGAGGCCGCACGCAGCCTCCTGGGCCTGCACGACTTCGCGGCCTACTGCAAGCCGCGCGACTTCTCGAGCACGGTGCGCTCAGTGCAGAGCCTGGTGTGGCGCCGCGAGGCCGACTCCTGCGTCATGACGATCCAGGCCGACGCCTTCTGCCATTCGATGGTGCGCAGCATCGTCGGCGCCATGCTGCCGGTGGGCGATGGCCGCCAGCCGACCACGTGGCCGGGGCAGGTGCTCGCAGGCGGTGAGCGCAACGTGGGGGTCACGGTGATGCCCCCGCACCCGCTCGTGCTCGAGGAGGTCGGCTACCCGCCCGACGAGCAGCTCGCGGCGCGCCAGCGCGTCACGCGCGACATGCGCACGCTCGACGGCGCCTGCGACGATCCGTCGTAGTCCTCAGCCGCGGCTGCGGTACGCCGCCACCTGGTCGCTGACCAGCGTCGCCCACGGCGTCGGCTCCATGCCGAAGGCGGCTCGCGCCTGGGAGTCATCGAGCACGAAGTCACTGGCGAACTGGTACTCGGTCTCGCCCAGCTCGCGGATCATGGGATTCACGAGCCCCAACGCGCGCAGCATCAGCCCGGGCACGGCACCGACCTTCACCGCAGCGACGCCAGCAGCCGCGCACAGGTCGGCGACCGCCTCGCGCTGCGACCTGGGCGGATTGCTCGGCACATGCCAGGCGCGGCCCCAGGCCTGCGGGTCCGAGCCCGCGATGGCCATGAGGCGCGCGACGTCGCGAGGAGCCGTCCAGGTGTGCTGGGTGTCGAGGCCGCCGACCAGCTGCACGCCCTTGCCGCGCAGGAGCCGAGGCACCACCCGGTCGCCCAGGCGGCTCTGCGCATTCGCGGTGATGTAGTCCGACCCGCGCACCTCGGTGGCGCGGATGCGGCCCGCATCATGGGCGGCCTTGGCCTCCTGCCACATCGCCACTCGGATGCGGCCCTTGGTCCCGGGAGCGGCCAGGGGGAGGCCCTCGTGCAGGGTGCCGGACTGCGGCCCGTAGACGTAGAGATTCGAGCACGTCACGAGCACCGCGCCGGTCTGCTCGGCATAGGCGAGGAAGGCCTGGGCCATGGGCGGCCACTCCTGGGGCCAGCGGTGGTACGGCGGGTTCGCGCAGTTGTAGACGGCAGCCGCGGTGCCCGCCGCTGTGCGCAGTGCGGCCACTGATGACGCGTCCGCGGCGATCCGCCGGATGCCGTCGTGCGCAGGGCCTGAGCCCGAGCGCGTCACGAGGGCGACGGACGCACCGGCCTGGGCGAGCTCGAGTGCGAGCGCGCTGCCGACGGCGCCGGCGCCGACGACGAGGTGGGTTCCTGGGCTGACTGCGATGCTCATGATGGCCTCCAATGCGAGAGCAGTGCTCTCACTATAGAGAGCACTGCTCTCGAAATGCAAGACGACTGGTGCCGGCTGTGCGAGGATCAGGCCATGGCCAGGACCCGGCGCGAGGCTGCCCGCGAGGAGCTCACGGCGCAGATCCTCGAGCTGGGCCGTGCGCACCTGGCGGTCGAGGGCGCAGCCGGGCTGTCGCTGCGCGCCATCGCGCGCGATCTGGGCATGGTGTCGTCGGCCGTCTACCGCTACGTGCCCAGCCGCGATGCGCTGCTCACCCTGCTCATCGTCGACGCGTACGACGCCCTCGGTGCGGTGGCCGAGACCGCCGAGGCGCGCGTGGCGCGTGCCGACCTCATGGGCCGCTTCGTCGCCGTGGCCATGGCCGTGCGCACCTGGGCGCTGGAGCACCCGCACGAGTACGCCCTCATCTACGGCAGTCCGGTGCCGGGCTACGCGGCCCCCGAGGCCACGATCGGCCCAGCAAGCCGCGTGCCCACGCTGCTGCTCACGATCCTCGCGCAGATGCCGGAGCCCGCAGCGGGCCTGGCCCCTGCTGAGGCCAAGGTCGTGCGCACGGCGATCGCCCCGCTCGCGTCATCCGCGGCGGGAGGCATCCCCGACGAGCGCATCGCGCGCGGACTGGCCTCCTGGGCGACCCTGCTGGGCGCGGTCTCTCTGGAGGTCTTCGGGCACCTCACCAACGTCGTCGCGCCCGGCCAGCGCACCCGCCGGGCCTTCTTCGAGCACCAGATGCGCGAGGTCGCGGCGGGCCTGGGCCTGGGCTAGGGTCCTCGACGGAGGCCGGTGCCGCCGGAGCCGGGCGCAGGCCCACCCGATTTGGCTGAAACCGCCCTCACTGGGTACTCTTTGGGGTCGCTTCAGTGCTTCCCCATGAGTCCTGAGGCCCGCATCACCAGTCCGAACCAACTATGAAGGTGGCGTCCCGTGCGCACGTACAGCCCTAAGGCCGGCGAGGTTACTCGTACCTGGCATGTCATCGACGCATCCGATGTCGTCCTCGGACGCCTTGCCACGCACGCTGCGAACCTGCTGCGCGGCAAGCACAAGCCCACCTACGCCCCGCACATCGACACCGGCGACTTCGTCATCATCATCAACGCCGACAAGGTCGCACTGACCGGTCAGAAGCGTGAGCAGAAGAAGGCGTACCACCACTCCGGCTACCCGGGTGGCATGTCATCGACGACCTACTCCGACCTCCTCAATGACAACGCCGACAAGGCTGTCCTCAAGGCGGTCAAGGGCATGCTGCCCCACAACAAGATCGGCAAGCAGCAGCTGAAGAAGCTCAAGGTGTACGGCGGAGCCGACCACCCGCACGCCGCACAGGCACCACAGCCGTTCGCGATCACCCAGATCGCACAGTAGAACTCCCCGAGCCGGAACTTAACGAAGAGGACATGGCAGTGTCAGAGGCCACGATCGCAGACGTCGACATCGACACCGAGGAAGAGATTCCCTCGGAGTACACCTCCGAGACCCCTGCGCGCGCAGTGGTCACCCGTGACGTCGTCGTCGCCCCGGGTGCTGCCACGGGTCGTCGCAAGCAGGCCATCGCCCGCGTGCGCATCGTTCCCGGCACCGGCAAGTGGACCATCAACGGCCGCGACCTCGACAACTACTTCCCCAACAAGGTGCACCAGCAGGAAGTGAACGATCCGTTCACGACCACCGGCGCCGAGGGCAAGTTCGACGTCATCGCCCGCATCCACGGCGGTGGTGTCTCCGGCCAGGCCGGCGCCCTGCGCCTGGGCGTGGCACGCGCGCTCAACGGCATCGACACCGAGGGCAACCGTCCGTCGCTGAAGAAGGCTGGCTTCCTCACGCGTGACCCGCGTGCCAAGGAGCGCAAGAAGTACGGCCTGAAGAAGGCCCGCAAGGCTTCCCAGTACAGCAAGCGCTGACCCCTTGGGTCGGCTCTTCGGCACCGACGGTGTCCGTGGGCTCGCGAATCGCGATCTCACGGCGGAGTTGGCGCTGGACCTTGCAGTCGCGGCAGCCCACGTGCTGGGCGAGGTCGGCAGCTTCGCCGGGCATCGCCCGCGCGCCGTGGTCGGGCGCGATTCGCGCATCAGCGGCCAGTTCCTCGAATCGGCGATCGTGGCCGGCCTGGCCAGCGCCGGCGTCGACGTCATCACCCTCGGGGTCGTGCCCACCCCCACGGTCGCCTTCCTGACCGACGCCCTGGGCGCCGATCTGGGCGTCATGCTCTCCGCCTCGCACAACCCCATGCCCGACAACGGCATCAAGTTCTTCGCGCGCGGCGGGCACAAGCTCGACGATGTGATCGAGGACGCCATCGAGGCCCGGCTCCGTGAGCCCTGGGAGCGCCCGCTCGGCGCCGACATCGGCCACATCCAGGCCAATGGCATCGCCGTCGAGCTCTACGAGACGCACCTGCTGCGCACGCTGCCCAATCACCTCGACGGGCTGCGCGTCGTCGTCGACTGCGCCAATGGCGCGGCATCTGCCGTGGCCCCGGCCGTGCTGCGTGCCGCCGGCGCCGAGGTCATCGCGATCCACGCCGAGCCCAACGGCCTCAACATCAACGAGAACTGCGGCAGCACGCATCTGGAGGACCTCATCGCGGCAGTGCTCGAGCACGGCGCCGATGCCGGCATCGCGCACGATGGCGATGCCGATCGCTGCCTGGCGGTGGCCGCCGACGGCAGCGTCATCGACGGTGATCACATCCTCGCGATCCTGGCCATCGGCATGCACGAGGCCGGCACGCTGGCCGGCGGCACCGTCGTCGCCACGGTCATGGCCAATCTCGGCTTCAAGCTGGCGATGCAGCAGCACGGCATCGCCGTGGTCGAGACCGGTGTCGGCGACCGCTACGTGCTCGAGGCGATGAAGGCCGGCGCGTTCGCCCTCGGCGGCGAGCAGAGCGGCCACGTCGTGATGCTCGAGCACGCCACGACCGGCGACGGGCTGCTGACAGCCCTGCACCTGCTGGCGCGCATGACCGCCACCGGCCAGAGCCTCGCGCAGCTGGCAGCCGAGCTCGTCAAGCTGCCGCAGGTGCTCGTGAACGTCCGCAATGTCGACAAGGCGGCCCTGGAGTCCTCGGCCGAGGTCGCAGCCGCAGTCGCTGCCGCGGAGGCAGAACTCGGCGCCGACGGCCGGGTGCTCCTGCGCTCGTCCGGCACCGAGCCGGTGATCCGCGTGATGGTCGAGGCGCGCAGCAGCGAGGTCGCGCAGCGCATCACCGATCAGCTTGCTCAGGTCGTGCAGTCCGCCCTGCCCTTGCCGTAACGCGGTTCCACACCACGTGCTGCAGCGCCAGCGTCGCCCAGCCGGCGATCGCCATGCCTGCGATATTCACCACCAGCTGCGTCAGCGACCCGGCGGCCTCGCTCCAGCGGCCGAACACGATGGCCAGAGCTGCATCGCCTGAGGCCGGGATCGTCGTGACCGAGATGAACACGCCCACCAGGCCGCCTGCATGCGCGGAGGTCAGTGCGAGCACACCGGCCGCCCCGGCGATGACCGCGACGACCAGCGACCACATGTTCGGTGAGTAGATGAAGCTGGTGCCCGGACGCGGGCGCGTCAGCTCATCGACGGTGATGAGGCCCAGGGCCTGGGCGATGAAGGCCATCGCGGCGACGACGGCGATGGACACCGAGAATCCGATGATCAGCGTGCGCAGCGCGCGCCGGAACAGCTGCGGCCGGCGGCGCACCAGTGCCAGCCCCAGGGATGCAACCGCAGTGAACTCAGGGCCGAGCACCATCGCGGCGATCACCAGGATCACCGAGTCGGTGACGATGGCGATCGCCGCCAGCGCCGTCGCCAGGATCATGAAGGAGATGAAGGTCCAGGTGAGCGCCGTGTCGTTGTAGGCGCGTTCGATGACCGACGCCCAGACGACGGCATCGCTGTCCGCCCCGGGTGCCTTGCGTTCGGCGTCGAACGCCGCGCGCGAGATCCACGTGTCGGCGTCGTTGAGCACGATGGTGCCGGTCTGGTCGATGCCGGCCGCCCGGAGCGCGGTGATCACCTCGTTGGCGCTCTCGCGCGGGATGTCAGCGAAGATCAGGTCGCCCTGCGGGATCTGGCTGGCTCCCTCGATCACGCTGAGCGAGCTCACCGCAGGCTGCGCGCGCAGGATCGCCTGGACGGCCTGGCTCGCATCGGCCGGGCAGTTGACGCGCAAGGTGAGCACCCGCACATCCTCCCGCAGACCACGTAGGCTTGTGTGCATGTGCGGCATCGTGGGGTACGTCGGTCAGAAGCAGGCCCTGGAGGTCGTCGTCGCAGGGCTGCGTCGCCTCGAGTACCGCGGCTATGACTCCGCTGGTGTCGCGGTGATCGCCGACGGCGTGCTCGATACGCGCAAGAAGGCCGGCAAGCTCGTCAACCTCGAGGCGCTGCTGGGCATCGATCCGCTGCCTGACTCCACCACCGGCATCGGCCACACCCGCTGGGCCACGCATGGCGGCCCGACTGATCGCAATGCCCATCCGCATGTCAGCGAGGACGGCACGGTCGCGATCATCCACAACGGCATCATCGAGAACTTCTCCGAGCTCCGTGAGGAGCTCACGGCAGCCGGCGTGCACCTGACCTCCGACACCGACTCCGAGGTGGTCGCGCATCTGCTGGCACGCGTGCTCCCCGAGGTCGGCGATCTCACCCTGGCCATGCGCACGGTGGTGCAGGTGCTCGAGGGCGCCTTCACGCTGGTCGCGGTCTCGCCCCTCTACCCCGATGTCGTGGTGGGCGCCCGCCGCAACTCACCACTGGTGGTCGGTGTCGGCGAGGGCGAGAACTTCCTGGCCTCCGATGTCGCGGCCTTCGTCGATCACACGCGCAATGCCCTCGAGCTGGGGCAGGACCAGGTCGTGACCCTCACGCCCGGGGGCGTCACGGTGACCGACTTCTTCGGCGGCGCCGCTGAGGTGCGACCGTTCACGGTCGACTGGGACGCCTCCGCCGCCGAGAAGGGCGGCTACGACCTGTTCATGCTCAAGGAGATCGCCGAGCAGCCCAAGGCCGTCGCCGACTCCCTGCGCGGTCGCATCAACAAGGCCGGCCAGCTGCAGCTCGACGAGATGCGCATCGACGACGCCGACCTGCGTGACATCGACAAGGTCGTGGTGGTCGCCTGCGGCACGGCGTACCACGCAGGCATGGTGGCCAAGTACGCGGTCGAGCACTGGACCCGCATCCCCGTCGAGGTCGACGTGGCCAGCGAGTTCCGCTACCGCGAGCCGATCGTGGGCCCCCGCACGCTGGTCATCGCGATCTCGCAGTCGGGCGAGACCATGGACACGCTCATGGCGCTTCGGCACGCCGCGCAGCAGGGCGCCCGCACGCTCGCAATCTGCAACACCGTCGGCTCGACGATCCCGCGCGAGTGCGATGGCGTGCTCTACACGCATGCGGGTCCCGAGATCGCAGTTGCCTCGACGAAGGCCTTCCTCACCCAGATCGTCGCGGCCTATCTCATCGGGCTCTACCTCGCGCAGGTGCGCGGCATCCTCGGGTCCGACGAGATCGGGGCCGTGCTCAGCGACCTCGACAACATGCCCCATGCCGTCGACCTCGTGCTCGACACCGTCGAGCCTGTTCGCGTGCTTGCGCGCGCTCTTGCCGACGCCAAGTCGGTGCTCTTCATCGGCCGGCACGTCGGCTACCCCGTTGCCCTCGAGGGTGCGCTCAAGCTCAAGGAGCTGGCCTACATGCACGCCGAGGGCTTCGCGGCCGGCGAGCTCAAGCACGGGCCGATCGCGCTCATCGAGGACGGCGTGCCCGTGGTCGTCATCGTGCCCTCGCCCCGCAGCTTCCTGCACGACAAGGTGATCTCGGCGATCCAGGAGGTGCGTGCCCGCGGCGCGCTCATCGTGGCCATCGCCGAGGAGGGCGACGAGAAGATCACGCAGTTCAGCGATCACATCATCCGGGTGCCCGTCGTGCCGCTGCTCATGCAGCCGCTCGTCTCGACCGTGCCGCTGCAGGTGTTCGCCTGCGAGATGGCCACGGCCAAGGGCCACGACGTCGACCAGCCGCGCAACCTCGCCAAGTCCGTCA
>JAQTXL010000004.1 GCA_028688835.1 Candidatus Nanopelagicales bacterium | reverse complement strand
GTCGATCCGCGCATCGGTGCTCGCTCCTGTCGTCGTGTCGCCCCGGGTCCGGACGATATCCCGCAGGCACGCGCCACGGTTACACTTGGCACTCAGGATCTGCGAGTGCCAAATGCCGGAGGTGAGCATGCTGGAGGACCGCCGGCTCGCCGTGCTCCGCGCCATCGTCGAGGACTACGTCACCACGCATGAGCCGGTCGGCTCCAAGGCCCTTGTCGAGCGGCACAGCCTCGGCGTCTCGCCGGCCACGATCCGCAACGACATGGCCGCCCTCGAGGACGAGGGCTACATCGCCCAGCCGCACACCAGCGCCGGCCGCATCCCCACCGATCTGGGCTACCGGCACTTCGTCGACCGGCTCTCCGGCATCAAGCCACTGGCCCCGGGCGAGCGTCGCGCGATCGAGCGCTTCCTTGCTGGGTCGGTTGACCTCGATGACGTCATGGTGCGCACCGTGAGGCTGCTGGCACAGGTGACCCGGCAGGTTGCCCTGGTGCAGTACCCATCGCTCACGCGCAGCTCCGTGCGCCACGTCGAGCTCATCGCCATCAGCACCACGAGGCTCCTGCTCATCCTCGTCGCCGACTCCGGCCGGCTCGAGCAGCGCACCATCGACATCAGCCAGCCCCTGCCTGAGCAGCAGCTCGCCGACATGCGCGCACGGCTCATCGTCGATGTCGTGGGCCAGTCCTTCTCGTCACTGCCAGCAGTGCTCGAGAGCTTCGTCGAGCACATCGACGCGCAGTCGCGCCCTGCTGCGGTGGCGGTCGTGGCCACGCTGCTCGATGCGGCCACGGAGGATGTCGACGAGCGCATCGTCATCGGCGGCACCGCGCACCTGGCGCGCTACGGCGAGGAGTTCCCGATCGCGATCCAGCCCGTCCTCGAGGCCCTGGAGGAGCAGGTCGTGCTCATGCGACTCATGGGCGAGTCCACGATGGGCGGGGTCACCGTGCGCATCGGCCAGGAGACCGAGGTCGAGGGCCTGTCGTCCACCTCCGTCGTGACCACGCGATACGGACGCCACGGCCAGGAGCTGGCCTCGCTGGGCATCGTCGGCCCGACCCACATGGACTACGCCAACACCATCAGCTCGGTGCAGGCCGTCGCGCAGTACGTCACCCGGATCCTTGAGGAGCAGTGAGCACCACGTGAGCACCGACTACTACGCCCTGCTCGGGGTCACCAAGGATGCCTCGCCCGATGAGGTCAAGAAGGCCTACCGCAAGCTCGCGCGCGAGCTGCATCCTGACGTCAACCCCGATCCTGCGGCGCAGGAGAAGTTCAAGACGGTCACCGCGGCGTACGAGGTCCTGAGCGATCCCGAGAAGCGGCAGATGTACGACCTCGGCGGCGACCCGCGCCAGGGCGCCGGCTTCGGCGGCTTCCAGGGCGGCTTCGACTTCGGCGACATCATGGACGCGTTCTTCGGCGGTGGCGGCGGACAGCGCGGCCCGCGCACCCGCGCACGCCGCGGCCAGGACGCCCTCATCCGGCTGCAGATAGACCTGCGCACCGCGGTCTTCGGCGACACCCGCGACATCACCGTCGACACCGCCTCGCGCTGCGGCTCGTGCGAGGGCTCGGGCCTGGCCGACGACAGCGAGGTGGTCACCTGCGTGATGTGCAAGGGTCGCGGCGAGCTGCAGCAGATGCAGCGCTCCTTCCTCGGCAACGTCATGACCTCGCGGCCCTGCCCGCAGTGCCAGGGGTTCGGCACCACCATCCCGCACCCGTGCCATGAGTGCTCGGGTGACGGTCGTGTGCGCACCAGGCGCACCATGACCATCCAGATCCCGCCGGGCGTCGACACCGGCACCCGCATCCAGCTCACCGGCGAGGGCGAGGTCGGGCCCAATGGCGGCTCCGCCGGCGACCTGTTCGTCGAGATCGTGCAGGCCGAGCACCCGGTCTTCGAGCGGCACGGCGATGAGCTCCACTGCCGCGTGACCGTGCCGATGACCTCCGCGGCGCTGGGCGCCACGATCGACCTCGACACCCTCGACGGCGTCGAGCACCTCGACGTCCGTGCGGGCACGCAGTCGGGGGAGCAGCTCATCCTGCGCGGCAAGGGTGCATCCAGGCTTCGCGGCGGGCAGCGCGGCGACCTGCACGTGCATCTCGACGTGCGCGTGCCGACCGACCTCGATGCCGAGCAGGTCGCTCTGCTCACCAGGCTCGCCGAGCTGCGCTCGGAGGAGTCCGTGCGCGTCGGCGGGGCCGAGGGGGAGCCCGGCGGCGGCCTGTTCTCGCGGCTCAAGGATGCGTTCCACCAGAAGTGACGCCACCGCTGCTCCTCGTCGACGACCTCGCGTCGGCCGCGCCCGGCTCCGTCGTGGAGCTGCCTGCGGCCGAGGTGCGTCATGCGGCCTCGGCGCTGCGCATCGGCGACGGCGAGCAGGTGCTGGTCTCCGACGGTCGAGGTGCGCGAGCCTCCTGCACGGCGGTCGTGCACGGCTCGTCCTTCACCCTGGTCGTCGACCGCCTCGACACCGTGCCGCGGCCGCCAGTGCAGTTCACCGTGGTGCAGGCCCTTGCCAAGGGCGAGCACGGCGAGCTCGCGGTCGATCTCATGACCCAGGCCGGCGTCGATCGCATCATCCCCTGGTCGGCCCAGCGCTCCATCGCGCAGTGGAAGGGCGAGCGCGCGCAGAAGTCGCTCGACAAGTGGCGTAGCGCTGCCAGGTCCGCAGCCAAGCAGTCGCGCCGTGCCTGGATCCCCGAGGTCGACGCTGTCGCGTCGACTCCCGCCGTCGCCAGTGCCCTGCAGGGCTGCACGGCCTCCTTCGTCCTCCACGAGCAGGCCACGGTCTCGCTGGCCGAGGTGCCACTGCCGGTCTCGGGCACCATCGCACTGGTCGTCGGGCCTGAGGGCGGGATCGCCGCCGACGAGCTCGCCGCCTTCGAGGCCTGTGGTGCCACGGCCGTGTCGATCGGCGACGGCGTGCTGCGCGCATCACTGGCGGGCACGGTCGCCGTGAGCGTGCTCAGCACCAGGCTGCGATGGGCTGAGCAGCCAGCAGCGGGCATGGGAGGATGAGCCGATGACCGACTGCCTGTTCTGCCGCATCGTCGCCGGGGAGATCCCGGCCGATGTCGTGCTGCGCACCGACGAGGTCGTGGCCTTCCGCGACATCAGCCCGCAGGCGCCCGTCCACGTGCTCGTCATCCCCACCGAGCACCACGAGAACATCGGCGCCCTCGCCGGCAGTGCGCCGGGGCTCACCGCCACGGTGCTGGCCACCGCTGCGCAGGTGGCGCAGCAGGAGGGCCTGGGCGACCAGTTCCGTCTCGTCTTCAACACCGGCACCGAGGCCGGGCAGTCGGTGTTCCACGTGCATGGGCACGTGCTGGGCGGAAGGGACTTCACATGGCCGCCGGGGTAGTCGCATGACCACGCCAATCTCCGCCCCCCGCGCCGAGGCGCGCATCAGCATCCCGAACTCGCAGCCCATGGTCGGGCTCCTCGGGTCCAGCGACGTGCTCATCCGCCAGATCGAGGCCGCCTTCCCCGAGGTCGACATCCTCGTGCGCGGCAATGAGATCACCATGACCGGCGAGCCGGCCGAGGTCGGCATCGCCGAGACGCTCATCGGCGAGATGCTGGCCGTCCTGCGCACCGGCCAGGCGCTCACGCCCGAGTCCCTCGACCGCAGCATCTCCCTGCTGCGCAGCGGCACGCGCCCCACCGAGGTGCTCACGCAGAACATCCTGAGCAACCGCGGGCGCACGATCAGGGCCAAGACCCTGAACCAGAAGCGCTATGTCGACGCCATCGACTCCAACACCATCGTGTTCGGCATCGGGCCTGCCGGCACGGGCAAGACCTACCTCGCGATGGCCAAGGCGGTGCAGGCCCTGCAGGCCAAGAAGGTCACGCGCATCATCCTGACGCGTCCTGCAGTCGAGGCCGGTGAGCGCCTGGGCTTCCTGCCGGGAACGCTCTCGGAGAAGATCGACCCGTACCTGCGCCCGCTCTATGACGCGCTGCACGACATGATCGACCCCGAGTCGATCCCGCGTCTCATCACGTCCGGCACCATCGAGGTCGCGCCGCTTGCGTACATGCGCGGGCGCACCCTCAACGACGCGTTCATCATCCTCGACGAGGCGCAGAACACCTCGGCGGAGCAGATGAAGATGTTCCTGACGCGCCTGGGCTTCGGCTCGACCATGGTGGTGACGGGCGATGTGACGCAGGTCGACCTGCCCGGTGGCACCACCAGCGGACTGCGCATCGTCAGCCAGATCCTCGAGGGCATCGACGACGTCGCGTTCTGCCGCCTGACCTCCGGCGACGTCGTGCGGCACAAGCTCGTCGGACGCATCGTCGAGGCCTACGACCGATTCGACGTCCAGCAGAACCGATGACCCTGACGCTCGCCAATGAGACGGCCTACGCCGTCGACCTCGATCGGCTCGAGCAGGAGGCCGAGTTCCTGCTCGGCGCCCTGCAGCTGCATCCTGCGGTCGACCTGTCGGTCACGATGGTGGACTCCGCGGTGATGGAGGCCCTGCACGTCGAGTGGATGCAGGAGCCGGGAGCGACCGACATCCTGTCCTTCCCGATGGACGAGCTCCGGCCCTCGCCCGACCCTGAGCCCGGCGTGCTCGGCGACATCGTCATGTGCCCGGAGTTCGTCGAGGCCGACGACCAGGGCCACGGCATGCCGCTCGCGCAGCGGCTGGAGTTCCTGCTCGTCCATGGGATGCTGCACCTCATCGGCCACGACCACATGACAGACGCGGAGTACGACGTGATGTTCGCCCTGCAGGACGACCTGCTCGCGCGTTGGCAGCTCGC
Source organism: Candidatus Nanopelagicales bacterium (assembly GCA_028688835.1). Classification (GTDB taxonomy): domain Bacteria; phylum Actinomycetota; class Actinomycetes; order S36-B12; family S36-B12; genus UBA11398. Next base: position 38,968 of record JAQTXL010000004.1, on the reverse strand, counting down.
GGCGCCCGCCGGGGAGGCCTCGCGTGGCTAGCGCCTGGCTGATCGCGCTCGCACTCGCGCTCGTCGTGATCTCCGGCCTCCTGGTGAGCGCGGAGACCGCGATCGGGCGTGTCTCCCGATCGCGCATCGAGGAGCTGCGCCGCGAGAAGCCCAAGCAGGCCGACCGGCTGCTGGTGGTCCTCGATGATCGCGCGCGCTACGTCAATGTGCTGCTGTTCCTGTCCACTGTGGCAACGGTCGGTGCCACGGTGATCGTCAGCTACGTCAGCGTCGATGTGCTCGCCCTCGGGCACGACTGGTCGGTCGGCGCCGCACTGCTCGTCGCCGTCGGCGTCATGGTGGTGGTGTCCTACGTGGCGCTGGGCGTCGCGCCGCGCACGCTGGGGCGCCAGCACGCCGATCGCATCGCCATGTCCTGCGCCGGCCTGGTGCGGGGCCTGGCCACGATCCTGGGCCCCATCACGTCGCTGCTCATCGTGCTCGGCAATGCCCTCACGCCCGGCAAGGGCTACCGCGAGGGCCCGTTCGCCTCGCAGGCCGAGCTGCGCGAGCTCGTCGACCTCGCCGAGGCCGACAGCCTGATCGAGGACGACGAGCGCCAGATGATCCACTCGGTCTTCGAGCTGGGCGACACCTTCGCTCGCGAGGTGATGGTGCCGCGCACCGAGATGATCGTCATCGAGCGCGAGAAGACCCTGCGCCAGGCGCTGTCGCTGGGCCTGCGCTCCGGATTCAGCCGCATCCCCGTGATCGGCGAGAGCACCGACGACATCGTCGGCGTGGTCTACCTCAAGGACGTCGTGCGCCGCTCCTTCGACCATCGTGCGGCCGAGGTCGGCGAGCGCGTCGAGTCGATCATGCGCAAGCCCTTCTTCGTGCCCGACAGCAAGGCGGTCGACGAGCTGCTCAAGGACATGCAGGCCGCACGCGTGCACCTGGCGATCGTCGTCGACGAGTACGGCGGCACCGCCGGCCTGGTCACCATCGAGGACATCCTCGAGGAGATCGTGGGCGAGATCGCCGACGAGTACGACACCGAGATGCCCGAGGTCACCGAGCTCGACGGCGGCAGCTTCCGCATCAGCTCGCGCATGCACGTCGACGATGTTGCCGAGCTGCTGTCGATCGAGATCGACGCCGATGAGGAGGGGATCGACACCGTGCTGGGGCTCATGGCCAAGCGCCTGGGCCGGGTCCCGATCCCGGGGGCGTCCATCACCGAGGACGGCTACGTGCTCACGGCCGAGACCACCGGTGGCCGGCGCAACCGCATCAACGCGATCCTCATCGAGCCGGTCGCGCCTGTCGAGCCGACGCCTGGAGGCGCAGATGACTGACCTGGACCCGAGCACGCTGGAACCGGAGGACGCCAAGCTCGTGACGCTGGCGCGCGGCGCTCGTGCCCGCATCGGCGCGCGCGAGGGCGCAGCGGTGCGCGATGAGCTCGGCCGCACCTACGCCGGTGCCACCGTCGAGCGCGAGCACCTGAGCCTCACGGCGCTCGAGCTCGCGGTCGCGCAGGCCGTGGCCGCCGGCGCCTCGGGCCTCGAGTGCGCAGTCGTGATCGGTGCCGATGCCGTCGACCCCGCCTGCGTGCGCGATCTTGGCGGCGCGGGCGTGCCGGTGCTGGTGTGCGCGGCCGACGGCACGCTCACCGCGCGGCTGGAGTCCTGATGGCCTTCCGCAGCGGCTTCGTGTCCATCGTCGGGCGGCCCAACGTCGGCAAGTCCACGCTCACCAACCGCATGGTCGGCCAGAAGATCGCCATCATGTCCTCGCGCCCGCAGACGACCCGGCGCATCATCCGCGGCATCCTCACGACCGACGAGGCGCAGCTCGTGCTCGTCGACACGCCGGGGCTGCATCGGCCGCGCACGCTGCTGGGCGAGCGCCTCAACGACCAGGTGCGCGAGACGTGGTCGACCGTCGACGCCATCGGCCTGTGCCTGCCGGCCGACGAGACCATCGGCCCCGGCGACCGCTTCATCGCCGGGCAGATCGTCGAGCTGGGCCGCACGCCGATCGTCATCATCGTGACCAAGGCCGACAAGGTCAGCCGCGAGACCCTGGCCGAGCGGCTGCTCGACGCGCAGATGCTCGCGATGCAGCTCGACACCGACTGGTCGGCGATCATCCCGGTGTCGGCGAACAGCGGCGAGAACATCGACGTGCTGATCGCGGAGTTCACCGCGCTCATGCCCGAAGGCCAGCTGCTGTACCTCGACGGCGAGGTGACCGACGAGCCGATGGAGATCGCCGTCGCCGAGCTCATCCGCGAGGCCGCCCTCGAGGGCGTGCAGGACGAGCTGCCGCACTCGATCGCGGTGACGATCGAGGAGATGGGCATGCGCGAGGGCCGTCCGGCCGATCGCCCGCTCATGGACATCCACGCCAACCTCTTCGTCGAGCGCGACAGCCAGAAGTCGATCATCATCGGCAAGGGCGGCTCGCGGCTCAAGCACGTGGGCACCAAGGCGCGGCAGGGCATCGAGCACCTAGTCGGCAGCCCGGTCTACCTCGACATCCGGGTCAAGGTGGCCAAGGACTGGCAGAAGGACCCCAAGCTCCTGCGGCGCCTCGGCTTCTAGCCGTCGGTCGAGCGTGGCAGTCGCCACAGCGCAGCCGCAGGGAACACAATGTCCTGTGCCGCTCTACCGTGACGAAGCCGTCGTGCTGCGCGCCCACAAGCTGGGCGAGGCCGATCGCATCGTCACGCTCCTGACCCGCCATCACGGCCGGGTTCGGGCCGTGGCCCGCGGGGTGCGCAAGACGTCGAGCCGCATCGGCGCCCGTGTCGAGCCCTTCAGTCACGTCGACATCCAGTGCTACGAGGGACGCAGTCTCGACAGCATCTCGCAGGTCGAGACCATCGACCCGATCGGCGCAGCGCTCTCGCGCGACTACGGTCGCTGGACCACGGCGATGGCGATGGTCGAGACCGCCGAGCGGCTCACGCCGGTCGAGCGCGAGCCTGCCGTGCAGCAGTATGTGCTGCTCATCACCGCCCTGCGCGCCCTGGTCAGCGGTGAGCATGACGCGCCCCTGGTGCTCGACGCCTACCTGCTGCGCTCCCTGTCGATCGCCGGGTGGTCGCCGTCCTTCGACGAGTGCGCCCGCTGCGGGTCCGCTGGCCCGCACCGCGCCTTCTCGGTCGCCGGCGGCGGCATGGTCTGCAGTGACTGCCGGCTTCCCGGTGCTGCGGCGCCGTCGCCTGCCGCAGTGAGCCTGCTCGCCGCACTGCTCAGTGGCGACTGGCCGGTTGCCGATGCCAGCGAGGTGCGCGAGCGCCGCGAGGCCAGCGGCCTGGTCGCGGCCTTCCTGCAGTGGCACCTCGAGCGCGGTCTGCGATCCTTGCCCCTCGTTGACCGCGACGACCGAAGGCTCGCCACATGAAGCAGCAGCTGCGTGCACCCACGCCGCATCCCAGCGGGGCCACCCGGCCGCGGATCCAGGCCGAGCTCGTGCCGCGGCACGTGGCGATCGTCATGGACGGCAACGGGCGCTGGGCCAAGGAGCGCGGGCTGCCGCGCACGGCGGGCCATGAGCGCGGCGAGGCCGCCCTGCTCGACTGCGTGCACGGCGCCATCGAACTGGGCATCGGGTCACTGTCGGCCTACGCCTTCTCCACCGAGAACTGGAAGCGCTCGCCCGACGAGGTGCGCTTCCTCATGGGCTTCAACCGCGATGTCATCCGCCGTCGGCGCGATGAGATGCACGAGTTGGGCGTGCGCATCCGCTGGGCCGGGCGCCGGCCCAGGCTGTGGCGCAGCGTGATCAACGAGCTCGAGGAGGCCGAGCGGCTGACGGCGCGCAACAAGAAGCTGACGCTCACGATGTGCGTCAACTACGGCGGGCGTGCGGAGATCGCCGATGCTGCAGCGGCCATGGCCCGCGACGTCGCCGCTGGTCGGCTGTCGCCCGAGCGCATCGACGAGCGCATGTTCCACCGCTATCTCGACGAGCCCGACATGCCCGACGTCGACCTGTTCATCCGATCGTCAGGCGAGCAGCGCACGAGCAACTTCCTGCTGTGGCAGTCGGCCTACGCCGAGCTGGTGTTCCTCGACACGCTGTGGCCGGATTTCGACCGGCGCCACCTGTGGCATGCCTGCCAGCTCTATGCCTCGCGCGATCGGCGCTACGGGGGAGCGGTGCCCAATCAGCTGCCGCAGTGACCGCAGAGGCCGAAGAGCTCCAGCGTGTGGCTGACCTGCGTGTAGCCGTGGAGCGCAGCCATGGCGTCGGCCCACTGCTCGACCGCTGGGCCCTCGATCTCGACCGCGGCGCCGCAGCCGCGGCAGACCAGGTGATGGTGATGGGTGCCGCTGCAGCGCCGGTACACCGACTCGCCGTCCTCGCGCACGATCACATCGACCTCGCCTGCGTCGGCCATGGTGCGCAGGGTCCGGTACACGGTCGTCAGGCCCACACTCTCGCCGCGCTCCCGCAGGAACTCGTGCAGCTCCTGGCTCGACCGGAAGTCATCGACGTCACCGAGCGCTGAGGCCACGGCCGTGCGCTGCCGGGTGGAGCGAGGTCCCGCGGTCATCGCCGGCCCTCGGGGTGGTCATGCCCGTGCTCGTGCGCATGACCGTGGTGGTCGTGCTCGTGATGCTCGTGGTGGTGATGGTGGTCGGCGCCGACCTTGGGCTCGCTGCCTGCATGCAGCCCGCCGAGGCCATAGGCCGTCATGAGGTGCTCGGCGGTGAGCACCTGCTCGGGTGGCCCCGAGGCGATCACGCGCCCGGCCAGCAGCACCACGTGATCGCTGGCGCGCGCCTCGTCGAGGTCGTGGGTGGTCAGGATCACCGTGCAGCCGCCGGTGGGCTCCTGGTGGATGATCTCGTCGATGGTCTGGGCTGAGGCGATGTCGAGTCCGGTGAGCGGCTCGTCGAGCAGGAGCACGTCATGCTCCTGCGCGATCCCCTGGGCGACGTAGACGCGCTGGCGCTGGCCGCCGGAGAGCTCACTCAGGTGCCGCCCTGCAAGGTCGGTGATCTGCAGGCGCTCCATGGCCTCACGCACCCGCGCCCGGTCGTCTGCAGTCGGTCGACGGAACAGCCCCATGCGCGGGTAGCGGCCCATCATCACGGTCTCGGCGACTGTGATGGGGGTGCCCACCGGGACGGTCGTGTACTGGAGCACGTAGCTCAGGTGCTCGCGCATCTCGTGCGGATGCGCGTCGAGCACCCGAAGTGAGCCCGCGAGCGGGGTGATGAGCCCGGCGATCGCATGCAGCAGGGTCGACTTGCCGCCGCCGTTGGGCCCGATGACGGTCGTCACCCTTCCAGCGGGGATGGTGAACGACGAGGCCTGCACCGCCACATGCGAGCCGTGGCCGAGCACGAGGTCGGTGGCCACCACCACGTCGGGCATAGCGTGCGCGTGAGTGCTGTGCGACTCAGGCATGCGACACCTGCCCCGCTGCGGCGCGACGAGCGAAGGCGTCGCGGATGCGCGTGACGGCAAGCACGGCGAAGAAGATCAGGATGGGCATCAGGGCCATGGTCGCCGAGCCCGCGGTGCCCAGGTGGTAGCTCAAGGTCAGGCCGAGCCAGACCGAGACTAGCGAGATGCCGGCCGCGATCAGCATCATGCGCGGCACCGTGCGGGCGAGCAGGGCGGCGGTCGCTGGCGGGCCCACGAGCAGGCCGAAGACCAGCAGGGTGCCCACCGACTGGAAGCTGCCGATCACCGCGGCGGCGATGAGTACGAGCAGGGCGGCGTGCGCGGCCTTGGGGCGCATGCCGAGCAGCTGGGCCTTGTCGCGGTTGAACGACAGCGCGAGCAGAGGTCGGTACAGCGCCGTCGTCGTCGCGATGATCACGATGGTGAGCGCGCCCTGGGCCCACAGGTCGCCCACGCTCGTGCCGAGGGCGTCGCCGAAGAGGATGGTGGTCAGGCTGCCCGAGAACGTGCTGAGCCGCGAGATGATGACCACGCCCAGGGCGAGCATGCCGACGAACAGCAGCCCGATGCTGGTGTCCTCGGTGAGCGTCGTCTGGCGGTGCACGAGCTCGATGAGCAGGACCATCACGAGGGCGGCCACGGCCGCGCCGATGACCGGGTTGATGTCGAGCACCACTGCCGCGGCGATGCCGGGGACGACCCCGTGCACGAAGGCATCACCGAAGAAGCTCATGCCGCGCAGCACCAGCCAGGTGCCGACGATCGAGGACATGAGGCCGGCGAGCGCGCCGCCGATGAGGGCGCGCTGCTCGAACCCGAGCGAGAACGGCTCCAGCCACCAGTCCATGTCAGCCGGCCAGGGCCTTGGCGATGCGGGAGGCATCGGTCTGCAGGTAGCCGATGTAGGTGTCGGCGCCGCTGCCGGGCTCGCCCAGGCTGTCGACATAGAGGTCGACCACCGTCACGGGGTAGCCGACCTCGCTGGCGACGGCATCGGCCAGCACCTGGGGGCTGTTGGAGTTCGCGAAGATCGCGTCGACCTTGGTGTCGGCGATCACCTTGGCGAGGGCCGCGAGGTCGCTGGAGCTGGGTGCGGCGAGCGTGGTGCCCGAGGGGATGATCGCGCCCGCGATGCGGTAGCCGTAGGCATCGGCGAGGTAGCCGAACGCATCATGATCGGTCACGAGCACCCGACGAGCGGCAGGCACCGACGCCAGGGTCGAGGCGACACCGACCTGTGCCGTGCGGATGCGCTCGGCCTCGGTGGCGGCACAGGTGCGGTACTGCTCGCCGCCCTTGCTCGCCAGCTCGTCGCCGATGAGCTCGGCGGCAGTGGCCATGCGTGACATGTCGAACCAGAAGTGCGGATCGGGGGTGGTGGTGCCCGGAAAGTCCCGAGGCTGCACCAGCGGACCGACCTCGAACACGGTGGCGCCGTCGGCCTTGGCCGAGGTCAATGCGTCGGCCAGGCCTCCCTCCAGGCCCAGGCCGTTCGCGATGACGACATCGGCCTTGACCACGGCGGCCAGCTGCTCCGAGGACGGCGCGAAGTCGTGCGGGTCGGCGCCGGCCGGGATGAGGGTGCTGGCGGTGCCGCCGGCGCAGGTGACGATGTCGCCGACGACGCTGCCGAGGATGGTCGTGGTGGTCAGGACCGACAGCCCCGTGCCATCAGCGGCCTCGGGTGCTGCGGGGGAGGAGGAGCATCCGGCCAGGGTGAGGGCCCCGATGAGGAGCCAGGCTGCGCGCATGCCCGCACGGTAATCTTAATGAAAATGGTTGTCAATTTCGGCTAGAAGCGGCCGAGGAACTTCAGCACCGTGATGCCCAGGGCGCCCAGCACCACCACCGTGCGGATGCCGCGCTGCTGGGGCGTCAGCACCGGCCAGGCCAAGATGAGCAGCCAGCCCAGGAAGGCGGTGACGATGAGCAGCATGATGCCGCCGAGCCACGCCAGGCTTCCGGTCTGGATCAGGCCCAGGAAGAGCAGTGCGCCCAGGGTGACGACGACGAGCCAGCGCGGCAGGCGGTTGATCCGCATGAGCATCGGCATCGAGGTGCGCTCCATCGCCTGCCGGCCAGCCGAGCGGGCCGGGCCGCTGGGTCCGCGCACGCCCTCGGGGAGCCCACCTGAGCCCTTGGCCATGATTCCTCCGTCGCCTCGTGCCGCTACCGTCGGCACGTGAATCCACTGTGGACGGACTCTAGTGCGCCCATCCTCGTCGTGGTGAACCGTTTCCGGGTCACCGGCGAGCAGGCGGCGCAGTTCGCTGACGACGCGCGCGCGGCCCTGGAGGCACTGGCGCAGAGCGACGGCTTCATCGACGCGATCCTGGGCCAGTCGACCGACGAGACCGACCTTCGACTCATCACGACGCGGTGGGACGGCGTGGGCGCCTACCGACGCGCGCTGTCGCGCTTCGAGGTGAAGATCGCTGCCGTGCCGCTGCTGTCCAGGGCCATCGACGAGTCATCGGCGTTCGAGGCGGTGCACATGATCAGCGACCGCGGCGCCGAGAGCGCGAAGTCGGGCCGGGCGGCCGATGCTGACGCGATCGGGCTGGGGCAGGCGGCTGCCGCGTCAGTGCCGCCGATCCAGGCATGACGCCGTTCGCGAGCTTCGCTGACGCCGGGCAGGCACTGGCGCCGGCGGCAGTCGCGGCACTGACGTCCGCGCACCCGTGTGTCATCGGCCTGAACGCCCGCGGAGCCCAGGTCGCCGCCCCGGTGGCAGCTGCGCTGGGAGCGCAGCCGGTGCGCGCGAACGTCGTGAGCGTCGACGGCGAGCGAGAGGTCCATGGACTGCCCGAAGTCGCAGGTCACGAGGTGCTCGTGGTCGACGACGGTGTCGAGTCGGGCACTGCCGCGCGACTGGTCGCGGCCCGGCTTCGAAACCTCGGCGCTGCGCGCATCGTGCTCGCAGTGCCCGTGTGCAGTGCTGTCCAGGTCGACTCCATGTGCGAGACGTACGACGCGCTCGCGCACCTCGTCTCGAGTGCGCCCGGGCAGTCGCTGTCGGGTCACTACGAATCCTTCGACGATCTCTCGTAGAATCACCGCACCGCCGACAACCAGCCGGATTGGAGCGCCCACGCGCTTCGGAACAGGAGCGCACCATGGCAGCCGATCGTGTCGATGCAGTCGTCAACCTCTCCAAGCGCCGGGGCTTCGTGTTCCCGTCGTCGGAGATCTATGGCGGCACCCGCTCCGCCTGGGACTACGGCCCCAACGGCGTCGAGCTCAAGGACAACGTGCGTCGCCAGTGGTGGCAGCACATGGTGCGCGGACGTGAGGACGTCGTCGGGCTCGACTCGTCGATCATCCTGGCGCCGCAGGTGTGGGAGGCCTCGGGCCACGTCAACGCCTTCGTCGACCCGCTCACTGAGTGCCGCAAGTGCAACCGCCGGTGGCGGGCCGACCAGCTGATCGAGCAGTACGAGGAGAAGCACGGGCGCCCGCCGGCCAACGGCCTGGCCGACATCACCTGCTCGAACTGCGGCAACAAGGGTGAGTTCACCGAGCCGCGCGACTTCAACGGCATGCTGCGCACCGCCGTCGGTCCGATCGAGGATGCCGGCGCCGTGCACTACCTGCGCCCCGAGACCGCCCAGGGCATCTTCGTCAACTACCTCAACGTCATGAATGCCGCGCGCAAGAAGCCGCCGTTCGGCATCGGCCAGACCGGCAAGAGCTTCCGCAACGAGATCACGCCCGGCAACTTCATCTTTCGCACGCGTGAGTTCGAGCAGATGGAGATGGAGTTCTTCGTCAAGCCCGGCACCGACGAGGAGTGGCATGAGTACTGGCTCCAGCAGCGCTGGGACTGGTACACCGACCTGGGCCTGAACCCCGAGAACATGCGCTTCTTCGAGCATCCGAAGGAGAAGCTCTCGCACTACTCCAAGCGCACGGTCGACATCGAGTACCGCTTCCGCTTCGCAGGCTCCGAGTGGGCCGAGCTCGAGGGCATCGCCAACCGCACCGACTTCGACCTCACCACGCACGGGCAGCACTCCGGAACCGACCTGTCGTACTTCGACCAGGAGACCGAGGAGCGCTGGACGCCCTACGTCATCGAGCCGGCGGCCGGCCTCACGCGTGCCGTGCTGGCGTTCCTGCTCGACTCCTACGACGAGGACCAGGCGCCCAACGCCAAGGGCGGCGTCGACACCCGCACCGTGCTGCGCCTGGACCCGCGCCTGGCGCCGGTCAAGGTCGCGGTGCTGCCGCTGTCGCGCAATGCCGACCTGTCGCCCAAGGCCAAGGATCTCGCCGCCGAGCTGCGCAAGCGCTGGAACATCGAGTTCGACGATGCCGGGGCCATCGGCCGCCGCTACCGCCGCCAGGACGAGATCGGCACGCCGTTCTGCGTCACGGTCGACTTCGACACCCTCGACGACCAGGCGGTCACCGTGCGCGAGCGCGACACGATGCAGCAGGAGCGCATCGGCCTGGACTCCCTCGTGGGGTGGCTGGCCACGCGCCTGCCCTCCTGCTGACCACCGGCAAGGAGGCTGCCATGGGCAGGATCGTCGTCACCGAGTTCGTGTCCCTCGACGGTGTCGTGGAGGCGCCCGGCGGCGAGCCCGGCTACGCCCACACGAACTGGGTCGGGGAGCGGCACCATGACAGCTGGCAGGAGTACAAGCAGCAGGAGATCGCCGACTCCGACGCACTGCTGCTGGGCCGCGTGACCTACGAGAGCTTCGCGGGAGCCTGGCCCGACTACGAGGGCGACATGGCCGACAGGATGAATGCCCTGCCCAAGTACGTGGTGAGCACGACGCTCACGTCGGCCGACTGGAACAACACGACGGTCCTGTCCGGCGACCTGCGCCCTGAGGTGGAGGCAGTGAAGGCTCGGCACCACGGCGAGATCCAGGTCGCGGGCAGTCGCACGCTCGTCAATGCGCTCAAGGCCCTCGACCTGGTCGACGAGTACCACTTCATGGTCTTCCCGGTGGTGCTCGGCAGTGGGGCGCGGCTCTTCGACGAGGTCGAGCAGCCGTATGAGCTCAGCTACCGCACGACGCGTCCGTTCGACAACGGCGTGGTCGTGCACACCTACGTGCGCTCACGCACCTGAGTGCTCAGCCTCCACCGGAGGCTCGTAGCCCTCGGACTCGATGCGCGCGGCATTGCGCGGCAGCGTGAGGCTCGCGGCGAAGCCCAGCAGCACGAAGGTGCCGGCGACCCAGGCCACGTAGGTGATCGCGTTCGCGAAGCCCTCGGAGGCGCCGGAGACGAGCACCTCGCCGTCGGGCAGCGCTGCGAGACCGGGAATGGCCTGACCCGCTGACCCGGCGACTGCGTCGCTGATGACCTGCGCCTGCTCCGCGGGCACCCCTCGGTCGGTGAGCTGCACGGCGACATTGCCCAGCCCGACGATGAGCGTGGTGCCGATGATGGCCGTGCCGATCGCGGCGCCGATCTGCCGGGAGGTCGACTGCACGGCACTGGCCTGGCCCGAGTCGGCCACAGGCACTTCGGCGAGGATCACGCCGGTGAGCTGCGCGGTGGCGAAGCCGACGCCCATGCCGTAGAGGAACAGCCAGGGCGCCATCTGCCATCCGGTCACCTCGGTCGACAGCATCATGCCCAGGCCGAAGATGCCGACCGCCTCGAGCACCATGCCGCCCTGGAGCACGCGCACCGGCCCGAACCTCTGCGCCAGCGGCGCGCCCAGCCCGGACGCGAGGAAGGAGCCGGCAGCCAGGGCCAGCAGGATCACGCCGGTCTGCAGCGCGTCGTACCCGCGTGTTGCCTGCAGGAAGAGCGGCAGGGCGAACAGGAGGCCGAACTCGCCGAGGCTGACGATGAGCGCCACGGCATTGCCGAAGGCGAAGGTGCGGATGCGGAACAGGCGCAGGTCGAGGATCACGACCTTGCCGGCGGCGGCCTTGCGCGACTCGACGATGACCAGGGCGATGAGCGCGAGGATGCCGCCGATGCCGACCACGAGGACGATCGAGATGCTCTCCAGGGGCCAGGTCCACGGGCCGGCGTGGAAGTCGCTGATCGGCGTGATCCAGCCGTAGCGCTGGCCCTCGATGAGGGCGAACACCAGGCCCGCCAGGCCCAGGGTGATGAGCAGGATGCCGGCGATGTCGAAGCCCTTGCGCGCGTGCGTGTCCTTGGTCTCGGGCACCGTGATGAGAGCGCCGATGAGCACGATGATGCCGATCGGCACGTTGATGAGGAAGGCCCAGTTCCACGACGCGTAGGTGGTCAGCCAGCCGCCCACCAGCGGGCCGAGGGCGGCCATGCCGCCGATCGTGCCGCCCCACACGGCGAAGGCGATGGCGCGGGACTTCCCGACGAACACCGCATTGATGATCGACAGTGAGCTCGGCAGGATCATGGCGGCGCCCACGCCCTGCAGGGCGCGCGCGGCGATGATCTCGGTGGCGCCAGCGCCCAGGGCCACGAGCATGCTCGCGGCGACGAAGACGATGATGCCGACGGTGAAGATGAGGCGACGGCCGAAGCGGTCGCTCAGGCGCCCGAACAGGATGAGCAGCGAGGCGAAGGTCAGCGAGTAGGCCGCATTGATCCACTCGGCGTCATTGGTCGACAGGCCCAGGTCGCGCACCATGGTCGGGATGGCGACGTTCACGACGGTGGCATCGAGGATGATCATCGAGACGCCGAGCGCCAGGAAGCACAGTGCGACCCACTTCCGTCGGCCGGTCAGCACTGCCACCATCTCGGACATCAGGGACCTCCATCGGATTTCGTCCCCAGTGTGCCGCACTGGCACACTCAAGCCGTGCTTTCGATGGCTGACCTGAGCGTGCCCGTGGTGCTCGCACCCATGGCGGGCATCACCAACCGCTCGTTCCGTCGCCTGTGCCGCGAGGCCGGTGCCGGCCTCTACGTCTCGGAGATGGTCACCTCGCGTGCACTGGTCGAGCGCAATGCGGAGACGGTCGACATGGTCACCTTCGATGCCGACGAGCAGCCCAGGTCGGTGCAGCTGTACGGCGTCGACCCGAAGGTGATGGCGCTTGCCGTGCGCATCATCATCGACGAGGACCGTGCCGACCACATCGACATGAACTTCGGGTGCCCCGTGCCCAAGGTCACGCGCAAGGGCGGCGGCAGTGCGCTGCCCTGGAAGCGCGACCTGTTCCGTTCCATCGTGCGCGAGGCGGTCAAGGCCGCCGACGGGCGCGTGCCCGTGACCGTCAAGATGCGCAAGGGCATCGACGACGATCACCTCACCTACCTCGAGGCCGGCCGCGCCGCAGCAGAGGAGGGCGCCACGTGGGTCGCCCTGCACGGCCGCACGGCCCAGGAGATGTACTCGGGCAAGGCCGACTGGGAGGCGATCGCCCGGCTCAAGGAGCACCTCGCGCCGCTGGGCACCCCGGTGCTGGGCAACGGCGACATCTGGACCGCCCAGGACGCCCTGCGCATGATCGCCACCACGGGGGCCGACGGCGTGGTCGTGGGCCGTGGCTGCCTGGGCCGTCCGTGGCTGTTCGGCCAGCTCGCTGCCGCCTTCACCGGAGATCCCATCCCCGCTGATCCCGATCTCGCTGCGGTGCTGGTGCTGCTGCGCCGCCATGCCGAGCTGCTGTGCGGCGACTACGGCGACTTCAAGGGCATCCGCGACATCCGCAAGCACATGGCCTGGTACCTCAAGGGGTTCAGCGTGAAGCAGCAGGTGCGCCAGGCGCTCGGCAACGTCGAGAGCCTCGAACAGCTCGACGAGCTGCTCGCGCAGATCGACCCGGAGCAGCAGTTCAACATCGAGGTCGGGGCAGGGCCGCGCGGTCGCACCTCGGGCGGCAAGCGCCCATCGCTGCCTGATGGCTGGCTGAACTCGCCGCTGCTCGACGACACGTCACTGCTCATGCTCAAGGACGCCGAGCTCGCGGTCAGCGGCGGCTGATCAGGTGCGGCGCCCAGGGCGCCGGCGCTGTGACGATCGTCCCTTCCCATGCGCACCCCGATGCGGTGGACTGGTGGCATGAAGCCCACGCCTGCGCTCACCCTCGTCCCGACATACGTCTACTCCTTCACGCAGGGTGATCGCTCGCAGGCCGACCTCCTGGGCGGCAAGGGCGCCAACCTCGCCGAGATGACGCGCCTGGGCCTGCCAGTCCCACCCGGTTTCACCATCACGACCGAGGCCTGCAAGTCCTACCTCGCCACCGGCGGGCTGCCTGAGGGCCTGCTCGACCAGGTCACGCTGCAGGTGGGGCTCCTCGAGCAGCGCATGGGCAAGACGCTCGGCGCCGACGACGATCCGCTCCTGGTGTCGGTGCGCTCAGGTGCGCGCTTCTCGATGCCGGGCATGATGGAGACGGTCCTCAACGTCGGCCTTAACGACGCGAGCGTGAAGGGCCTGGCCCGGGCCGCGGAGGACGAGCGCTTCGCCTGGGACTCCTACCGGCGCCTCATCCAGATGTTCGGCAAGACGGTGCTCGGCATCGATGGGGAGCACTTCGAGGAGGCCCTCGAGGTCGCCAAGGAGTCGGCCGGGGTGACCGCTGACATCGACCTGCCGGTCAATGCGCTCAAGCACCTCGTCACGGCGTACAAGGGCGTGATCGCGGCACACGCCGATGAGCACTTCCCGCAGGACCCGCAGGTGCAGCTGCGGATGGCGATCGAGGCGGTCTTCCGCTCCTGGAACACCGACCGTGCCCGCCTCTACCGCCGCCAGGAGCGCATCCCCAACGACCTCGGCACCGCAGTGAACGTGCAGGTCATGGCCTTCGGCAACTACGGCGAGGGCTCGGGCACCGGTGTCGCGTTCACGCGAGACCCGGGCAGCGGCGCGCGCGGCATCTACGGCGACTACCTGCCTGATGCCCAGGGCGAGGACGTCGTCGCCGGCATCCGCAACACGCTGCCGCTGAGCGAGCTGGGCCGCATCGACCCCGAGTCCTACAAGCAGCTCGTCGACATCATGCATCGTCTTGAACTGCACTACCGCGACCTGTGCGACATCGAGTTCACCATCGAGCGCGGCCACCTGTGGATGCTGCAGACGCGCGTGGGCAAGCGCACCGCTGGCGCCGCCTTCCGCATCGCGACGCAGCTCGTCGACGAGCACGTGATCACCATGGACGAGGCCCTGCTGCGCGTGAACGGCGCGCAGCTGTCGCAGCTGATGTTCCCGCGGTTCGTGGCCGATGTCGCGCATCCGCTGCTGGCTCGCGGCATGAACGCCTCGCCTGGCGCGGCAGTCGGCCGGGTCGTGTTCGACTCGGCGACCGCCGTGCAGTGGGCCGAGGCCGGCGAGCGCGTCATCCTCGTGCGCCGCGAGACCAATCCCGACGACCTCGAGGGCATGGTGGCTGCAGCCGGCGTGCTCACGAGCCGTGGCGGCAAGACCTCGCACGCGGCGGTCGTCGCGCGCGGCATGGGCAAGACCGCGGTGTGCGGCGCCGAGGAGCTCGAGGTCGACACCAAGCAGCGACGCATCACCAATGACGCCGGCGTCGTCGTGAGCGAGGGTGATGTCATCTCGATCGACGGCGGGTCCGGAGAGGTCTTCGTCGGCGAGGTTCCGGTCGTGAACAGCCCGGTGGTGCGCTACTTCGAGGAGGGCCTCGATGCAGCCGTGGCCTCGGCCGACGAGGAGACCGTCGAGCTCATCCGCGCCGTCGACCGGCTCATGCTGCATGCAGACGCGCGCCGGAGACTGGGCGTGCGCGCCAACGCCGACACGCCGGATGATGCCACGCGTGCGCGCCACATGGGCGCCGAGGGCATCGGGCTGCTGCGCACCGAGCACATGTTCCTGGGGGAGCGCAAGACCTATGTCGAGCGGCTCATCCTGGCCGACGACGAGGCCGAGCACGACGAGGCGCTCGAGGCCCTGCTGCCCTTGCAGCGCAAGGACTTCATCCGCATCCTCGAGGCGATGGACGGCCTGCCCGTCACCATCCGCCTCATCGACCCGCCGCTGCACGAGTTCCTGCCCGACCTCACCGATCTCGCGGTGCGCGTCGCCGTGGCCGAGTCGCGCGGTGAGCAGAATGAGCCCGAGCTGCGGATGCTCCAGGCGGTGCGCCGCCTGCACGAGCAGAACCCGATGCTGGGCCTGCGCGGCGTGCGCCTAGGGCTGGTGCTGCCGGGCCTGTTCGCGCTGCAGGTGCGCGCCATCGCTGAGGCCGCCTGCTTCCGCCAGCGCATGGGCGGCAATCCGCAGGCTGAGATCATGATCCCGCTCGTGGGGTCGATCCAGGAGCTCGAGCTGGTCATCGACGAGGCGGCGGAGGTGCTCACGAGCGTTGCCGACGCGCACGGCTGCACCCTGGCGTTCCCGATCGGCACGATGATCGAGCTCCCACGCGCTGCAGTGACCGCAGGCCAGATCGCCGAGGCCGCGGAGTTCTTCTCCTTCGGCACCAATGACCTCACGCAGACCACCTGGGGCTTCAGCCGAGACGACGTCGAAGGCGCTTTCTTCTCCACCTACCTCGAGAAGGGCGTGTTCGGCGTCTCGCCGTTCGAGTCCCTCGACCAGGAGGGCGTCGGCGAGCTCGTGCGCATCGCCGTCGATCGCGGGCGGGCCACGCGGCCCGGGCTGCACTGCGGCGTCTGCGGTGAGCACGGCGGTGACCCTGCGTCGATCCACTTCTTCGACGAGGTGGGCCTGGACTACGTGTCGTGCTCGCCGTTCCGCGTGCCGGTCGCCCGGCTCGAGGCCGGTCGCGCCACGGTCGAGAAGTCGACGGCGGGCAGCGACTCCCGCTAGCCGGCCGGGTGCACGAGCTGCGGCTGGGTCCACCGGGTGATGAGGTAGTAGCGCAGCAGGGCTGCAGTCTCGCGGCCCACGTAGTCGCTGGTCATCGCCGCGCCCGGGCCCGACTTGGTCGGCGACAGGTGCGCATCGATGCCGTAGCCGCTGGCGATCGCCGATGCGCGCGCTGCATTGGGCGGGTCGGTCACGATCGTCGCCGACTGCCAGTGCAGGTCGTTCATCACCGCTGCGACCATCTGCAGGGAGCCCAGGGTGTCGACGCCGGTGATGAAGCTGACGATGTCGCCGTCGGGCACCCCCTTGGCGACGAGCAGGCGGCGCTCGGCGCGCGCAGTTGACTCCTTGCCGGTGAGCATGATCACGGGTGCGACGCCCTGCCGGTAGAGCTCGGCCGCGTGATCGACGCGCGAGGCCAGCACCTCGGCCCCGTCGCCCCAGAACCGGCTCGGGTCCATGAGCACGATCGCCTGCGTGCGGGTGCGGTCGTCGAACTGCGCCGACAGCACGATCTGCATGGCAGCGCCGATCGGCACGAGCAGGGCAAGCGCGACCGCGATGGTGATGCCCGCCGCGATCCAGCCGCGTGCGGAGCGGGGGCGCTGGGTGGAGCTCGCCGGGCGCCGGGATGACGCCGGGGGTGCACTCACCGTCACATGGTCACACCTGAGCCCGCCGAACCCCGCCGCGGCGCACCGCAGCCGTCGGCGGTGTCGATCACACCGACTGGCCACCCGCAGGCCACCCGCGGGTCACGCGCACTGGCTAGGGTCGGCGACGTGTCCCACCCCGCCCACTACGACGAGGCCTCGATGGCCCGGTTCGTGGCCGAGCCGATCAAGGAGTCGGTGCGCAGTCCTTTCGCGCGCGATCGGGCCCGGGTGCTGCATTCCGCGGGGCTGCGACGGCTGGCGGCCAAGACCCAGGTGATGACCTCGGGCGTCAATGACTTCCCGCGCACCCGCCTGACCCACACCCTCGAGGTGGCCCAGATCGCCCGTGAGCTCGGCGAGGCTCTGGGCTGCGATCCCGACGTGGTCGAGGTGGCGGGTCTGGCCCACGATCTGGGGCACCCGCCGTTCGGCCACAACGGCGAGATCGAGCTCGATCGCCTGGCGCAGGGCATCGGCGGGTTCGAGGGCAATGCCCAGACGCTCCGCATCGTGTCGCGCCTCGAGGCCAAGGTCGTCGATGCCCGTGGCCGCAGCGCCGGGCTCAACCTGACCCGTGCCACACTCGACGCCTCCTGCAAGTACCCCTGGGCGCGGCGCGAGGGCACCGCCAAGTTCGGCTACTACGCCGATGACGCCGAGGTCTTCCACTGGCTGCGCGAGGGTGCTCCCGAAGGCCGGCAGTGCATCGAGGAGCAGGTGATGAACTGGGCCGACGATGTGGCCTACTCGATCCACGACGTCGAGGATGCGATCCACGCGGGCCTGGTGCGTCTCGACGACCTGCGCGACCCCCAGAACCAGCGGGCGCTCGTCGAGACCGCGCGCGAGCGCTTCGACCCTGAGCGAGACCCCCACGCCCTCGACGAGGCCCTCGAGCGGCTGCTGGCGCTGGACTACTGGCCGCGCGAGTTCGACGGCACGATGCGCACCCAGGCTGCGCTGAAGAAGGCCACCAGCTACCTCATCTCGCGGTTCTGCGTCACGACCCAGGTGGCCACCCAGATCGCCCACGGCGATGCACCGCTCACCCGCTACGCGGCTGATCTCGTGGTGCCCGACGAGGTGCGCGACGAGGTCGCCGTCATGAAGGCGATCGCGGTCCTGTTCGTCATGCGGCGCCCGGGCATCGAGGCCGAGCAGGCGCGCCAGCGCGAGCTCGTGGCCGAGGTCGTCCACGCCCTGCGCCTGGACGAGGGCCGATCCCTGGAGCCCTGGCTGGCCGAGACGTACGCCGAGGCGGCCAACGACGCCGAGCGGATGCGGGTGATCATCGACCAGGTCGCCAGCCTCACCGACGTCAGCATCGTGCGCTGGCATGAGCGCCTGATCCGCTGACCACTGGCGGCTGATCCGCTGAGCGGGGTCAGCGGCGGCACCTAGACTCGTGCCATGGCGGGCCGGATTCGAGACGAGGACATCGCCCTCGTCCGGGAGCGGGCGCGCATCGACGATGTCGTGCGCGAGTACGTCACCCTGAAGTCCGCCGGCGGCGGCTCCCTCAAGGGCCTGTGCCCCTTCCACGACGAGCGCTCGCCGAGTTTCCACGTGACCCCCAGCCGCGGCATGTGGTACTGCTTCGGCTGCGGCGAGGGCGGCGATGTCCTGAGCTTCCTGCAGAAGATCGACCACCTGAGCTTCGCGGAGTCGGTCGAGAAGCTGGCGAACAAGACCGGCATCGAGCTGCGCTACGTCGAGGGCGGGGCAGCCGTCAACCGCCAGCAGGGCCAGCGCACGCGCCTGGTCGAGGCGCACAAGATCGCGGCCGGCTGGTACCAGGAGCAGCTGGCCACGCCCGAGGCCGAGATCGCCCGCGCCTTCCTGCAGCAGCGCGGCTTCGACGCCGACGTCGCCCGGACCTTCGGTGTCGGCTTCGCACCCAAGTCCTGGGATGCGCTCACGAACACCCTGCGCAAGCGCGGGTTCTCCGATGCCGAGCTGCTCACCGGCGGCCTGCTGAGCCAGGGCAACCGCGGCGTCTACGACCGCTTCCGGGGGCGCCTCGTGTGGCCGATCCGCGAGCTCAGCGGCGATGTCGTCGGCTTCGGCGCACGCAAGCTCCTCGACGATGACGACGGCCCGAAGTACCTCAACACCCCCGAGACCCCGATCTACAAGAAGAGCCAGGTGCTCTACGGGCTCGACCTCGCGCGCAAGGACATCTCCAAGCAGCAGCAGGCCGTGATCGTTGAGGGCTACACCGATGTCATGGCCTGCCACCTCGCCGGCATCACAACGGCGGTCGCCACCTGCGGCACTGCCTTCGGCTCCGAGCACATCCGCATCCTGCGCCGCCTGCTCATGGACGACGACCAGATGCGCGGGCAGGTCATCTTCACCTTCGACGGCGATGCCGCCGGGCAGAAGGCGGCGCTGCGCGCCTTCGACGAGGACCAGCGGTTCGTGACGAGCACCTTCGTCGCCGTCGAGCCCAGCGGCATGGACCCCTGCGACCTGCGCCTGGCCAAGGGCGACGAGGCCGTGCGCGCGCTGGTCGAACGGCGGGTGCCGCTGTTCGAGTTCGCCATCAAGTCCGCGCTGACCGCGCACGACCTCGAGACCGCCGAGGGTCGCGTGGCCGCCCTCCACGAGGCCGCCCCCATCGTCGCGCGCATCAAGGACCCGGCCCTGCGGCCGGAGTACACCCGCCGCCTGGCCGGCTTCCTGGGCATGGAGGTCGGTGCGGTGCAGGCGGCCGTGGCGACCAGGCCCGCTCCCGCCAAGCGCCCGTCGTTCACAGCGCAGGAGGCGCCCGCGGTCCAGCGCGAGCCCGAGCCCGAGCCCGAGCGCGACGAGCCGATCCCGGCCAACGACGGGCCGGCGTTCACGATCGAGCGCGAGGCCCTGAAGTGCGCCCTGCAGATGCCCGGCGCTGTCGAGCAGCGCTACCCCGCGCTCGAGGACTCCGCCTTCACCCATCCACGCGCCCGGGCCGTGCACCGGGCCATCACGGCCGCCGGCATGCCCACGGCCCAGCTCGATGGCCTCGTGTGGGTCGACGCAGTGCTCGCGGTGGCCGCCGACGACCAGGTGCGTCGCCTCATCCGCGAGCTCGCCGTCGACCCGCTTCCCTCGGAGTCCGTCGACGACGAGCGCTACGCCACCAGCCTCATCGCGCGCCTGCTCGAGCTCGACGCCGCGCGCCGGATCCTCGAGCTGCGCGGGCGCCTGCAGCGCACGGACTCACCCGAGCAGGCCGCACTGCACCAGCAGCTGTTCGCCGAACTCATGGCCCTCGAGGACTACAAGAAGTCCCTGCACACCGAGGCCCTGGGCGAGCGCCCGTGAGCGTGCTGCGCCGCGTTCGCTCCGCGCGGATCCCCGCTGAGGTGCGCGAGGCCGCCGGCGTCGGCGCCGGGGAGCGGGTCATCGCCTGGGGCACGAACGAGCTGCCTGACACCACGCACGTCATCGCCACCGGCGAGGCCCTCTACCTGCAGGGCTCGCGCATCCCCTGGCGGCGCGTCATCCGCGCGTCGTGGTCCGAGCCCTTCCTCGAGCTCGAGCTGCACGACGAGCGCGGGCACGGCCAGCGGCTGCGCGTGCCCATCTCCACGCCGCGCCAGCTGCCGGCAGCCGTGCACGCCCAGGTCACCGCGAACGTCATCGTGAGCGAGCGCTTCGACCTGCCCAGGGGCGGCACCTGCCTGGCCGCCGCCCGCCGCGAGGGGCGCGACGAGATCTCCTGGACGGTGGTCTTCGACGCCGGGGTCGACCCCGATGACCCGCAGAACCGCGCCGATGCCGACCGCGCGCTGGGCGAGTGGCGCACCGCCCTGGGCATCTGAGCGCACGTTCCCGGGCAGGCCTTCGACCGGTGTCGGCGCCCCCGCTGCACCTTGGTATTCTCTGCGGGCGCTGTTTGATCCCCCATAGCTCAATTGGCAGAGCATGCGACTGTTAATCGCAGGGTTTCTGGTTCGAGTCCAGATGGGGGAGCCACATCCCCGACCACCGCTGTGATTCGTGCCATTCCGGGCGCGTCGGGCCCCGCTCGCGACTAATCTCCGACCATCGCTGCCGCACGGCAGCTGTGCGAAGGAGTCACCATGGAGCGTCAGGAACTTGAAGCGGTCATCTACGAGAAGGATGGCCCTGTCGCGCGCATCATCCTGAACCGCCCCGAGGCAGCGAACTCGCAGAGCTCGTCGATGGTCTGGGACGTCGAGCAGTGCCTCACCGACGCTGAGAACGACTACAACATCAAGGTCGTCATCATGAAGGCCAATGGCCGCGGCTTCAGCGCGGGCCACGACATGGGCGCCGGTGGCGGCCCCGCCTACCCGGAGTTCCTCGAGGCCGCCGAGGCCGGTCACCCGTGGGCCGGACAGGCCAAGCTCTTCACCTGGCCGGTGCTGCACCTCTGGGAGTTCCAGAAGCCGACCATCTCCGCGGTCAACGGCTACTGCGTCGGCGGCGGCACCTACTTCGCGCTGCTCAACGACATCGTCATCGCGTCCGAGGACGCCTACTTCCAGATGCCGTTGCCCCAGGGCCTGGGCTTCCCGGGCGGCGAGACCCTCATCGAGCCGTGGGTCACGATGAACTTCCACCGCACCTACGAGTACCTCTACCTCTCGCAGACGATCGACGCCGAGGAGGCCAAGCGCATCGGCTTCGTCAACCGCGTCGTGCCCGCTGAGGATCTCGAGGCCACCGCAGAGCTCATCGCCTGGCAGATCGCGCAGGCGCCGCTGTCGGTGCTCATGGGCATCAAGGCCGGCGTCAAGCGCGCCTGGGAGACCATGGGCATGCGCGTCAACCTGCAGGCCAGCTTGCAGATGATGGAGGTCACCGGTCACGCCGGCGACGTCGCCGCCTGGCGCAAGGAGAACGCCGACAAGGGCTACGGCCCGGCGCCTCGCAAGGTCGCCGGCCAGCGCGCCGAGGTCGCCCTCGAGGAAGCACGCAAGAGGTTCCCCAACGTCAAGGGCTAGGTTCGTGGCATGGACGACACGCCCCCATGCCCCCAGTGCTCCTGCGAGTTCACCTACGAGCTGAGCGGGCTGTTCGTCTGCCCCGAGTGCGCCCACGAGTGGTCGGTGCAGGCTGGGGACGACGCAGCTGAGGCGACTCCGGTCATCCGCGACGCCGTTGGCAATGTGCTGGCCGACGGCGACTCGGTGACCATCGTCAAGGACGTGAAGGTCAAGGGCAGCTCGCAGCCGATCAAGGTCGGCACGAAGGTGCGCGACATCCGCCTCGTGCAGGGCGTGGGCGACCACGACATCGATGCCAAGGTCGACGGCTTCGGGCCGATGATGCTCAAGTCGAGCGTGGTGAAGAAGGCCTAGGCCAGCAGCAGCGCATCGATGCGCGCCTGCACGTCGGCAGCATCGGCGCACGAGATCTCGACCACCTTCGTGCGGGCCGTGTGTCCGGACACGACGCTCAGGTCGGCCTTGCGCACGTCAAGCGCTGATGCCAGCGCTGCGATCACCGCGGTGTTGGCCTGCCCGTCGACCGGCTGGGCATGCACGGCGACGATCAGCGCGGCCGGCTCGCCGTACGCGCCACCGACACGCGCCCGCGAGGCGCCGGGCTTGACGCGCACCGTGATTCGCAGGGCCTCCATTGCAGCAATGCAACCATGTGCGTGCGGCGAAGCCGTGGCCATGGGGTCATCGGGCCGCTAGCCTCGCGGCATGACCAAGCAGGCAAAGCTGCGCACCGCGCTGTCCGTGTCCGTCGCCGTGGCTGCCCTCATGGCCGGTGGCACCTGGGCGAATGCTGCGGAGCAGCCCGGTGATCCGTGCAGTCAGCCCGGGGAGGTCAAGCCGCTGGGCTCAGGGGCCATCGAGTGCATCAATGGCCGCTGGGCGCCCAGCTCGAAGCCCGTCGCTGGTGCACCTGTTGGCAATCCGACCGGAGCACCCGGTGTGCCGGGCACCCCGCCCAAGGCTCCGGTGATGGCCAAGACCGCGGGGATCTTCACGCCTGTCGGCCCAGTGCTCACGCAGGACACCTTCGGCGGCACCGGCAAGCAGGTCGCCGACCCGTCGGCGATCCGCCTCGCTGACGGCCGCATCCGCCTGTACTCGTGGGTCAACCCCACCGGCCTGCGCACCGCGACGTCGACTGATGCCACGGGCACGAAGTTCGTCGCCGAGTCGGTGGCGCCGCTGAAGACCATGGCGGGGCAGCCGCGCGCCGTGCGTGTCGATGCCGACCGCATCCGCCTCTTCTACACCTCTGCCGGGACCATCACCTCGGCCATCAGCTCCGACAACGGCCTCACCTTCACGGAGGAGGGGCCGGTCATCACCACCGCCCAGGCAGGCTTCGAGCCGGGCACGCTGAGCCTGGTGAAGGTCGGCGGCACCTACCGCGCCTACTTCTCCAATCTCGAGAAGCCCGGCGAGCGCGCCGAGCGCATCATGCGCACCGCCACCTCGACCGACATGCTCACCTGGACCATGGGCCCGCAGCTGGCCATGAGCGGTTCGCACCCCTTCGCCCTGGTCGACGCCAAGGGCAAGATCGCGCTCTACTACGCAGCCGACCGCGGATCCTCGTACGGCATCTTCGTGTCGACGAGCACCAACGGCACGACCTTCACCGGTGAGAAGTTCGTGATCGCCGGTGGCGGCGATGCCGACATCATCAGCACTGGCAAGAACAAGTGGCTCATGTACTACGGCTCCGAGGTGTCGCCGACGATGGGCTTCGGCGTGCTCGTCGCGCGCTCGCTGACGAACGCCATACCCAAGTAGCCGCACGCGCAGCAGCCGGACGTCTGTGCGGCATGGCCTGCCGGGCAGGCGCACCTGCACGCCTGCACAGCGCGGTGACGCGGGGCTGCTGTCAGTAGAGTGCGATGCCTGTTGGGGGGCGGTAGCTCAGCTGGTGAGAGCCCCGGACTCATAATCTGGTCGTCGCGGGTTCGAGCCCCGCCCGCCCCACAGCGAAAACCCCTTGCAAATCAAGGGGTTTTCGTATTTCTATTGCCAGTGTGTCGCACCGTTAGACCCCGTTCAAGCCCTCTCACTATCGCACGACTATCGCACGTCGGTTTCTCGTTCTCCTGAAACACATCCTGGGCCTTGGGGTGGCATTTTGGGCTGTAGACGCTCGGAGGTCTTATCGCACGACTATCGCACGCAAACTGTGGCAAGAAATCGGACGAATAGCTGGACGATTCTGGAACTTGAGGCTCATTAGCAGCCCCTTAGGTTGGTGCGAAGCTAGCTCGGTCATCAGACCGGAGTACCTAAACGGAAGTGGCTATGGACGTCATTGGAGCTGAAGGCCTCACGTTGGGTGGGGGTTGCCTCCACCTGACTCGCACGAATCGTCGAAAGCTGTCGGCATAGGACAGGAGGGTCGTCCCGGGCCGTCAATTGCCAGTTGGGCCGTCAGGGCCTTCTCCTCCTGGGCTTCGGGTGAGTTCGCTGTAGGGGCGCATCTGTGGCTCAGCAACCTTGAATGAAAATGCTTCTTATTCAAGGTTAGTGATGTAAACTTGAATAAGAAGATTGGAGCTTCAAGGATGTCTCGACTCGTCGAATCCCTCTGGGAGGGGTCTCCCGATGCCTACGGCTCGCGCAAGTCGCGCCGACCGTGCCGATACCAAGCGTATGTCCCCGACGAGTTGGCAGCCGCGACCCTAGAACTTGATAGCAACCTCGCTGCAGACCTCGTCGATGCCGAAGTGGCGCTTGCATCCTTCGACGCGAAGGCTACGGCGAGTGGCGATCTCGAGCAGCTGGCCCGATTCCTCCTCCGAGCGGAGGCAGTGGCTTCGTCGAAGATAGAAGGTCTCGCGATCGGCTCACGACGTCTAGCCAGACATGAGGCGATGATGGCCCACGGTGAGCTCTCTCGGGACGAGACGGCCGACTCCGTCCTGGGCAATATTGAGGCGATGCGGATGGCAGTCGGCGACATTGCCAAGGTGCCCACAGTAAATGTCGATCATGTCCTTGCGCTGCATCGTGCACTGATGGACAGGTCGCCTACGCCTGAACTGGGTGGGGTCGTCCGAGCGACACAGAACTGGCTCGGGGGGAACAACTTCAACCCTTGCGATGCCGACTACGTCCCACCGCCACCTGAATTCGTCGAACCGCTGCTCAACGATCTGTGTGCCTTCATCAACCGCGACGATATGCCAGCGGTAGTTCAAGCCGGTCTGGTCCATGCTCAGTTTGAGACGATCCACCCCTTCGCCGATGGCAACGGGCGCACTGGGCGTGCACTGATTCACGTTGTTCTTCGACGTCGCAATGCGGCTACGGCTTTCGTGCCGCCGGTCAGTCTGGCGCTTGCGACCAACAGCAG
Source organism: Candidatus Nanopelagicales bacterium (assembly GCA_028688835.1). Lineage (GTDB taxonomy): Bacteria > Actinomycetota > Actinomycetes > S36-B12 > S36-B12 > UBA11398. The sequence goes on along the minus strand of JAQTXL010000004.1, from coordinate 13,888 downwards.
CGGCTACATCCGCGGGCTTACTTCCTTCAGATACGTCGGCGCACCAGGCACCAAGACCGCTGGCGAGGCCTATTCGAGATGGCTCGAAGTGTTCATTACCGCGACCCGTCGAGCAGTTGCGGACGCGGGCCGACTGAGCAACGACCTCGCTGCGCTTGAGTCGCGGTGGCGAGTGGCCGTGACTTCGCGACGGGGCAGCGCAGCAGAGCGCGCGTTAACCGTCTTGCTCACGCATCCGGTAGTCACCGTTGACGATCTGGCATTGCTGACAGGCGTGAGTTTCCAGGCAGCCAACACGGCGGTGACGCGCCTGGTCGATGCAGGTGTGCTCACGTCGACGGGCAGTGTTGCGCGCAACCGACTCTTTGAAGCTCGGGATGTGTTCGCGCTGCTGACAAAGTACGAGAGGTCGCTGGCCACGGCGAGCGGTGACACTCGCTCGGAACGACCGGTGAGGCCGGTACCCGACAGACTGATTTAGCGCCGAACTCACGCTGCTATGTCATGGTCCAGGAGTTGTAAGAGGGTGGAGGTTCTGGAACCAACGACTATGGGCGTCAATAGAGATTCCAAGTTTCTTCACTTGCGACTGTAGACATAGTCTGAATCCTTGACGAGTGAGGCAAGGCGCGGAGTAAGGACGAGGTCTGGGAATAGGGGAGAGGACAGAGGAGAGGTGCACATCACAGGCAAGGTCGAATTGCCGGATGCAGTCCTAGACGCCCATGCAGAAGGTCGCCTTGTGCTGTTCGTCGGTGCGGGCGTCTCGATGAGCGCGCCCGCGAACCTGCCGTCGTTCGAGGGTCTAGCCCGAGGGATCGCCAACCGGCGAAATACCAGCGAAGAAGTAATGAAGCAGTTTGAGACTCGCCCCGATGCACTGTTGGGGCATCTGCAAAAACAGGGTGCGCCCGTATATGACCTGGTGGCCGAAGTACTTGCCAATCCTGATTCGAGGCCGAACATCAATCATCGTGCTTTAGTCGAGATAGCTTCAGCTTGTCCGACGTTCCGCATCGTGACAACAAACTTCGACGATCACCTATCAAGTGCTTTGGGTGATGCTGGTGTTTCGAATGTGGGCAAATATGTGGGTCCAGCTTTGCCGCTAGGGGGAAGCTTCAGCGGGCTTGTTCAATTGCACGGCTCGGCAGTAGGCCGCATCGAAGAAATGGTGCTCACAGATGCAGACCTTGGGGTGTCCTACCTCACAGAGGCATGGGCTGCTCGCTTCTTGTTTCCAATGTTTCGTGACTTGGTCGTGCTGTTCGTTGGCTATAGCCACCGAGACACCGTCATGGACTATCTCGCCGTAGGTCTGCGCGGTGCTCAGGGTCGGTACGTGCTTACAGACGAACCCGATGACGATCTCTGGGGCCGACTCGATATTGCGCCAATTGCGTATCCCAACGAGGACGGGTTGCACTCTGAACTGACGCAGGCGCTGGAGGCTTGGGCCCAGATAGTGTCTGAAGGCGGGCTCGCTCGCCGCGAGCGAGTGAAAAGGATTGTGTCTGGCCCTCCTACTGCGGAACTCTCAGAGCTGGAATATCTGGCCCGCGCTATCCACAGCGTGGACGGTTCAGAAGCATTCCGCGAATTCGCGTCACAAGCAGATTGGATTGAGTGGCTTGCTACCAGTGATGCCTTCAAGCACAACTGGACAGACACGTCTGAAGATGGCACCTGGATACAACTCGCCTACTGGTTTGCAGATGCAGCGCTCAGTTCACCTGCGGCCGAGCGCATAGCCCTAAACGAACTCAAGCGCCGACCTGGGTTGTCTCCACATCTTTGGTCAGCATTGGCAAGTGCCGTAGCTCGACAGGCAAAGGATGGACCGAACGAGACCTATGAGCGATGGGTCGCAGTCCTCTTGTCGCAACCCGTGGATATGTTCGCTGTCGGCGCATTCCTTGGAATACTCCTACATTCAGCTAAATGGAAAGATCATAGGAGAGCGTTGCTTCTCCTTTGGCGCACTGCCCTGCAGCCGAGACTTGAGTTGGAAAACCGATTCGGTCTAGGCGGCTTCGAGGAAGGAGCCTGGCCATCGTCGACGATCTCATGGCCAACTCGTGACTTCGCAGTGGAAGACGTTTGGGCCAGCGAACTTCAGCCCAACCTCTCAGAGGCAGCGCCATACCTGCTCGAGATCGGGGAGCATGCGCTCAAAGGGGCGTGTGAACTTTACTCCGCGTATCAACAGGGTGACTCCGCCTTTGATCCAATCAATTTCAGGCGCTCTGCAATCGAGCCACATGCGCAGGACGAGCATCGCGAAATCGCTGACGCAATTATTGACTCCGTCCGAGACTCACTTGCATCCATCGCCGCCAGTGACAAGCAGGCTGCAGCCGCAATTGTGGAAAGGTGGCTGTCGACTGACCTTCTCCTGTTCAAGCGACTCGCGCTTTGGGGAATGCTCCTCACACATGAAGACGTTGACGAGCGCATAAGGCTTGTGTTGTCTGAAGGACTCCTTTATGAGTATGGACTGAAGCATGAAGTCTTCCTTCTGATCCGCGAGTCATTGGAGCAGGCATCAGTCGAAACGAGAAGACTTTTGTTGGCTGCTGCTTTGGACACGCCTATTGACCCAAAGTACGCAGACCGCAAACGCTACGACCTGCTGAACTGGCTCCTGGCGGCCGACGCAAGTTGGGCCGAAGCTGCTTCTGCCTTAGCGCCGTTACAGGCTGCGCACGCAATTTGGGAGATTGGCGAACACCCAGACCTCGACTCCTTTACCAGCGGCGGCTGGGTTGAACCACGCCCACCCTTCGATGAGGCTAAGTTCGATGCAGAGCTAGCCGACGATCCAGTCGCAGCTATTCGGAAGCTGCTCGCCGTCGAGTACGGCGACCATTGGAGCGATAAACCATCATGGGATGACGGCGTGGCCCAGGTCGCAGGAGCAGTTGGCCGATCTCCAGGCAAAGGAATTGGAATATGGAACCTGGCCCTAGGGCAATGCAGCTCCCCTCAGCTAGAGCAATTGGCATCTGCAGTGCTCAGTGGCTGGCGAGAATCAGATCTAGAACTCCCGTGGGAATCGCTGCTCGCAGCCATTAGTAGCTGGTCGGATTTCAATGGAATTGAACGCGCATTGAGTTCCCTGCTGCTCCGAGGCGTTCGCGGCTCGGAAGACTTGATCCCAGCGGCAGCGCGCAATAGTGCATTCGCGTTGTCGTGCCGCTTGTGGGACTCGAGGATCGATTCCTTCTCGGGTTCAAGCGCTGTGGACGCGATGTTTGAAGCACTGAACTCCTGGCCGGGAGTCCTAACGCAGTTCTGGATCCACCTGACAAGTCAGATTCGTCAGGACGATCCCCAGAATGCACTCGTGCTTGAGTGTGGTGAGCGATTCTCCATGATCGCTGGCAGCATGGATGAGCGTCTTGCGGGGCCGCGTGCCGCCATGGGTGCAGAGCTCGCATTCCTATTCCATGCCTATGAGGACTTGATAGCAGACCATGTATTTCGCAGCATGGAGTCAGCTGAAGGGGGCGGACGCCATTTCTGGGAAGGCCATCTCTACCACCCACGCGTGAACCTTCGAATGATTGATCGTGGCTACGCGGACGCAACCCTGAGCTTCTCGGCTTGTGTCAATCAGCTCGACAAACGATTGCAGCGTCAATTCTTCGGACTTGTTGTGTCGATCGCTGACGCGCCAAATTCGAATGGAACTGGCTCAACCGAATACCTATCCAGCATTCTTTCAAAGATTCAGCCGGATCAAGTGCCGTTCGCCATGTCTGCAGTGGAGCACTACCTCGACTACGAAGACGGTGCCAAGTCTGACCAAATATGGACTCGTTGGTTGTGCCAATTCACGCGCGACCTCTCGCGTGGCCTCCCTATCACTGTCTCGGACCCTGATTGGTGCATCGCGGCCTCGTGGCTAGCGGCATTGGATCAAGAATTTGAGCATGCCGTAGATCTAGTCGTCAGGAGAGACTTCAAACTCGGCAACCATTCATCAGTACTTCGTCGTCTCGAGAGCTCCACGCACCCCGAACGCCATCCACTAGGAACAATTGAACTCATGGCTCACTTGCTCTCACACGTTGAAAATCCGCAGTGGTTGGGCTACGAGGTAGGCCCCATAGTTCGAAGGCTTCGAAAGCAGCAAGGGCCTGACGCCGTTCAAATTCTGGTTGATCGAGCAATACAGGGGGGAATCCCCGCGGCGGCCGGTTGGCTTGATTCAAGTACAGACCCAATTGATGAATTTGCTGGCTGATTCCCTCACGCTGAGCATTGTCGTTGCGATCTACTTCTAACAGGTGAAGCGAGTGCACAAGTCAGGTGACTCTTGTCCTAGTTACCGGCGATCGCGTGGGTTCGAGCGGGCTCGAGAAGGCGTGAGCGGGCACTACAGGACTCATAATCTGGTCGTCGCGGGTTCGAGCCCCGCCCGCCCCACTGCGGATACCCCTTGGAATGCAAGGGGTATCCGCTTTTCATATGCCCGCCTGATTCACCGTCAGACCCCGTTCAAGCCCTCTCGCTATCGCACGACTATCGCACGGGGGATTCTTGTTCTCGTGTAAGGCTTTACGCACGTCTTGGAAGCCTTCTGTCTGGTGTGTGCCTCAGGGCCTTATCGCACGGGTATCGCACGCACTTCGCCGCAATTGAGTGGACGTGGTTACCCGATGTATTGAACGACGATGTCTCAGCATCGGGAGACGCGGCTGCCCAGCGGGGGAGTCCTGGCGCGACTCTCGGTACCTCTGCCCGTCTATCCGCTCATCAGTGGCGCAATGCCTCCGGCTGTCTGCAGGACGATCCCGAGAAGCGCCAAAAGGGCTGGACCACCTTTGGCGCTCTGACGCGCGTCATCGAGCAAAGCACTGAGGGTGGTCGCGCGGAGAACGCGAAGATCGGCATAGGTTGCCGTGATATCGGCATATGCATGCTCATCGAACGGTCGATCGTCCGCTTTTGCGGATGCCTCCTCCGCCCAGAAGCTACTGAGCCGAAGATCCAACTCCGTCTTCCTCGCGCCGAAGCGTCGGTATGCCCATACTGCGGCGACAACAATCAGTAGCAGCCCGACTATGAGGCAGGCCGCTGCGCCGGCCTCTAGCCATGTCAAGTTCATCGTGTTGCTTCCCGTCTACTGGAGGCTCGTCGGCGGTGGTCTGGACAAGGGCCAGTTCCGACTTCTCGTCATCATTGACTGATGCGGGCTGACGAACCATATGCATGAGTGGAACTCGACGAGGAGGTGGATGCACCTTCCTTCCGGCATAGCCAGGGTTCCTTCGCGCCCGGTTCTGAGTGCGGGTGTCGGCGAACGCCGATAGAGTCTCAGATGTCGGCGAGCGCCGACAGGGAACCGATTGTCGGCGAGCGCCGACATGTGCTAAAATGTCGGCGAACGCCGACACTTGGAGGTGCTGTGCGCATTGCCACTGTTGATGATGTCGCGGGTGCCGTCCGTAGTGTCCGTGGGGAGCGGGGCTGGACTCAGGCTCAACTTGCCGCCAAGGCAGGTGTCAGCCGTGACCTCGTGAATCGCCTTGAACGCGGCTCAGGTCGAGTGGAAGTTGCGAAGGTGCTGGACGTCATGGCTGCGCTTGGACTGGTGACAGCTATCGAGCCTCGCCGTGTTCCGGTGGATCTGGCTTCTGTGGTGAGGGCGCACGAGGGCTCAGCATGAGTGTCACTGACCATGGACTCGATGTCTGGCTGGGGGAGCGCCTCGCTGGGCGGCTGCGCGCACCCGATGGGCGCGCACTCGAGTTCGAGTATGACGCGCACTACCGAGATGCCATCGACGCGACTCCGCTGTCGCTGTCGATTCCCCTCGCAAGAGCCGAGCACTTGCAGGGAGCCGTCACCAACTTCTTCGAAGCACTCTTGCCAGAGCAGGGTGCAGCGCGTGAGCGCATCGAACTCGAGTCCGGCGTCTCGCGCTCAAATGTCATGGGGCTGTTGGAGTACGTCGGCCGTGACTTGCCGGGAGCCGTCTGCGTGGTCCCGGTCGGCCAGGGACTGCCGAGCAACGGCGGTGTCGATCGGCTGAGCGAGGTCGAGTTTGCGGAGCGGATCGCAGACCTGCGTCGATCGGCCGCAGCGGGTGGACTGCCGCTGTCACAGCATGGCCAGTGGTCACTGGCCGGCGCGCAGGCCAAGATTGCCCTTGCCTACGCGGATGGGCTGTGGGGCATCCCGTTTGGCGCAGTTCCGACAACCCACATCGTCAAGCCCGCAATCCCAGGGTTCGAGCAGTTCGACGCCTTCGAAGTCATCTGCCTGCGGGCTGCCCGCCGTCTTGGACTGAGTACTGCAGCAGCGTGGCTTCAGCCGCTTGTGGACGGCACGCATGCTGCGGTTGTCGTTCGCTACGACAGGCTGACATCCGCCGAAGGACAGGTCCAGCGGATTCATCAGGAGGACCTGTGCCAGGCACTGGGCTACCCGGCGTGGCAGAAGTACGAACGAGACGGTGGGCCAGGGATCAGGCAGATCGGCTCACTGCTGCGAAGGCTGCCGGCACACCTTCGTCAATCGTCAGCGCAACGACTCTTCGATGGTCTGGCGTTCAACTACGCAATCGCCGGCACCGATGGCCATGCGCGCAATTTCTCCCTGCTTCTGTCCGGCCCTGACGCGCTCCTGGCTCCGCTCTATGACCTGAACAGTGCATTGCCCTTCACCCGGCCCTGGGGCAAGCGATTCGACTCGGTCCGCAAATTGCACGCCTCGTTCATTCTCGGCAAGAGTGACGCATTTGTCCGTGTAGCCAACGACGACTGGCGAGTGGTCGCCGAGCTCCTGGGCATTCCGACCGACTACGCGATTGATCGCGTCACTTCGATCCGCGACCGTACGCTGACTGCGCTTGAGCAAAGCGCCGAGGAAGTATCGGCGGAATCCCAACTCGTACTGGACTTCGACTGGAATGCAGCGATTTCTGGCTACCGAGCTGCGTCCGCGCTAGCTCAGTAGCGCACAGCGACTGTCCACGCTGTCAGGGTCGTTCGCTACCTTGCGCAATATGGACTACCTCGACGCGCACGCTGGAAGTCTGCAGCTGATCAGCTCACTCGTACTCGTGTTCATCACCGGCTGGTACGCATTGCTGACCAGGAACATGGCCAGGAGTGCCCTTGAATCAAGGCGCCCTTACGCCTTCATCGACTTTCGGGCGGAGGGTACGGGACGAGCCGAACTTGTCATTGGGAATGACGGTGAACGTGCAGCCCAAGGAATCACGATCACTGCAACTGTGGTCGGATCTGCCGAGTTGGCGGCTGAAGTGCAGGCGGTCACTGGCATTGCCAACGGCGTGTCCTACTTGGCGCCGGGTCGGCGATACCGATATCAGGTACTTCTTCCTCGCGAGGAAGTATTCGACAGGCCAGACGGTGACCACGTCGCGCTGACCTTCGACTTGGCATACTCCGGCGAAGGAAGAAGGTACTCAGAGAGCTTCACGATCAACATGACGTCACTTCGTGGCGTGCTCTTCGCATCGTTTACGGATCCTGGTGAGGCCATCGCTTCAAGCATTAAGGAACTCGCCAATATTGAACGAAGTCGAGTTTCATCCAATCGAATGGACGGCCTATTCAGGTCTAGGAAGAAAGCGTGCCCAGCCTGTGCCTCTCAAATTCCACTTGTGGCGAAGAAGTGCCCTGAATGCCTCGAGTGGATTCCCGATCAGCCCTCGTCAGATACAGAGTAGCCAAACCAGCCGCGAGACTCTTTGAACGCGGAGTAGTTCGAAGACCTACATGTCGGCTCATCGAGCAAGCGAACAGTCCGCAAGCCATTGGAGGAACCAAAGGCCGGAGAACCTCACAGGGATGTAGGGGAGTTCTTGAGAGAACCGGCTCGAGCGGGCACGGCGCGGACTGAGGCATCAACTCCTCTGGCGCCGTCTCGCCTCCTCAATATTGCACGCCCAGTGCACGACTGAACTCCCTTTCGAGCCACAGACGTTCGCATAGTGGAAGGCCAGTCGACGGATGCGCAGCAAGGCGTGCCTATTTCACGCAGGCTCCTGGCCGCCTGAGCAAGTGGCACTGCCGGTTGGTCTGGGGCAGCGTGGTGAGGCTGGTGGGAGGTTCGACTTCAATACGCGAAACCAGCGGGCCGGGGCGAGGCGGTCCTAGAACTCCCGTCCAAGCAATCCACCGGCCTCGGTATCGAGGATCGTGCGCACGACGCCGTCCTTGAACCACTGCTGATCAAGCACTTCCCCCGGAACATCGTTGCTGTTGATCGTGCAGATGTACTGCCCGCCGGTTGCCTCGACCATCTGCTGGGAGAATCGCAGCGCGCTGGCACGCTGCCGCGGGTCAACACCGTCGAAGACGGTTGAGTCGTGGATGAGAAAGTCGGGGTGGTGCTCAGTCGTGACGCCCTCTTCGAGCATTGTCAGGTCAAAGCAGAACATCATCATGCGGTCTACGGCGCTACTTCCGGCTCGGGCCGTGGTGAGCTTGAACTTGAAGCCCATGTCGTCAACCTCTACGGTCAGAGCGGCCTCGTGCCCGTAAAGCTGCTTCATCTTCAGACTGAGCCGCTCGCTGACACGATCCAATTTGGCTCGCGACTGGCTGAGTTCCCCTGCAGCTTCTGTTCGCTTGGTCGATCGGGCGTGCTTGAGCTGTTCCTTGCGCGACGCGATTTCGCGGGCCTGCTCGATCTGTTGGTCGACCGCCGCGATGCGCGACTGAACTCCGCTAAGTTCACTCCTCATCGCATCGAGTTCCTCTAGGGCGCCACCCGCCTGAAGCGTTCGGAGCAGGGCATCGCGTTGCAAGTCGAGGCGGGCCAGCTCATCTGCTTGTTCCGCGATCCGGGCGTTGAGTCGTTCTACCTCTGAGTGGAGGTAGGCGCGCCTGTTCCTCAGTAGCTCGGCATGGAAATCACGAACGTCTTCGGCCTGGCGGATGAACCCTTCCGCAAGTACAAGCCCAGCGTCGGAAATGAGGTCTTCGACCGAGGCTGTCTGAACGGATAGACCGTTCGGGGTTTCATCGAGCGATGCCCGATAGAGTTGTCGCATTCTTTGATCCACCACAGCTTCGTCCCTCAGCACCGAGATGCTTGCCGTCAGTTCATCGGCTCGGATGACGAGCGAGTTCGGGTCTTCGAGCACACGGAAACCAGAGATCCGATCCTCCCATTCGTCGAGCTCACCCTTTAGAGCGGCACGTTCCAGCAGCAGGTCGGCTTCAGGCCGCAACGTCGACATGAGCCCATCGCTAGCCGCCGCCCTAATCTGCTTGAGCTGCTCTAGTCCAGTCTTGATCCCGGCCAGTTCGTGCACGACCGTCCAATCCAAGTCGAGCAGGTAGGAGACGTGCTCGCGACTACTCGTCGCTGACTGTTGCGCCACGATCTTTAGGGGGTCCTTAGAGGGCTCTGTTCGAATGACATAAGAAAGCAATGTGCGCGCGGATAGTCCGCTTGTCATCTCTTGTTCGGCGGGCTCGAGGCGGAACAGCGCGAGACCGAGTAGGTCCTTCCAATCTGCGACCGAGATCTGCCCCTCGGAGAGGTACGGTCGCATGACCTCGTTCGCGGGGCCGGTAGCGTCGATCCTGAGCTTCGTGCCACGAGCGAGTGCGCGAGTCGCCGTTACTTGACCACCGAACATCTCAAGACCAAGGCTCACTTCCCAGCCGTCTGCGGCAAGCGGACGAAGAGCGCTGTTTAGGTTGCCCGCGAGTGCGTAGTTCACCAGCATGAGTAGTGTTGATTTCCCTCGGGCGTTCCGGCTGTGTTGATCAGTCGAATCCGTAGCGCGCTCCGCCACGATGGCATTGAAGCCGGGCTTGAAGTCAATCGGCTTGAACTCCTCCTTGTTGGTCGAGATGCGGAGGAGCATCAGGGCACGGTCACGATCTGATCTCGATGCGTGACTGCTCCCGCGCCGTAAAGGAATGTGAGTGCCAGAGCAAAGGCGTCATATGTGGTCGTCGGCGCGACGTCGCGGAATTCGACGAAAAGCTGCCCGATGCTGATGGCGCGCCCCCGGAGCAGACCGAGGAGCAAGGCGCTCTCGCCCACCACTGTTCGCTCGATAGGCGTGAACTTGTCGGGGTAGAGGTCACTCACGGCGGAAGATCTCACAAATCTCGAATAGGTAAGCGACGACTGCTAGAGCAGCTGCCTCCACTGTAGGCGTCTGACGGGGACCTGAGTTGTCGTAGGCGGTGAGTACCAGGCTGTCAAAGATGCCGTCGGCATCGAGGCCCTCGGCCTCTGCGGCGAAGTACTCGGCTTTGAAGGAACTGACGAGTCTGCGGCCGAAGTTCGACGAGGTCTGTTGCTGGAAGGCAATAAACTCAGCAACGCGCGAGGCCTGGGAAAGACCCGCTGAGATGCGTTCCGCGCTCACCGCCCCGAGCTCGTTCAGCGTGATCTTGTCCTGGATGGGTAGCGCGAGTTCGACTGTTGTGGCCTGGCTTGGGTCGGGTGCGCTTGAGATGGCCCCGCAGATCACACCAAGTTCCTCGAAGGTCACGTTTCCGAGAGCGTTCTTTACCGCCCGAGCGACTGCCGACTCGTGCGTGACCTTGGCGTCATGCAGATACTTGACCGTGTGTTTGTCTAGTTGCGAGTCGACGGCGTCGTGATGCGGCCCGCACAAGTAGATGAGGTTCTCGGCTGAGCTGCGTTGAGCATCCGTCATCGAGGCGTCATACCTCGGACCACCCGGACTAGCTGCAGCGATGTGCGCCACCTTGCCGACGACCTTTGGCTGGTCGCCCTCGGCGTCGGCGTCAAAGACGAGTTCGGCACGACAGTCGGGGTAAGCGCAGCGGTTTCCACTGCGAGCGATGACCACCTTCTCTTGCCCGGACGCGACGCGCGCGCGGGGTCTCACTCGGGTCACCCTGCGAGCGTAGCGTCACGGAGGATGGAGCCGGGCCATATTCTTCCTCGCGCCTGCGACGGAGAGAACTCGCCTCGACTGTCGCGGCCCTGGGAGCTACATGATTCGGGGAGTTTCGCGTCGGCACGGCGGCACACACTTGAAATGGAGGATGGACTTCTCCCGCGCCCGAAGCAGCAATGGATGCGTCCACAGTCATGATCCACCTTCCTGAACTGGATCCTGCCGGCCGGTTCAGCCACGGAAGATGCTCAGCGCCCGCGTGCCGCAGGCTGGATCGTCCAGGCCCGCATCGCCTCCGCTCAATCCGACTCCCTGAAGCGCACACGTCGTCCAACGTCGACGAACGCGAGGCGTCGCTCTTCCACGCGACGGCGCACCATTCGCTCATTCAAGGCGACGACCCCTGTAGCCTGCTCGATGGTCAGGAACATCTCATTTGTTGGCGCCCCCTACTTGAATTCACCATGCACACTGCGCCTACCGGCAGCCCATCACCAGCAATGATGAACGCACCGCAGTGCTGGAGGAACCCCCCCGTTTCTACATCGTGGGCAACCGGTGGACTTACTGGCGTGCTCTGCCGGCAGGTTGAATTGTCCAAGCCTGCACGGACGACATCAGGTCGCACTCGCGGAAGCGCACATGCCTACCAACTTTGACGAAGGCGATGCGTCGGCTCTCGACTAGTCGGCGAATCATGCGTGTGTTGACAGCCAGAATCTCCGCTGCTTGATCGATTGTCAGAAGCCTGTCGATACTCGTATCTGTTGTGGGAGCAGTCATCTCAACCTGCCAGCTGAAATGGCGGTTCGAATGGCCTGAGATTGGATGTCGCCGAACTGAGGCCGTCGGGACGATGTGCCATCTCGCCAACTGTTCTCGCTGCCCGGCCCATGGCGTACTTGGCGCTGCGCAGGTAGTCGATGCGTTCCTCGAGTATGCCGACTGATGGTGGGTTGGCGTCCATACGGTCCAGCCACAGCAGGACGTGCACTTTAGGCGATGGGCTCACGAGTCGAGGGCTCAGCGTTGTATCTGGCGGGTAGATGATCGGTTGGTCGCCCTCGTCTGGGCGCATTGCGGACACAGCTACGGCAGTGGCATGGACCCGAACGAGCTGGCGAGTAGGGACCTGTCCCTCCGCTCGCAGCTTGCTGATGCAGTCCTGGACCTGCGCTTGCTCGATCGTGAAGTTGGGCTCTACGCCGGAGGCCAGCAGTTGGTCGCAGGCCTGGGATTCGTCTATGGCGATGTCCCGCAGGACTCGTTCGGCTTCGGCGAGGCTGGCGCCGGTATGTCGGGCGTAGGTGGCTGGGTCGATGGTGATGCCGGTGGGGTTGGCGTCGGCGACGGGCGCGCATAGGACTTGGTAGAGCAGGGCGTCGGCTTCGGCGATGACTTGTGCCGGAGGGTAGCTGGCTTTGCGGGTGGCGGCGTCCAGGACTGCTTGGGCCAGGTGGGTCAAGGCTGGGTCGGGGCAGCGGGCCAGGGCCGCGGCCAGCTGATGTGGGTCGCAGTTGCGCAGGGCGCTGACGATGTCGAGTGCGTCGATGGGGGTCGGTTGGGTGCTGTGGGGCGGGTGGCTGGTCATGGGTACCTCCGGGTGGGGCCAGTTGACGGTGCTGTCTTGTCAACGGCCCCAGCCCCTTGGTAGTTGGCATTTACGACGCCTTCTCGCAGGCTCCCCACCCTTGGGGTGTGGGGATGTGGATGCGGGGTGCGGTGCTGCGGGCGCTGCGCACGGAGTCGCGGATGGCTTGGGAGTCCTGCAGTAGCCATGGTTCGACGCGCATCTTGCGGGCGATTTCGACCATGCGGCGCTCTTGGCGGGCCGGTGGTCGGATGTCGAGGTCGCGCCACTGGGCGATATTGGCCGGCGAGGTCGTGATCAGGGTGATGACGTCGTGGTCCCAGCCCCATTCCAGGAGCACGGGCACCAGGTGGGGCCAGGACGTGGGGCCGCGCAGGTCTAGGCGCAGCAGCTCCATGTCGGTAGGGCAGCCGGGGCAGCGCACGGGGATCCCGAAGCAGGTCGCGACGCGTTCCAGGGCGGCTTCGATGCCTGGGTGCACGCAGCGCCCGGGTCGCTTGCGGGGGATGGCCAGCATCTCCAGGTGTGCCATCGTCCAGCCGAGGTCCCCGAGGAGGTCGAAGATTCCGAAGGTCGGGGAGTACGGGGATGGGGCTGGTTCGATGGCGGCCAGGTCCCCATCGTCGGTCAGGGGGATGACGCGCTTGTGGCGGCCGGCGGATTCGTGGGCTTGGGCGGCGGCGTTCTTGGCTGCGATGGTCAGCAGGGCGGCGGGGTTGGCGTGGGTACCAAGGCGGGTATAGATGGATCCGCCTGGTTTGAGGCGCTCGGTGAGCAGGATGGTGACGTCTCCGGCGATATCCGGGTCGCCGCGCGACACGCTCTTGGCCAGGGCCAGCAGGGCGCGGGCGGCTGCGGTGGTGCTCAGGTCGGGGTCGTTGATCAGGGGTTGCAGTTCGTGGTTGTGCATGACGGTGCCTTGTCTGTGAGGTTGAAGCGGTTGGCGTACTGAGGTTGGGTCTGTCGACTACGCGGGGACTTCTTGGGCGACCTTGGCCGCGGTTGTGACCCAGGCGGTGCCGTTGTCGCTGTATCCGGCCGGAGCGGTGTCCTTGACGAGTTCGGTCTTGCTGTAGGCCGAGCCGTTGTCGGTGTACCCGGCAGGAGGTGCGTCCTTCACGGTCGCGTAGTAGCCGTCAGGGATGACGGCGTAGTAGCCCTCGGCGCTGCCGTCAGTGGGGTTCCACTTGTCCTTGGCGTAGTAGGTGCCGCCATTGGGTGAGGCGGAGTAGTTCACGTGTGAGCCGGTCTGTATGAACTGCTGGTGGTAGCTGTAGGGGCTGGTGGTGGTCACTGAGTGGAACGTGTAGGTCATGGTCTTGTTGCACAGCGATCCGGCGTCGGTGAATCCGCTCGGGCAGACGTAGATCGTGCGCGTGGACGGACCGGCAGGCACGGGTGCTGGGGCAGGAGTCGGCGCGGGG
>JAQTXL010000079.1 GCA_028688835.1 Candidatus Nanopelagicales bacterium | reverse complement strand
CCGAGGTCCGAGCTGCGGCGGACTCACTTGAGGGAGTCGTCGCCGATGACCTCTGGCCGCTGCCGACCTACCAGGAGATGCTCCACATCCTGTAGGGACCAAGCACGTCGATGGCGGTGCCGCCCCAATGGGGCGGCACCGCCATCGCTGTCTCGTGGCTCGGCTACTGCCCGCCGAGACCGCTGATGGCTCCCGCGGACTGGGCGACGTGCACGCGCGTCGCCGTCCATGCCTTGGCCTTGGTGTTCGCACGACCGAGGGTGAAGGTCGCCACCTCGCCTCGTGTCCCTGAGCCGCCGCTCACGAGCAGGTCGGCAGATGTCGGGTTCGCACTGGTCGCGACATCGACGCCACGCGTGGACCCCGGGAAGGCAGTGAACAGCGCAGATCGGGTGAAGGCGACGTCCATCGACATGTCGCTGGGCGACATCAGGTACATCTTCGGGCTGCCATCGAGCGCCGAGCCGCTGCTGAAGACGGCCACCTGGCTTGACCCGGACTGACGGCCCGCGATGATGCGCGAGAAGCCGCCGTCCTTCGCAGCGACCCACCCGGTTGCCACGCTCACGCCGCCGCGGTAGGTGGACTCGAAGGCCAGGAAGCTGGCCGTCTGCATGGGTGCGCCTGCGGGTGCCGCACTGGCGGCGTGACCGTGGCCGGCGGCGCTCGGCGCTGCGGTGAACAGGTCGAACACGTAGGTCTTCACCAGCGGGGCGATCCCGGCTCCCGGGGCGGTCACGATCGACGCGCGGCCACTGGCGTCGACCAGGCCGGTGGCCACGTTCACGCCGCCGCTGAAGGCGCCGTACGGACGCCACTCGGCGAAGTCCGCGGCCTTGCCTGCCCTCAGGCCAGACGCGAGCACCTTGACCGTCGCCGGCATGCCGACGCCCGACCCCACGACGATGCTGTCGCCGCCCTGGGTGCCGTCGATGTTGGCAGAGGCCACCCGCACGCCACCGCGGAAGGACGATGGGAACACCAGGGTGTCGATGAGCACGGTCGCGAACCTGGCGCCGCTGGCGTCTGCAGCACCGGAGAGCGCGCGCACGCGCGGCTCTGCGCCCGGCCCGCTGCCCACGATGAGGTCGAGGATCATGTCGCCGTTCACGTCACCCATGGCCACGTCGACCGGTCCGCTGCCTGCGCCGGCAGGCGCCACGGTGGCAATGGGCCTGCGTGTCGCCTGGTTGTAGATGGTGACGCGCGTAGGCGTCGATCCGCTGCCGGGCACCGCGACGGCATAGGCCGTCACCTCCGGGATCACGTTGATGATCGCCATGAGTCCGTTGTCCTCATGGTTGAGTCGATGGCAGTGCACGACATAGGCGCCGATGAACTGCTTGAACTCCGTGCGCAGCGACATCCGACCAGGCGCTGCCACATTGCCCTTGGCATCGAACAGCGGCGCTGGCGTGTTCTGGTTGTCCTGGCCGAACGGCAGGTTCGTCAGGTGCACCTTGGCCACGGGATCCACATAGTCCGTGACCTGGTAGTCGTTGACGTGGATGTGGATCGGGTGCTGGTCATTGTTGGTGTTGACGAAGTTCCACTGCTCGCTGGTGTTGAGCCGCGGCTGCAGGAGCGGGATGTTCGGGAACTGGTTGCCATCGAACTGGTAGGCGAAGGTGTTCGGGTCGTTGGCATTGGTCCACTGGTTCGTGAACCCGCCGTTGATGACCAGCGTGCGGGTCACATCCGGCTTGACTCCCGAGAGGTCGTCGAAGGAGGTGTACGCGCCAAGCGGCTGTCCCGGCGCGAACGGCACCGTGGTCCCGGTGCCGGACGCAGGCTGCACCGTCAGCAGCGTCTGGGTCGGGTAGTCGAAGAAGCCGTCCATGAAGCTGACATTGGCGGGGTTCACCGTGATGCGGCCGGTGACTGCCGGGGAGTTCCTGGTCCCGTTGTTCGTGTAGAGGATGCCCGGGTTGCTGGTCGTGGCCGAGCTGCCCGAGGCGACCGGCGGCATCTCCAGCTTGAGCCCGCCGACCGCCGGCATCGTCACCGCGATCGCGTAGCGCGTCGCCGGCGGGATCAGCAGGGTGTTGTCCGTGCCGATGGCCGGTGCCTGCACGGTGGTGTACGGATTGCCGTCCTGGCCCACGATCGTGAGCGGGATGGCCTCCCCCGTGGTGGTCTTGGTCACTGCGACGCGCATGTACGCGGCATCGCTGAAGTTGCCGAGCACCCAGATCTCGGTCTGGCCCGGCGGGGTTGCGATCACCGGCTGGAACTGGCCGTTCACGGTGTACTGCACATCGCGCTGCGATTCAGGCAGGCTGGCGTTCGCGGGGATCACGACCTTGCCATCCGCGCTCGTGAAGGACTGCAGGTTCGAGGGCATGTACTGGAAGACGCCGCGGTTGTTGTCGACCGACAGCGGCCCGTCGTACCAGGCGGTGAAGTACTGCGTGCCGACCTTGCTGTCGGTGAAGTTGATCGGCGTGAGCTTGGGCTCGTAGGTGCCGTCGGCCAGGGCCTTCGCCGACGCCTTCTTGAGCGTGCTGAGGTTCGCGGGCCAGTAGGCGTTGTTGAGGACGGTCTGCCCGCCTGCTCGGTTGAACACGTAGTTGTACTGCAGCGCCATGGAGCGCACGGGCAGCTTCGCCTGGGTGACGGCCGGGATGCCGCCATCGGGTCGGCCGATGCTCAGCATGCCCATGAGCCCGCGGTAGGTCTGCGCGTCGGTCAGGGTGTGCCGGTGGCTGTGGTACCAGTAGAGCCCCTGCGGATGGTCGGTCGGGATGGCGTAGGTGTAGGTGTTGGCCATGTCCGGCGGGATGTTGAGCAGCACATTGTCGGAGTTGCCGGCCGGGCTCACGTGCAGGCCATGCGTGTGGTTGTTGAACGGCGACGCAGTGAGCTGCTTCGGGTACAGCGGCACGGCCTTGCCCTTGGGCGTGAACATCGGGTCGCTGTAGTCCTTGATCGTGAGCGCCGCGAGGCTGTTGGCCATGTGCACGATCAGCGTCTCGCCCGGATTCACCTGCAGGGTCGGTCCCGGGTACAGGTTGCTGCCGGTCGACTGGCCGTTCGATGCGGCCCCTCGTTCGAGTGAGTAGCTGAAGAGGAGGGCATTGCTCACCGGACCGGCTGCGGTGTCGAAGGTCGCCTGTCCCTGCTTCGCGGTGAGGGTGACCTCCAGGACGCCGTTGCTCGAGCTCAGCACCACGGGCTCGCGGTAGGGCTGCCCAGCGCCGACGGCCGCTGCACGCGCGGCGCCTGCCTCCGGCTGGGCCTGCACGTAGGCGAGTGACGCGGCGCTCGCGATCAGGACGAGGGCGACGGCTGGTGCGACAAGGCGGATCCTGGACATGCAGGGACCCTAGTGCGCTGGCCACCGCCAGCGGCTCATCAGCATCCGTGACGCGGCGCGCACCTCAGCGCGTGCTCCGCCGCAGGGTCAGTCCGCCCACCACCAGCGCCACGAGCGCACAGGCGACCACGATGCCCAGGTTCACCGCGTAGTCGACCGTGATGGTCGTGCTCGCGACTGCGGCCTGCGCCGCCTGCACCGCGTACGTCAGCGGCATGGCCAGGGAGATCCATTCCAGCACCTGCGGCAGCTGCTCGCGGGGCACCAGCACCCCGCACAGGAACAGCTGCGGGAACAGGATCAGCGGCATCATCTGCACCGCCTGGAACTCCGTGCGGGCCAGCGCGCTCGCCGCCAGGCCCAGGGCCGTGCCGAGCAGGGCATCGACGACCGCCACTCCTGCCACCAGCACGACCGAACCCGGGATGCTCAGGCCGAACAGCGTGAAGGCGAAGGCGGAGACGATCACCGCCTGCGCGATGCCAAGCAGCGAGAACGCGATCGCGTAGCCGCCGACGATGTCGCCGCGCCCGATCGTCATGGCCATGAGCCGTTCGAGCGTGCCGCTGGTGCGCTCGCGTAGGGTCGCGACCGAGGTGACCAGGAACATGACGATGAGCGGGAAGATGCCCAGGATCGCCGCGCCCCAGATGTCGAAGGCGCCCGGCGACTCGATCAGCATCCAGGCGAGCAGGCCCATGAGCACTGTGGGCAGGGCGAAGATCAGCGCGAGCGTGCGGCGATCGTGCCGGATCTGCGCGAGGATCCGCCGCACGGTGGCGCTCGTGCAGTGCCAACTCATGACCGCTCCTGCGATGCGAGCGCGATGAACGCATCCTCGAGCGATCCCGAGCCCGCCTGGTCGGCCAGGGCCGATCGCGTCCCGTCGAAGATCACGCTGCCGCCATGCAGGAGCACGAGCCGATCGCATCGCTCGGCCTCGTCCATGACATGACTGGACACCACGAGCGCGGCACCGTCGTCGGCGCACCTGCGGAAGACCTGCCAGAGCGAGCGACGCAGGAGCGGATCGAGGCCGACCGTCGGCTCGTCGAGCACCAGCACCCCGGGCCTGGCCAGGAGCGCAACACCTAGGGAGACACGGTTGGTCTCGCCACCGGAGAGGTCCCTGACCATCGCCGAGCGCCGCGGCGACAGGTCGAGCAGATCGATCACCTCGTCGATCCGGGCATCGACGCACCGCAGGATCGCAGCGAAGTACTGCAGGTTCTCGTACACAGTCAGGTCGGAGTACAGCGCCGGTGACTGCGCCATGTAGCCGACCTGTGCGCGCGCCGCACGCGTGCCGGCACGTGACCCCAGCACCTCGACCTGCCCCGCGCCAGGACGCTGGGTCCCGATGATCGTGCGCATGAGCGTCGTCTTGCCGGAGCCGGAGGGGCCGAGCAGGCCGGTGATGGTCCCTCGAGGGAAGTCGACGCTGACATCGCGCAGGGCACGCACCGACCCCAGGGACACACTGAGTCCGCGCACCCGAACCGCAGGATCCGCCACGGCACCATTCTGGTCGGTCGTGGTCGGCCCCTCATGCGACATCACGATTCGGATTCGATCTGATCAAGATCGCATAACGACACTTCTGCGCACGGCTGCGCGTGCCTACCGTGCAGGCATGTCGAACCGTCCAGCAGCACCGCTCCTGATCACCACGACGTCCAGCCGCCGGATCACCTGGATCTCCGGACTGGCGACGCTCGCCCTCGTGCTCGCCTCCTTCGCCCTGGTGGTGCCCAATGCGCATGCCGCCACGGTCATCGCCTTCACCCCCACCGGGGGCACCGTCGGCGTCACCATCCCGCTGCGCGCCACCATCGCCGATGCGTCGGCAGCCCTCAAGCCGGGCTCGCTCTCCTACTACGCCGCACCCGGCACGCTCATCGGCACTGCTCCGGTGACCGATGCCGGCGTGTCGGAGCCAGTCGCCTGGATTCCGGCCAAGGCTGGCTCAACAGCCCTGTATGCGGTCTTCGCCACCACTGACGGCACGCAGACAGTGACATCGACCGCCACGACGGTGGTCATCGCGAAGGCAGCCACCACAACAGTCGTCACGGCTCCGGCGATGGCGAAGGTCTCGTCGGCAGTCGACTTCACCGCAACGGTCAAGACCGGCGGCGCGTACGTGCCCACCGGCACCGTCACCTTCCAGAAGGGCGATGGGACCCCGATCGAGACCAAGGCGCTGAATGCAGCTGGCGCAGCATCCGTGAGCATCCTCATGCCGGCAACGGCCCAGACCTACTCAGTCCGGGCCGTGTACCTGCCCGATGCCAGCACCCTCGGCTCCGAGAGCGCCACGACCAGCACCACCGTGACCGCATCCGGATCCAACCTGGCCCTCAGCGCGCCGACGACCGGCACCCCCGGCACCGCAATCACCATCTCCGCGACGGCGAGCCCATCGACGTCATCGGGCACGGTGACGTTCTACGTCGGCTCGACGGTGATCGACGTCAGGCCGCTCGTGTCGGGCGCTGCGACGACTGCGTGGACGCCGACCACCACGGGCTCCTTCACGATCAAGGCCAACTACTCGAGCACCGGCGTGAGCGTCGACGGAAGCGCAGCCCAGGTCGTCACCATCGGCCAGCCGACACCGGCCGGGCAGACCGACCGGATCACGCTGCTGCCCTCGAACTCGGGCGCTGCATGGGTGCCGAATGCGGGCTACGTGCTGCGGAACCAGGGATCCGTGACGCTCAACACCCGGTCGACCTCAGGCCTGCCGGTGAGCCTGGCCGTCACCGGCTCATGCACGGTGTCGGGCATCACCGTCACCGCCCGTGCCGGGTCGGGCACCTGCGCCCTGACGGCCTCCACTTCCGGCAGTGCCGCGTATCTCCCCGCCACGCAGCGCAACACGATCGCGCTGGCGGCAGGCGTGCAGACGATCGCCCCCAAGGCCCCCGCACCGGGTCGCGTGGCCTTCGGGCGCTGGTACCGGCTCGCAGATCCCGGACTGCTGACGAACACCGGAGCACCAGTGTCGTGGTACGTCACGTCAGGCACGAGCCGCTGCAAGGTCGCGTCGACCGTCCTCGGCGCCGTGGTGTTCAAGTTCAAGCGTCACGGCTCGTGCACCATCGCGGCTCGCGCACCTGGGATCCCCCAGACCTGGCTGAGCCTGAACCGCTACTACGGCTATCGGGCCTAGCGCGACCAGGGTCGGCTCGGGTCCTCCTCGATGACGACCGTCACCGGATCACCGGGCCCCTTGCCCGCTCGGATCGCCCTGGGCACCGGCAGGAGCCACCCGCGCCGGGAGTCCCGCCAGGCGCTGGTCGCCCACACGTGCCCGTCGACCGTCGCCAGCACGGGGCAGCGGCCCCAGGCACCGGCGCTGTCGGGGGCGTGCTCGTCAGGCACTGGCGCGAACACCCAGGAGCCGCCGTCCACGCCGATCAGGCGCGCCGTGAAGGCCACGCTCGCGGTCATGCTCCCAACGTAGCCAGCGGTCGGCGGTGCCGGGTGTATTTCCGACACTGGCGCATCATGCGGCACAGGCGTACCTTCGAAGCAGCACCGGCACCTGATCCGGCTGTGCCTCTCGGAGGGATGCCATGCCATGAGCATGAGCAGCGACGGCAGCGTGGACCTGCACGCCTTCGACTTCCCCGATGACACGACCAGCCGCGCCGCAAAGCGGGTGCCCCTCAAGCTCGTCGCCGTCTTCGTGCTCGTGTCGCTGGTGTGGATCTTCGCCTCCGACCAGGTCGTCGATGCGATCTTCACCGATGCGGCCGCACGGACCACGGCGCAGTCGCTCAAGGGCATCGCCTACGTGGTCGTGACGTCTGCCGTGCTGTTCCTTGCGCTGCGCTTCTACGTGATCAAGCTCAATGCCGAGCACGCCGCGCTCGAGGACGCCTGGGACGAGACCATCCTCGGCTGGGCCCTGGCCATGGATGCCCGCGAGTCGCAGCTGGCCTCGCACTCGCAGCGGGTGGCCGACCTGACCCTGCGACTCGCGCAGCACGCGGGCATCCCGACCACCGAGCTGCGCACCATCTACCGCGGGGCACTGCTGCACGACGTGGGCAAGCTCGGCGTGCCCGAGTCAGTGCTGTCCCACCCCGGACGTCTGGACGACGCCCAGTGGGCGCTGATCAAGCAGCATCCCGAGAATGCGATGCGGATGCTCGCACCGATCTCCTTCCTGCATGACGCGCTCGACATCCCGCACTGTCACCATGAGCAGTGGGACGGCAGCGGCTATCCGCGCGGCCTCAGCGGCGACGCGATCCCGTATGCCGCCCGCCTCTTCGCCGTCGTCGACGTGTACGACGCCGTCACCGCATTCCGTCCTTACCATGCCAGTCGCACACACGACGAGGCGATGGCCATCATCAGGAGCGAGTCCGGGACCCACTTCGATCCGGCGATCGTCACCCTGTTCAGCGAGATGATGGGCCTGCGCGAGACGCTCGCGCCCGTCGCACACTGGCGGTGACGCAGACCAAGACCTGCCTCAGCGAACCCGGTCGGGCGCCTGCACCAGGTCGGGGTCGTTGCCATGCGTGCGCACCACGCGCCCGAACACGGCGTACATCGGCAGGCCCAGCAGCAGCAGAGTCAGCGCCGCGATGGCGAAGACCCACGGGTAGCCGAGCTGGACGGCGATGATCCCACCCAGGGCCGGCGCGATCTGGCCCGACAGCGCCTGCACGCTCTGGTACAGCCCGAAGATCGCACTCAGCGCGGCCGCGGACACCAGGGTCGGCAGGAGCGATGCACTGCCGGTGGCGAGGACCCCGCCGAAGAGCGACATGCCGATGAGCAGCAGCGCGAACACCCCGATGTTGTGCACGAAGATCATCGGGATCAGGAAGACCGCGATGCCGATCGATGCGACGAGGAGGATGCGGGTGTGCGCGATGCGCGTCAGGATGCGCCCCGCATAGACCGCGCCGATCGCACTGCTCACCGCGATCGCGAAGAACAGCCAGCCGATGATCGTGGTCGCATCGGCATCCGCAGGGAGCAGGGTGACGACGAAGGTCGGCAGGATCGGCTGGATCATCGGCGCCGCGAGGCCGAGCAGCAGCACCAGGATCAGCGCGGATCGAGCGATGGGTGAGGCGATGATGGACCGGAAGCCGGACGCCTTGGCACGCGAGGCCGCAGTCACGGGCACATGCTTCGGCTCACGGATCATCAGGGCTGCGACGACCGTGCCGGAGAACATGAGCACGCCGCCGATGATGAAGGTGGTGCGGTAGCTCCACATGGCGATGAGCACCGATGCGATGACCGGGCCGGCGCCGGTGCCCACCATGACGCCTCCCTGGAACCGCCCCAGGTAGCGGGACATCTGCTCCGGGGGCGTGCTGGCCGACACCAGTGCCATGCCAGCGGGCCCTGCCCCGGCCATGAAGCCGATGAAGGCTCGGATCACGACGATCTGCCACACGCTCGTGGCCAGTCCGATGAGCAGCAGTCCCAAGGCACCGCCGAAGCACGCCCGCACGAGCATCGCCTTGCGCCCGTACCGATCGCCGAGGGCGCCCCAGATCGGCCCGGCCACGAACATGAAGAAGCCGCCCAGCCCGGTCGCGATGCCCGCCCACATGGCCGCCTCGGGCCCCGAGATGTCGCCGAGCCCCTCGAGATAGAGGGGCAGGAACGGTGCCGTGAAGGAGAACGTGGTCGCCACGAGGGCCACCGCGAGCGTCGCCGCGTAGTTGTTGCGGCGCCAGCTGTGGAAGACCTCGACCTGCTGGGTCACCGCGCTCGCCCGCCCCCGTGCTCCCCCGTCACGCGACGTCGTGACGATGTCCAGGAGGCTATCCAACCGGCGCCCTGTCGTTCACGTGTTGACCGCACTGAGGCCAGGAGCCCCCAGGTGCTGCCGTCGCGCGGAAACACGGAGGTAACCGGCACGGCCCATGATGCCCGTGCGGGCGCCGGCATGGGGTGCCCGCGGCACCTGCCGGGTTGTGTCCTTGGCAGGATTGTCTGCACACTTGCAACACAGGCATGCCTCACAAGGGAGCAGTCTTGGGCGCGCAGTACTTCGAGACCGACATCACCGAGGTCGATGAGTGGATGGGCACCGTGCGTGCCAACAACATCGACCTCGCGCGCATTGAGCTGCTGCTCGGCATCGACCCGGTCAAGTGGTGGGTGCTCGCCGTCGATGTCGACTTCCACGGGTTCGGCACACGCACGGTGACCGCGCTCGCCGTTCCCGCGACGATGACGCGCGATCAGCTCATGCAGGCCTATGACGAGCACCGCGCCGTGCACGTCACCGCCTTCGAGGCGATCAGCGTCGAGCCTGAGCATCCGGAGCAGGCCATGGGCACGCTTCCTGACGAGCTCCCCGTCCGCACCGTCGCCGACTTCATGGCCTACGCCTTCGAGCGCCTGGAGATGCGCATGCACGTCGGCTGGGTCCGGCTGCCCGTCGATCTCCTGCTCGAGGTCACCGAGACGATCAGGACC
>JAQTXL010000078.1:5819-9786 GCA_028688835.1 Candidatus Nanopelagicales bacterium | reverse complement strand
ACCTGTTCCGCGAGGAGGACGAGGACTTCGCCAAGCACCTGCGCGCCGCCGGTGTGGAGGTCGAGTTCCATCTTCGGCACGGCGCGCCGCACGGTTTCGAGCTGGTCACGCCCGAGCTGGTCGCGCGGGTGTTCAAGCAGCGCGCTGCCTTCCTCAGCAGGCACCTGTCGGCCTAGCGCCACCGCACCAGGTGCATGACCTGCGTGGCGCGAGTGGCGGCCACGTAGAGGTCGGCGCCGCGACGGCCCTGGAGCGCCATCGCTGACGGGTCGACCACGAACACCACATCGAACTCCAACCCCTTGGTGTCGCGGGCGGTGAGGATGGCCACCTGGGCGTCCAGCGCATGGTCGCCGAGCCCGAAGGCGTCGCCCGCGCTGATGAGCGCCTCGGCCACGGCGTCGAACTGCTGGTCGGGGACGATCACCGCGGCGCGGCCGGCGACTGCGCGCACGGTGTCGAGCACGAGGTGCGCGAGCTCAGCCGGAGCGACACGTGCTCAAGTACCGGTGCGCCCTCGCGCACGGGATGCAGCTCCGGCGCGTCGCCGCCGGCTGCCGTGAGCAGCGCGGTGGCGACATCGGCCACCTGCTGCGTGATCCGGTAGGTGACGGTGAGGACGTGCAGGTCCATCGAGCCGCGCACGCCGCCGAGCGCCTCCTCCCAGTCGCGCGCACCGGCCGGATGACTCGTCTGCTGGACGTCGCCGACGATGGTCATGGACTTGCGCGTGGCCCTACGGGCCAGCACGCGCCAGGCCATCTTCGACAGCTCCTGCGCCTCATCCACGACGATGTGCCCGTAGACCCACGTGCGGTCCATCGCGGCCAGCTCGGCGACCGACTGGCGCTCACTTGCCGAGCCCATCCGGCCGACGAGGCCGGCCGCGTCGATCCAGCCGCCCATGTCGGTGTTGTCCAGGGCCTGGGCGGCGTGGGCCAGCTCGTGGCGCCGCTCAGCCGCCTCGCGAGCATTGATGCGGCCGGCGTCCGGGTCCCAGGGGCCGAGCAGCTCAGCGGCCTCGTCGATGAGCGGCACGTCGTCGATGGTCCAGGGCTCGTCGCTGGCCTTGAGGATCTGCCGCTGCTCAGCGGAGGTGAGGACGCGGTCCGCGGCAGCTGCAAGCCGGTCGGCATCCGTGAGCAGCCGGCGCACCAGCACCTCCGGTGCGATGGGCATCCACATGAGGTTGAGCTCGCGCCGCACATGCCGGTCCTCGACCAGTTCGCTGACGTGGTCGCGGCGCACCTCGGCGTCGCTGGCATCCTCGCCGCGCTGGCGTGCCCGGAAGCCGGCGAGGGAGTCGAGGGCGCGCGTCAGGAAGGTCTCACGGCCTGCGTGGAAGCTCGTCGAGCGATGGACGGAGCGCTCGGCGTCGGCCAGCTGCTTGGCACTGATGGTGACGACCGAGCGATCCTCCATGGTGATGCTGAAGTCCTCGCGCGGGATCCGGCGACGCAGGCGCACCGCGTTGGCGACCACCTGTGCCATGCGCAGGTCGCCCTTGATGGCAGCGACGTCATCGGCATCGTGCTGGCGGGCGTCGATGCCCGGCACGAGCTGTCCGGGGGTGAGCAGCACGACGTCGGTCTCGCCCAGGCTCGGGAGCACCTGGTCGATGTAGTGCAGGAACGTGGGGGAGGGGCCCACCACGAGGACGCCGTCGCGCGCGAGCTTGTCGCGGTAGGTGTAGAGCAGCCAGGCAGCCCGGTGCAGGGCCACCACGGTCTTGCCGGTGCCCGGCCCGCCCTGCACGACCGTGAGCTGGTTGAGCGGGCTGCGGATGATGGCGTCCTGGTCGGCGGCGATGGTCGCGATGATGTCGCCCATGCGCCCGTCGCGCGGGGCGTCGAGGGAGGCTGCGGCTGCGCGCGACTCGGTCAGTGTCGGGTCGCTGAGGACCTCGTCCTCGACGTGGGTCACGGTGCGCCCGCGCAGCACGATCCTGCGCCGCAGCTGGACGCCGAGCGGGTTCGCGAACGTGGCCTGGTAGAACGGCGCGGCGTTCGGGGCGCGCCAGTCGATGAGCGCGGGGTCGCCGGAGGCGTCGCGCAGGCCGATGCGGCCGATGTGGTGGCTGCCCAGCTCGCCGTCGATGCGGCCGAAGCACAGCCGGGTGTCGGAGGCACGCGCCTGCCGCAGCTGGTGCGTGAGGTTGTCGAGCATCGCCTCGCGCTCCAGCTCGTCCTGGCCGGTGCCGGTGCTCAGCTGCGTGGTCGTCGCGCCGATGCGCTGCTCCAGGTGGGCGACATACGACGCGAGCAGCGCGTAGCAGTGGTCGACATAGTCCTGCTCGAACCTCAGTGACTCGTCCACTGCACCCCGCTGACCACGTTGCCATCCCTGATTGGGTCCAACAGTCTGCCATGCGCCCAACGCGCACGCAGGGGCGCCGGAGGAAACGTCAGTACGCTGGCGCGGTGGCTGATCGGGAAGCGCTCTTCGCTGAGTACGAGGGTGCGATCGTGTCGGCCCGCGACCCGCAGATCGACGACGACGAGCAGGCCTGGAGCGACCCCGCGCTCTTCAGCGTGCTGCGCCAGTCGCGATGCGCAGTCGTCACCGCGTGGAACCCCGGGTTCCTGCGCCCCAGCCAGGCTGTCAATGATCGACGCAATGCCCAGCTGCACGCGCGGCTCGTGCTCACCGGCTACGAGGTCTGGGCTGCGGTCGGCTCCTCTGCCGACGCGACGTTCAGCGAGCCGGGCTTCCTGGTCTGGGACATCAGCCTCGACGATGCCGTCCTGATCGCGCGTTCCTTCGACCAGTTCGCGATCTACTGGTACAGCGAGACCGGCGAGCGGACCGTCATCGCCTGCTGAGTCAGCTGGCGGTGTCGAAGCGTGCTGTGGGTGTGTAGGGATTGTCGGGATCCCTGCCGGTGATGTACTTCGCGACGCCGTAGATCGCCCCCGCGATCGGCACGGCGATGAGCGCGCCGACGATGCCGAGGGCGATCGAGCCGGCGGCGATGGCGATCACGATGGCCATCGGGTGCAGGTTCACGGCCTTGCCCATGACCAGCGGCTGCATGACGTCGCCGTCGAAGCTGCCCACCACGATGGTCAACAGCACGACGAGCAGGGCCGTGACCGGGCCGTTCTCGGCCAGGGCGACCACGGCCGCGAAGAAGGTCGCGATCGGGGCGCCGATCACGGGGATGAAGGCACCGAGGAACACGACTGCGGCCAGGGCGGGCGCCAGGGGCACCTGCAGGATCAGCAGGCCGATGTACACGAGCACTGCGTCCATGAAGGCGATGACGACGATGCCGCGCGTGTACCCCGCGATCGAGTCCCAGGCGATGCGCCCGGAGACGTCGACATGCTCGCGCAGGTTCGCGGGGATCCACCCGGTGACCCAGCCCCAGATCTGCTGCGGCGACATGAGGAAGAAGATCACGCCGAAGATGAACACCGAGGCGGCGATGATGAGGGTGCCGATGGAACCCAGCGCGCCGAAGGCGTCGCCGGCCAGGCCCTTGGCGATGTTCGTGCCCCAAGTCTGCACCTCCCCGAGCAGCGAGGAGAACTGTGCGTCGGTGAGTCCGGGCGGGCCGGTCTTGAGCCAGATCTCGATGTCAGCGATGCCTGCGGTGATCGACTCGGCCAGCTTCGGGCCCTCGGCGATGCTCGACCGGACGACGACGCCGAGGATCACGACGATGAGCGTCATGATCGTCAGCAGGGCCAGGATCATCGAGATGACCTTGGGCAGCAGCTTGTTGTAGAGGTTCATGACCGGGCTCGTCCACGCCGTGACGAGCATGGCGAAGAACAGTGCGAACACCACGGGGAAGATGCCGTTGACGATGAACAGGATGAAGCCGATGCCCGCGATGATCACCAGCAGGCGCCAGGTGAACCCGGCGAGGGTGCGCAGCAGGTCGGGAACGTTCTCTTGGCTCATCGTGATCCCCTCGGGTGCCTCGGCTCACGAACGCTAGCCCATGCCTAGTCGATGCGGA